>NZ_CP095075.1:2858032-3182048 GCF_022921115.1 Halobacillus amylolyticus | reverse complement strand
AATAAAAAGGCAGACGGCTGGTCACATGAAGAAATTATGCCTATCTTATGGAAAACATCCCGTGACAACAGCCGAACACCTATGCAATGGACAGCAGAAGATCAGGCAGGCTTCACCACAGGGAAGCCATGGATGAAAATCAATCCTAATTATCCATCCATTAATGTTGCCCAGCAATTGCGAGATGAGCACTCCATCCTTTCACATTATAAACAACTGGTACGATTAAAAAAGCAACATGAATTGTTTACGTATGGCACCTATGAGTTGTTGCTTCCAGATGATCCACAAGTCTACGCCTATACACGCACATATGATGAGCAAACCGCATTAATTTTAGCGAATTTAACAGCAGCTGAAGCAAGCTTTGAAAGTGACTACACATTAACATTGGATGCACTGCGACTTACGAATCTACCTAATCCTTCTGACCACGAGACAAAACATGTAAAGCTGTCACCTTATGAAGCCCGCGTTTACTTGTTTTAGCCAAAATTAAACCACGTCTTTACGGACGTGGTTAGTTTTTTCCTTTCGTTCTCATCGAATAAAACAACATCAAACCAACACTTGTGAAAGCAGCAAACACAAACAAGACAAGAACAGGAACTCGACCTATATTGAACAAAAGCAAGATACCCGCCCCATAGACAACACCAACTAACCCAACCATTGGGAGTACTGGTCTTACTTTACCTTTAATCAGTAGATCAGCAATAGCACATCCAATCAAGGTAACAAAAAAGCCATATAGCCCCTGGTTGAGGAGAACTTCGCCCCAAATATCCTTACCAGTTTTCAAGAATGATGCCCCAATGATGATGATCAGATAATACAAATATGTAATAAGAAAACTTATGAAAAAGTTCATATCCGCATTCCTTCCTTTAACAAATAGCCCCTGCCCTATGACGACAGAGACCTTTCATGAAAATTATTCAATCGTAAGATCTGCTTCCATCTCAAGCTCAACGTTACCTTGAATGGCTTTTGATATCATACAGCTTTCCTCTGCTTTGTCGACTAGCTTTTGCAATCTAGTCAGTTCTTTCTGGCTTGCATCATTGGTCAGGACCACTCTTGGTCGATGAACAATCTTTTTATACGTAAAGATCCCATCTGTAACATCAACGATCCCTTCAGACTCCATGTCCATCTCCTTTAGCGGCAATTGAGCACGCTCAATCATTGCTGCCAAGCTGATGATATAACAGGTAGCTGCAGCCCCTAACAGCATCTCATCTGGATTTGTGCCAATATCCGGTCCATCCATTTCTTTAGGAATCGAGATCTTTGTTTTCAGTTTATCTGCTTCGATAGAGCCGACCTCGTTACGCCCACCCGGCCAGTTTGCTTTAAGATGAAAGTGATGAAACGCCATTGTATCTACTCCTTTTAAATCGAAAAAAATTATCTAGTCTACTCATTGTAAACGAGCAGGTATTTTCAAATGAAATCATTTGCTTACATAGAAAAAGGAATTCCCCCTTCCCATGGCGAAACAAGCCTTAAGATAGGAGATGATCATTTTTGATAGTACTGTCCAATGGCAACTTTGAACGTGCAAAAAATTGGATCCTTGAACATGGGCGTGACCTCGAAAAGGCCCGAGTTAAACATCTGATTGAAGACGGGCATCAACATGAAATCATAGCTGTACTGTCTGGATACCAAAACGAAGATGGTGGTTTTGGAAAAGGGCTGGAGGCTGATATTAGACTGCCGCATTCTTCCTCGATAGCTACAACCATTGCCTTGCAAGTTTTAGTGCAAATTGATAATGACCCACGGGCGAAGCAAATGATTGGAAAAGCGATTCGTTACCTTGAGAATCATTTCAATAGTGAACGGCAAGGCTGGTACGCTGTGCCGCCAGAGGTTAATGAATATCCGCACGCCTTCTGGTGGACGGTTCATGAGGATGGGATGTCCTGGATTGATCATCACTGGGGGAATCCTAGTGCAGAAATCATCGGCTATCTGCGTCGCTATCGCAGCGAAGTCACCCGCCTCGATGTCGATCAGTTAGTACAACAGTGTGTCGATTATTTCTTAAGTTTAACCACCTTTGAATCTGAACATGAAGTCTATTGTTATAAGCGTTTCTTTCAACTGCACCCTGATTTAGTGACGAACACAGCAGCGGAGCAGCTAGGAAAAGCGGTCCAATCCCTTGTTGTTATTGATGAGGAAAAGTGGAAAAATTACGTACCTTTTCCGTTAAAATTTATACTAGACCCGGAAAGCACTCAATTTGGAATTCCAAAAAAGAAGATTGATGATAACTTGGCTTTTTTCATTCAAGCTTTAGAGAATGACCCATTTATCGAACCTCCGTGGGAATGGAATGCATACTCAGAAAGCTGGGAAGAAGCCAAACAAGAATGGCGTGGCGTTCTCACTTATGAAGCACTCAAGTTGCTGTTAAACTACCAAAGAGTCGTGAGATAACTTGTATCTCACGACTTTTCCATTTGGACAAATTCATAAATGCTTCCGTTCGTTTGCTGCTGAAATGACTTAACGTAAACAAATCCTGCCCGCTTATACACTTTAATGGCTCTTTTGTTAAAAGATGCGACGGATAATGTGATCTTCGATGGCTCATAGTGTTCGTACACGAAATCAAGGCAACTCTCTAAGAATAGGCTTCCGCCTCCTTTTCCAGTTAGGTCAGGTTGCATACCAAGACCGATAGTGACGGTTTTCGGAGCAGCTGAATTAGCTGTGAGAAAGCCGATTAACTGTCCTTTCTGATAGACACTGTATGTATGTTCACTTCTCACGTCAGGGTTAATAAACTCCTCATAGTCTTCTTTATCGGCTTTCATATCGTAGAAGCTGTATTCCTTTGGGTAATGCCACCCGGCAATGATTTCAGCTTCAGCTTGGGTGATTGGACGAAATTCCACAGTAGTCAACTCCCTATCCCTATTCCCAGTCTTTTTTAAAACGCTGCATTTTCATCTGCAGTTGTTCAATCATGTCAAGGATCCGCTCAAAGTCTTCCTGATCGACTTGTTCTGGATCCATCACCTCAACGACTTGATTCAGCATTTGAATGCGCTTTTTCACGTAACGAAATTGCTCAGATGGTGTCTCTGCTGCCTTTCCCATTTGGTTATCCCCCTAAACTTTTGATAGTTAAAAGAGAGCCTTATATGATAAGGCTCTCCTCTCTCTTTCTTATTGATCAGATTGCCCTTGTTTTTCCGGTTCCCCTTTTTTACCTGATAAGAACCAACCTGCGGCTGCGATTAGTACTAATACGGAGTAAAAGAACAACTTCCAGGCAGTTGAGTGTGCAAAGCCATCACTTAGCAAGGCAATATCAGGGTGGGCAAGTGTTGCGACTGCCAGTTTCACCCCTACCCAGCCAACAATGAGAAAGGCTGCAACTTCAAGACCTGGCCGTGAGTGAAGAATTTCCACAAAAATATTGGCCGCAAAACGCATAATAATAATCCCGATCATACCACCCGTCAAGATGACAGCAAACTGTCCGCCGTCTAAACTTCCTACCGGCGGCAATGGTGTTTCAGGCAGGGCTACAGCTAACGCAACGGCTGCCAGAATGGAATCGACCGCAAATGCCAAATCGGCAAGCTCTACTTTTAGCACCGTCATCCAAAAGCCACTTCCTTGGCCTTCTGTATCCACCTCAGCATCATCAGGATCTGATGCAGCCTCTGCGTCTCCTCTAGATTTCCACCTGTCATACAAGTTTTTACCAGAGATGAACAGTAAGTAAGCCGCACCCAGAGCTTGTACCTGCCATACATCGACGAGGAAAGAAATGACAAATAATGAACCAAACCGCAGGATAAATGCACCTAACAGTCCATAAAACAGGGCCTTCTTTCGTTTATCTGGTGGTAAATGTCTTACCATTATGGCGAGTACTAGTGCGTTATCAGCAGCGAGAATACCTTCTAAACCGATGAGCACAAGTAATACCCAGCCATATTCAATCAATAATTGAGCATCCATGTTTGTTACTCTCCTTTTTCAATAAAAAATGATCCCACCATTTTAGGTAAGGACCATAAAAAAACAGACCTTTACCCTGGTGGGTAAAGGTCTCGCTAACAACGCCCGTTGCCAATAAAGCCGGGGGTGATCCCGTAATGACGACTTTATTGTCCAGCTACTCCCCTTTAGGAAATGCTAATTCTTATTTCATCATAGCATGGTTCCGGCATTTGTCAACAGATATATGTCCCTGTCCGGTTAACTAGTATTATTATGGTAGTTGATGTACAAACTATACGGATTTTTTACGATCCTCCGTAAAAAGTCTACAAATTTCTACGATAACCTGTGTAGACTTCACCATGTTATCTAGGGAGACGTATTCATATTTACCGTGGAAGTTCTCCCCTCCCGTAAAAAGGTTTGGTGTGGGCAAACCCATATATGAAAGCTGTGATCCATCCGTGCCCCCTCTAATCGGCCGCACAATCGGATCGATAGACAGGTTGGTCATCGCTTGATAAGCAACATCAACAATTTCCTTCGCCGGTTCAATTTTGTCTTTCATATTATAATATTGATCATTCACATTTATGCTAACACGATCCTCGCCGTATTTCTCCTTTAATTGTGAGGCAATAGAAAGCAGGTTGTCTTTTCGTTCCGCAAATGCCGCTTTGTCAAAATCTCTAATCAAATAGTACAACTGGGCTGCTTCCACATCGCCTTGGAAAGAAACAAGGTGATAAAAACCATCATATTCAGAAGTAAATTCTGGTGCTTCCTGCTTTGGCAGTTGTTCAATAAACTCCACGGCAAGCTTTGAAGCATTGACCATCTTACCTTTAGCTGTTCCAGGGTGAACACTATTGCCGTTGAAGTTTATTTTTACATCAGCCGCATTAAAGCTTTCATATTGGAGCTCACCAAGCGGTCCGCCATCTACAGTATAAGCAAAATCAGCACCAAATTGCTCGACGTCAAACTTATGCGGTCCTCTCCCGATCTCCTCATCTGGAGTAAAAGCGACACGTACCTTCCCGTGTTTAATGTCGGGATGATCAATCAAATAGTGCATAGCTGTCATAATTTCCGTGACACCCGCTTTATTATCAGCCCCAAGTAATGTCGTGCCATCCGTCGTCACAAGGGTATGGCCTTTATATGTAAGTAATTCCTCAAAATCACTCGGGGAAAGAACTACCTCCTCATTCAAATGAATATCACCGCCATCATAATTTTCAATAACTTGAGGGCGAACATTTTTTCCTGTGAAATCCCTTGCTGTATCTACATGTGCTAAAAATCCGATTACAGGAAGAGCTTTCTCTGTATTGGCGG
This sequence comes from Halobacillus amylolyticus, assembly GCF_022921115.1. NCBI lineage: Bacteria > Bacillati > Bacillota > Bacilli > Caryophanales > Bacillaceae > Halobacillus > Halobacillus amylolyticus. The sequence goes on along the minus strand of NZ_CP095075.1, from coordinate 3,176,735 downwards.
GAAGCGTAGCCATGACGTACCCATTTCCATCCATTGTTACCTCTTCCATCCCGATTTCTTTTAACTCCTCAACCAGTTGTTTGGCAAGTGTAAGCTGTCCTTCCGTCGATGGACAGGTCTCGTTTGATTCATCCGACTGTGTGTCGACCTTGACATAACTTGTAAACCGCCTTAATAATTCATCTTTCATGCTCATTCTCCTCTGCAAGTATCTTTATTATCCTAACCATATGCTTTTTGAAAAATGTTTTCAATGAAAGAGCAATAGTGATAACCTTATATCATATTATTTTTGTAGACTGTATTTTCCTCCAATAGCAGGAATTTCACTTTATAAGGCGAATATCTTAAAGATACTGAAAATAAATACATAAAGGTGTGTTCCGCATGATTCATAAACGCTGGTTTCAAAGTTTAATTGCTGGGATCCTGCTCTCACTATTCATCTTACTCATACATGAAATTCATTTTTTCTTTGATCCTCTCTTCACCTATTTAACCGCCATAGCCATACCTTTTATCGGCGGCGGCATTCTCTTTTACATTTCACGACCTGTCCTGCTTTTCTTAGAAAAATACCGTGTGCCAAGACTGCTTGCGATTTTAATTATCTTTCTCTTATTTATTTTCATTGGCTTCTTAATCACCCGTTTTATCGCACCGATCGCCCAAGAACAATTCTCAAGATTAATTGATAACTTCCCGAGAATGATCGACATGGTCGGAGAAACCATTAATTACTGGCAGCAAAACCAGGCTATTATTCCCGATCAATTCAATAGTGCCATCAACGGTGTCATACAAAACTTGGAATCTTACTTAAAAGGTGCTTCCACCATTATTATCGATGTAATTAGTCAGTTCATTGGCTTTGTATTTGCTCTTGTCCTAGTCCCTCTATTCTTATTCTTTATGCTGAAAGATGGCGATAAACTTGTCCCTTTTGTTAGGCAATTTTTGAATGAACGATTCGGGAAAAGCTTTGAAAAACTCGCCAAATCTATGGACCACACGTTAAATTCATTTATTATCGGTCAGCTTACTGTCAGTGTTTTTGTCGGAATGATTTTACTTGTAGGCTATTTAGTAATCGGCTTGCACTACTCATTAACCTTGGCCTTATTCGCTATGCTAATGAACGTCATTCCATTCGTAGGCCCTTTCTTAGCGGTTATCCCTGCTGTTTTAGTAGCCTTATTCCAAAAACCGATTTTAGTTTTATATGTCGCGATCATCATGGTTGTAGCTCAGCAAATTGAGGGTAACCTTGTGTCACCTAACGTTATGGGGAAAGCTTTAGACATCCATCCATTAACGGTCATTACCATCATTTTGGCCGCAGGTAGTTTAGCAGGTTTCCTTGGACTGTTATTTGCGATTCCAGCTTATGCACTTGTGAAAACGGTCATCACACACTTTTATCATGAGTGGCTGGCAAACAAAACAGAGCATTAATAAATCCCCGCTGTCATTTGGATAGCGGGGATATTAATTACTTTTTAAAATGATAAACGAGTGATTGACCAACAATCTTGTAACCAATTTTTTGATAGATGGAGTTGGATGTTGTATTGGATAAGTTCGTATAAAGAGCACAAAAATGATACCCTTCATTTAGCAACTTATCTGTTAATGCAGCTACAGCTTGTGTAGCATACCCCTTGCGCTTACATTCATCTGGAGTAAAGACAGCATTCACTGTGGCACCATTTAGTGTTGAACGAGCTCGACAGACCATCGACACATAGCTTCCATCAACCTCCCAAAAGTGCATTTTTTGATCTGCAATCATATCACCAGCGAGTTGTTCGGCCCACACTCTATTAAAGGAGTCACTTGTCTGCTCACTAAAAGCCAGCAGCCAATCAACTAAAAGCATGTAATCCTGTTGTTTGGCTACCACTAACTCCCCTTCTGCTTTCGTAATTTTTTCTAGCTTACCTAACCGATAAATGCCTTGCCTCATATGAAGCTCACCCTTTTGCCCGCTGCATTCTTCCCATGCTTCCACAAACCATTGCACAACTTCAGACTGGCCAAGCACACCAGGGACTTCGTACCCGTTTGCAAATAAAAAGTCGACTAAAAACTTGATTTCTGCCCTGGTTACTGTCGAAATTGCTGGCAGGATCCATAAATACGGCGGGGTCCTCAGTGTCATATAGACAAGGCTATCCCCATCATATAACTCGAGCATAAACGCAGAAGTCTCTTCCCCAGTCGTGTGTTTCCAACGTTCAATAATGCCGAGCGGCAGGTTATTCTCCGCTTCTTTATGTAATAAAAGTGGTTCAGCCTGCTTAGCAAACAATTTTGAATCAACTGGTCTTTCCACCCTCATCTGTTCAGCCTCCCTTTTCATTCGTTAAAGAAAATTTCCACTATTATAACCCCTTGACACAACCTCTACAATAAAAGAAGGGGGTGTTGTTTGATGACGAGGAAAGAAATTGAGAATGAAATTGCTGCTCTTAAATTAGACTATGTACGTATCCAAGGAGATCTAGATAAGCTTGAAGCAACAGGGGCCAACGTGCAAAACGCGGAAAATCAGCTGGCTCGCATGGAAGAACAGTTGAAAGATCTTAACCATAAACTAGCTGAAGCTAAATAAACATATGAACAAAAGCGCAAACGCCCCGGGAGACACGACAAGCATAAGGCAAGCAGCGCAGTGGAGTGGTTTTCCTCCACGGAAACGATTGACTAGTCTTTCGTGTCTTGCGCGCTGGCGCTGGATGTGCTAACTTCGAGTAACCTTATCCACAATCAAATCCTTCCATAGCTTCCTAAGCTATGAAAAAGGGGTGTGCGATCCTAATCGCACACCCTTTTTCTTGACTAATCTAGATAGTATTTATCCCTGTTGACCCACTCTAACACGGGGACAGGGCATTATATAGTGTGTAGTCATTCATAATGCTTGTTATCTTTCCTATTCACTTTCGGCCTCAGGTTGTTTATCTTTCGCCTTCCGCTGCCTCTCCAGCTTCTCTTGAATTTTTTCAAGTTCTTTTTTTGGCGGTGTTAAGGAAACAACCACGTCCCCCTGCTCAACTCTTGCTTCAATTTCTTCACTAAAGAATTCTACTTTTTTACTAGGCTTTTTCACGAATATTTGGATAGCTTGATCGTCGATATTATTCAAATAGTCCCGATACGTGTACCGTTCGGTAATGTTTGTTCGTCTAAATACATAGCCGTGTTCGACCATCGTATTCAACTCTTCCCATGAAGCCCCCACTTTAGATAGTACACGCCCGCCAATCGTATGAACAAGGTCCTCGAGCTTGTCGCCTTCACGTTTACTTAAACTTAGTTGGAACAAGTTGTTGCGACCAAATTCTGGTACAAAGGTAGTACAAACTAATGCATTATACGAATCAAACTCGGTGGCAGCCAGCATGTATTCATATGGTGTCATATCGAGTTTATACTCTGTCTGCTCCGATAAGATTTCTCCGTGGTAAGATTTTATCCCCTCTGCCCGTGCACTCGACAATCTTTCCCATGAGGAATCACTGACTAGTACAGGAACTTTTACATCTTGGAGTGCTTTTGCAAGTTTAGTTGTAAATTTACTTCCACCAACAAGCAAGACCCCAGGTGGTCCTTCCATAGACAGACCAAGTTTTTTCGATAACCAGCCAATTGAAAAACCATGAGCCACAACGGTGGTAAAGACGAGTGCAAAGGTAAGAGAAATTAAGATTGAAGCATCTTCAAATCCCGCATCTAATAAAACACCCGCAAAATAGCCGGAAACGGTAAGCGCCACAATCCCGCGAGGTGCAATCCAGCCGACCAGCAGCTTCTCAGGTCGGGATAAATCGGTACCCCACGTCGATACAAAAATGGACAGCGGACGAACGACAAATAACATTAAGAGTACAAACCCGATGATTTCAATATTGAAAATTTGCAGTAACGTTTCACGTGTGAGAGAGGCTGTCAAAAGTACAAAGATTGTTGATGTCAACAATAATGAAATACTCTCCTTAAAGTGCTTCATATCTGCTATCGAAGAGATATGCATATTAGCAAGGGTCATCCCCATTGCTGTTACAGACAACAATCCCGTTTCGTGAGTAATTTCATCCGCAATAGTGAAACAAGCGATGACAACGGTAAGTACGACAGGAGACTTCAAGTATTCCGGAACATAACCTGTTTCAAACATCCAGCCTACGCCTTTACCACATGCATATCCGAGCATCACCGCAAAAATGGCTGCCAGGAAAAACGAGAGCAGTGCCATAGGTGAATGATTGGTACCGACAAGAAATTCAGTGATCTCAAAAGCAAATACAGCAAGCAAAGCACCAATGGGATCTACAATAATCCCTTCCCATTTTAAAATCTTTGCTGGTCTTGGCTTCAATTTTGACTGTCTTAATAAAGGTAAAATAACGGTTGGACCTGTAACTATAAACAAGGCTGCGATTACAAACGCTACAGCCCAAGATAAACCAGCGACATAATGAGCAGCTAGCAAACCAAGTACCCAGCTGATAAAGGCACCAAATGTAACTACTCGAAATACAGGTCTCCCGAGCCCTTTGACTTCCTTAAAGTCTAAGTTGAGACTGCCTTCAAATAAAATGACGGCAACAGCAAGTGAGATGATCGGACTATATAAATTGCCAAAGTCCTGTTCAGGATTCATCAACCCAAAAACCGGACCGGCAAGTAAACCAACAATCGACATGACAACAATAGCGGGAAGGCGAAAACGCCAGGATATCCACTGTGAGCCGATCCCCAAAAGACCGACCAGCATTAGTTCTAACAGAAGTGAATCAATCATAAAATGTCTCCTTACTTTGAAAAGGATTATGTATATTCGCTAATAACATAGACATATTCTATATTGCTACTTTTCATCTGTAAACTATATTGTACCGAAAAGTTTAAAATAACTATGTAAACGCTCCCCTTTTAAATGACATCCTAACCTTTAAACATTGACATAATTTTTTGACATTGATAATATTACGGCGGTGATGAAACACTTATAGTAGAATGCTTCTTTTGTTAAGAATCACTTTGACCCTATATACAACTGACACCTTAGAGGAGGAACAGACATGAAAGGAAGAGATACACTCTTTACCGGCTTTACTTTATTTGCTTTATTTTTTGGTGCCGGAAACTTAATATATCCAGTTACACTTGGAATGGAATCCGGAACTTCCTACTTACCCGCCATTGCCGGGTTTATCCTGACAGGAGTTGGGATTCCTATTATTACTGTCATCGCTATTTCCCGTATTAGGGGCGGAGCCATTGAATTAGCCAGTCGTGTCCATCCTTTGTTCGGAATTGTGTTTATATCTGTTGTTTATTTGACCATCGGGCCTCTCTTTGCTATTCCCCGTGCTACAAGTGTAGCTTATGAGTCAGGGCTTGCTCCTTGGTTAACAGAATCTTCTTCTTTAGGTTTACTATTATTTACTGCACTATTCCTCGGACTAGTGTTTTTTATAAGTTTGAATCCATCTAAGCTTGTAGACCGGATCGGCCAATGGCTGACACCAGCACTGTTCATCTCTATCGTCGGCTTAGTTATCGGGAGTTTCTTTTTGTTATCGGGTGAGGTACAGCAAGCGAATGAAAAGTATAGTGCACAGCCATTTTTCACAGGTTTTATAGAGGGCTACCTAACAATGGATGCTATCGCCGCTTTAGCATTCGGAATTATTACTGTCACTTCATTACGCGACAGAGGGGTTAGCTCAAAAATGCTCACGTTTCGTACATTCCAGGCTGGAAGTGTAGCCGCATTTGGATTAATGAGTGTTTATATCTCTATCGGATGGATAGGCGCTAAAATGGCAACAGAAGGAAATTATGATAATGGAAGCGCGATCCTCGCAGGAGCTGCTAATATAATGTATGGAGATATCGGCACCCTCCTCTTAGGCCTTATAGTAGGACTGGCCTGTTTTACTACATGTGTTGGATTAGTTGTTGCCTGTGCTCAATTCTTCAGCAGCCGTTTCCCATCACTGTCTTACAAGCAAGTTGCTTTAGCCGTTACCATCATAAGCTTTGCTATTGCTAATTTAGGACTGAACCAGATTATTGCCTATTCTGTTCCTGTACTTGTATTCGTGTATCCTATTGCTATCGTGTTAATTATTCTTACCTTTACAGGGGGAATCATTCATCATTCACCTTACGTTTACAGAGGAGCAATTATTCTGACTAGTCTTGTTAGCTTATATGATGGGCTTGTAGCTGCAGGCGTACCATTATCGGCAGTTACACCTTATATTCAATCATTACCGTTTTATGAGATTAATCTAAGTTGGCTCGTACCAGCGCTTATTGGTGGTATCGCAGGAGGAATTATTCACTCGATCGTCTCACCCTCACCGCATACAGTCTCAAAATAAAGGGACAGTTCCTCTATTCAAGGGGGAACTGCCCCTTTTTTCTTATTGACGATAACCGTAACACTTACTTTTACGTCAAGGCTTTGCCCGGCGCCCCGGTACACCCCTGTAGTGGACTGGAAATAATAATTGCACGAATGAACGTACTAATTGCATATTTAATGGCATTATTGCACGAAAAAGAAGTTAATTGCATATTAAACTGATTAATTGCACGAAATCGAATCCTAATTGCACATTTGCCGATTTTAACAGTAGAAAACCTCAGGCCTTTAAAGATGACCTGAGGTTAACTTTTTGATTAAATAGAAATAACAATCTTCCCTTTAGCATGATGGGTCTCACTTAACTCATGCGCTTTCTTCAATCCTTGTTCACTAAAGTCAAATTGATGACCAATAACAGGCTTCATTTCCCCTTTCACCATCAGGTTGGCAAGCTTGCTTAACTTACCGCCATCAGGCTCAAGCCAGACAAACCCAGCTTTCACGCCAAAGGATTCTGCCACTTCTCCATCTGGCGGCTGGACAATTGATGGCATTCGGCCACCTTCTTTCAGCACCTTGAAGCTTTTTTCCTGAATGTCGCCGCCCATCGTATCGAGGACAATATCATAATCACTTAATAGCTCTGAGAAATCCTCTTGTTTATAATCGATAAAGTGATCGACACCAAGTTCTTCTACCCAATCTTGATTACGGCTGCTAGCAGTTGCAGCAACTGTGGCTCCAAAGGACTTGGCAATTTGAATCGCAAAATGACCAACACCGCCTGAGCCAGCATGGATCAGAACCTTATCGCCTTTTTTTATATTGGCAAAATCAACGAGACATTGCCAAGCTGTTAATCCTGCAAGAGGAACAGCTGCCGCCTCCTCATAAGATATCGAATCGGGAAGGTGGGCTAGCAAATATTCATCAACGGCTGCGTACTGTGCATAAGTTCCGTTCCTCGTTGTCTCTGGACGAGCAAATACCCGGTCACCTTCTTTAAAATTTTTCACTGCACTTCCTATTTTCTTCACGACTCCTGCTGCATCCCATCCTAGGATAATCGGGAATTCAAAATTTAGTTTCTCCTGTAAATATCCCTCTCTTAATTTCCAATCAATCGGGTTAATCGATGTTGCATGAAGTTCAACTAACACTTGATCTTGCTGTATTTCTGGGGCGGGCACCTCTCGTTCTATCAATTGTTCTTTTCCACCATACTGTTCTATTACGATTGCTTTCACTATATTTCACCTTCCTAAAAGGTTGTTCAAAAAGTCAGCAAATGGGAAGCGGCGAATCTCTTCGTTAACTTGCTATTTCGCACTCAGAAGCTTTTTGAACCCTCAGTCTAATTAAAATAAATGTACACCCCTTATTTTTCCCCTTTCAAGTAAATCAAAACATGATACGATAGGAAAAGAATTCTCTAAAGGATGATCTAAACATGATCGAACAAGCTAAAAGTTTTTTACAAGAATATTATGGATTCACATCGTTTCGTCCTGGTCAGGAGGAAGCGATTCAACATGTTCTGCAAAATAGAAACACACTTGCTGTAATGCCAACGGGCGGAGGGAAATCGCTCTGTTATCAAATTCCCGGTCTTACTTTAGAAGGCACAGCCATCATTATTTCACCACTAATTTCTCTTATGAAAGATCAGGTTGATGCGCTTTCCTCCTACGGGATTGCGGCAACTTATATTAATAGCTCCCTGTCATTTGAAGAGCAGCGTGACCGTATTCATGACATGAAGCGCGGACGCTATCAGTTTGTTTATGTGGCCCCTGAACGCTTTGATTCCAGTTCCTTTCTATCAACGATTAAACAGATCAAACTGTCTTTAATTGCTTTTGATGAAGCCCATTGTATCTCGCAATGGGGGCATGACTTTCGGCCAAGCTATCGCTCAATCGTTCAAACGCTTTACCAAATCCCAAATCTCCCTGTCATTATGGGGTTAACGGCTACAGCGACACAAGAAGTAATCAGAGATATCAAAAAGTTGATTCAGGTGACAGATGAATCCGTTGTGAATACAGGATTCGCCCGTGAAAACTTATCTTTTCGTATGATAAAAGGACGGGATAAGCGTGATTTTATTCTTGAATATTTAGAACAGCGGCCCAATGAGTCAGGTATTATTTACACCGCTACACGAAAAGATGCTGACCACTTGCAAAACTTCCTGTCCAAGAAAGGCTTTTCTGCCGGGAAGTACCATGCTGGAATGACCGAAAATCAGCGAAAGCAAGTGCAAAGTGATTTCGTCCAGGATGAAATCACAACGATTATTGCTACAAACGCATTTGGCATGGGGATCGATAAATCGAATGTCCGCTATGTTATTCATTACTCGATGCCGATGAATATTGAGTCCTATTACCAGGAAGCCGGCCGTGCCGGGCGAGATGGTGAGCCCGGCGATTGTGTGCTGCTTTTTTCTGGGCAAGATATTCACCTGCAGCGCTTTTTAATTGACCAGTCGATGATGGGTGAAGAGAAAAAGAAGGATGAATATCAGAAACTTCAATCGATGATCAATTACTGCCATACACATATGTGCCTTCAGCAATATATTCTTGACTATTTCGCCGACCCTACTCATACCGAACCGTGCGGGAAATGCTCCAACTGCCTATATGAAGGGGAAGAGAAAGACATGACAAAGGAAGCACAAATGGTGCTATCCTGTGTTAAACGAATGGGTGAGCGATTTGGAGCAGGGTTAACGGCCAAAGTGCTTCGTGGCTCCTCTGATCAAAAAGTATTACAATTTAAATTCCATAAGCTGACAACATACGGAATTTTATCTCATTATACAGAAAAAGGACTCACGCAATTTATCAACTTTTTAACGGCGGAAGGCCTGTTGAGCCCTGGTGAGGGAAGGTATCCAACATTAAAGCTTACACCTGAATCCGTTACCGTTCTAAAAGGGGAAAAGCCCGTAAAAATGCTTGTTGAAACGACAACATCAGAGCAAGAGATCGACTATGATGTAGATAAATTTGAAGTGCTTCGAGTGTTGCGAAAAGAATTAGCTGATACTGCTAATCTGCCTCCTTACGTTATTTTCTCAGATGCTACGTTAAAGGATTTTACGATCTACCTTCCTATGAACGAAAGGGAAATGCTGAGAATGAAGGGCGTCGGCGAACAAAAGTTTGAGCAGTATGGAGAAGCCTTTCTAGAGAAAATTAAGCCGTGGGCTGAGGAAGCAGAATCACGCCCTAAGCCACCCGCTTCCTATTCCCAGCCAAGCAGGGTCAAGAAAAAGGACCCTGCCGATCCGAGGCCAAGTCATGAGATCTCTTTTGACATGTGGAAAAAGGATGAGAAGACAATTGAGGAAGTTGCGGAACTCCGAGAAATGAGTGCACAAACGATTGAAAATCATATCTTCCGGTCTATTAGAGAAGGTGAAATGATAGATTGGGATGTATGGTTTAATGATGTGCAAGAAGAGAATGTTTTAATGGAATATAGTAAATTGGATGAAAAAAAACTACGGCCGCTCAAGGAAGCACTTCCAGAGGATTACTCCTATCGGCTAGTCAAAGCTGTCCTTGTTAAACATGGGTATATGAAATAGTACAAAGAACTGTCTATCATGGCAGTTCTTTTAACAGCAGTTCGCTTGTTATGGTAAAGGAAAGTAGTTTCTGGGAAGGATGGGATATCTATGCAACGTCTAACAAAAGAAGTCGCTGTGAAACTAGATCAAGAGGATCCATTACAACAGTTTAAGCAGGAGTTCCATTTACCTGAGAATACATATTATATGGACGGAAACTCCCTCGGCCTTTTATCTAAGCGGTCGGAACAAGCCTTGCTCACATCGCTCCAAGATTGGAAACAACTCGGCATTAATGGCTGGACAGAAGGTAAAGAACCATGGTTTTATCTATCAGAAAAACTCGGGGCAAAAACCGCTCCACTGATTGGTGCAAAGCCTGCAGAAGTCATTAACACGGGATCAATCACAACAAATTTACATCAACTGCTGGCTACTTTTTATAAACCTGAAGGAAAAAAGACTAAAATCGTGGCAGACGAACTGAATTTTCCATCTGATATTTATGCACTAAAGAGTCAGCTTGAGCTTCATGGCTATGAACCTTCTGAACATCTAGTTCAAGTAAAAAGTGCCGATGGTTATACCTTATCAGAAGACTCGATCATCGACGCATTGAATGATGAGGTTGCCCTTGTACTGCTGCCGTCTGTGCTTTATCGGAGCGGGCAGCTGCTCAATATTGAAAAAATTACGGAAGCCGCCAAAGACCGAGGGATTACCGTTGGCTTTGATCTAGCTCACTCTATTGGCGCCCTCCCTCACGAGCTCCATGACTGGGGTGTAGATTTTGCTGTTTGGTGTACGTACAAATATTTAAACAGCGGCCCTGGTGGTGTAGGGGGATTGTTTGTGCATGAGAAGCATCTGGGCCGAAAACCAGGTCTCGCTGGTTGGTTCAGTTCTAATAAAGACAAGCAATTCGACATGGATCACGATCTTACCCCTGCAGAAAGTGCCGGCGCTTTCCAAATGGGTACACCGCATATTTTAAGCTCAGCTCCGTTACTTGGATCACTGGACATTTTTCAAGAGGCGGGAATCGAACAAGTACGGCAAAAATCACTAAAACAGACGCGCTTTATGATGAACTTTATTGAAGAGGAATTAGCTCAGTTGGGATTTACCATAGCAAATCCTGAGGAAGATCAGCGACGTGGCGGGCATGTGAGCTTAATTCATGAAGAAGCGGCAAGCATTTGCAAAGCATTGAAGCAAGCTCATGTCATACCAGATTTTCGTTCACCGAACGTGATCCGTTTGGCGCCGATAGCTTTTTACACTTCCTACACAGACCTTTATGAGGTTATGATGATCTTAAAGGATATTGTCAAACACGGAAAACAAAAAAAGTTTAAAAATGAGCGAGACACGATTGCTTAAGGAGGTAACTTGATGAAGCTGATTGACATTTCCATGACACTCAATGATTCCACACCCCCATGGCCTGGTGACGAACCTTTCCACTATCAGTTAACCGCATCCATGGAAGAAACCGGCTCTGTCAATATTGAAAGCCATAAAGGGAGCAATCACATCGGCACACATGTCGATGCACCCTTTCATTATGATAACGATGGATTAAAAATGGCTGATCTTGATGTTCATCGCTTCTACGGTGATGCACTAGTCGTCAATATGGAAGGCAAAGATGTCATTACGAAGGAAGATTTACAGGCGTTTGCGTTTGAAGGTGTGAGTAAGGTGTTGTTCCGTTCGATCAGTTGGGAGGATCGAACACATTTCCCTAATAATTATACCGTGATCGATGAGGATGTGGGCCCTTATTTAAAAGAGCAGGGCATCGATCTAATTGGTGTTGACACTCCTTCTGTTGATCCCGAGACGAGCGAGTCCTTACAAGCTCACCACTCCCTTTATAACCATGACATTCTGATCCTTGAAGGCATTGTTCTTGACCATGTCGCTCCTGGAACATATGAGCTTATGGCCTTCCCGCTCAAGATGGAGCAAGCAGATGGGAGCCCCGTCCGTGCTGTTCTTCGTCAAAAATAATAAAGAGCTCTTTGCGCGAATCTAACGCGCAAGAGCTCTTTATTTTACTTCTTTATATTCTGTTCAATAGCCATTTGTCTGGCAACCCGTGGGGCGAGCCAAATCATTGGCAATAATAGCAGAGATACAGGCACGGCTGTCACGACAATAAAGTTCTGCAACTGTGTAATACCACTGTCTCCGGTAATGAGAAGAATCGCTGCAATAGCACCCATAATGACAGACCAGAAAACACGGAGCCATTTTTTCGGATTCCCTTCACCTGTAACGGCCATGGCAATGGTATAAGACATCGAATCACTCGTTGTCACTACGAACAGAATTGTCAGTAATAAGAACAAAGGTGAAATAATAGCTGCCAACGGAAATTGCTCGGTGATGGCAAACATAGCTGCGGGCTTTCCTGCCGCATTTAGGGCTTCAGAGATTGATCCTGGATTCTGAAGCTCAAAGAATATACCTGAGCCGCCAAGAATTGTAAACCAGAAAGTAGAGATAATGGGTGCAAAAATGGAAATAGCTACGATGATTTCACGAATCGTACGACCGCGTGAAATACGACTTACTAGAATAGCCATCATTGGCCCATAACCAATAAACCATCCCCAAAAGAACACAGTCCATAGTGATAACCAATCAGAGTCGCCACGGAATGTACTCATAGGTATAAACTGATCCACATAGAATCCAAACGATGAAACGAAATGATCAATAATGAATCCTCCAGGGCCAAAAATCACAATAAAAATCATCAACCCTAAAGCAAGACGAACATTAAAGCTGCTTAAAAACTGAATCCCTTTATACAGACCCGTTATAGCTGATATTGTCGAGATTAAAACCACGGCAATGATAATTAAAACCTGTGTGCTAAATTCGTTAGGGATGCCAAATATTTCTTGGAGTCCGTAACTTGCTTGCAAACCAAGAAAACCAATAGGGCCGATTGTTCCTGCTGCCACAGCAATGATAGAAAAGGCATCGACAAGTGTACCGAACCAATTTTCACGGATTTTCTCACCAAAAATCGGATAAAGAAGCGTTCTCGGCTTCATTGGCATACCTTTATGATAATGTCCATACATCATAACGACCGCACTAATCGTTCCTAATATCGCCCAAGCCAAAAATCCCCAATGCATAAAGCTTTGTGCCAGTGCTGGATTAATGGCTGCTTCTGTACCGGCTTCGATTCCTAAATGAGACAGGTACGGGGGAGTAGTTAGAAAGTGGAACATAGGCTCGGCAGCCGCCCAAAACACGCCACCTCCAGCTAATAAAGTAGCCATAATAATCGATAACCATTTATATAAACTTAACTCAGGCTTGTCGATTCCACCCAATTTGATTTTTCCATATTTAGAAAATGCCAGCCATAAACCAACAAAGAAAGTCGCTAACATTAATAGTTGCCAGAACGCACCAAAATAAGTGACTGACCAGGCAAAAGTTGTGTTAACAAATGATTCGATCCAGTTAATATCAATAAGTGCTAAAATAACAAATAATAGCAAAGCCCCGCCACTAATTATAAAGACAGGCCAGTCTATTTTACCGGTTTGTTTCTGATGCATAAATAACTCCTTTAAGTGTGTGTTCAAAAAGTTGACGAATGAGAACGTCGACAAAGATCGTCACATCCTGTGACAAAGTCGACACTAGCACGTTCCTTGCGCGTCGCAAGAAGTTCGAGGTGCGAAAGTTTTGAGGACCACAGCGCCTTTCATGCGTGAGGACCGGAAAAACCGAGTATCGAAAAAATTCGCCGTTATCCCGCATTCACGGTCAGTAAAACCACACTGACGGAAGTTTCACTTTATCATTTGGTGACTTTTTGAACATCCTTTTTAATATAGTTAGTCTTAATTTTTCCACACAATGTTATACTCTACCACCTATTATTGTTTTATGTAAAGGCATAGCTGCTTTCACTCAATTAAAAAGGCTACAGCACTAGATCAGCTGTAGCCTTTTACTCTTACTTAGTTATTTTTTTTTATCTTCATCTAAAACATGATCTTTATCTCGATGACGCTTCTGGCAATCTTTACACATCGTTATTTCTGCTTCTTTTTTCGTCATTAATTCTTTCCCACAACTACTGCACTTACCAAAGGTATTTGGATTAGACTGAAATCCTGGGAGTTCACTCTCTATATCTACCATGGATAAGCCTCCTTTTTATTTGTTTACTTATTAATACCCTTCTTTCCATTTGTTCAATCCTCCTCCGTTATTTACGATATTTTTCATGGAAAAAGACGCTGATATCAGCGTCTTTTCAAAGTGTCCGATCATTTATATTTTTTATTCAAAAGATATGGCCCAGCTTCCTTTTCTCATTACGGACTCTGTTGATCCATCTTCTAGCACACCATCAATATCCAGTTCGCCTGATCCCATCATGAAATCAACATGACTTAAGCTGTGATTCACGCCACTCTGATCAAGTTCAGATTCACTCATGTCTGAGCCCCCTTCTACGTTGTTAGGATAAGCTTTTCCTAAAGCTAAATGGCAAGAGGCATTTTCATCATAAAGCGTGTTGTAAAAAATTAATCCGGACTGGGAAATCGGTGATTCATGTGGAACAAGGGCAAGTTCTCCCAGCCTGCGAGAACCTTCATCTGTATCCAATAGATGCTTAAGTGTTTCTTCACCCTCTTCAGCTTTGAAATCTACCACCTTGCCCTCTTTAAAGGTGAGTGTGAAATGATCGATAACGTTACCGCCATAATTAAGCGGTTTTGTACTTGATACTTGACCGTTTACGCCGTATTTATGGGGAGCAGTGAACACTTCCTCTGTCGGCATATTCGGATTGAATGGCACTTTCCCTTCGGCGGTTTGAGCGGCACCGCCTTTCCAAATGTGATTTTCCGGCAATTCAACCTCCAGGTCTGTACCAGGTGCTTTGTAAATTAGTTTGCTATATTTCTTCTTATTTAAAAACTCACGTGCCTGTCTTAATTTACGGTTGTGTTCCTCCCATGCTGCCACAGGATCCTCCTGGTTCACTCTTACGATACTGAAGATTTGCTCCCACAACTTAGCAACAGCATTTTCCTCTGTCTCATTTGGAAAGATCTTTTGTGCCCAAGCTGGAATTGGAATACTCACAATTGACCATTGAATGCGATCATTCATTGTAAACCCTCTAAACTTCGTCATCGCTTCAGACCGAGCTTTAGTTGCAGCAGCTACTTTTCCTGCGTCAATTCCTTTTAGTAGGTCTGGATCTGTTGAACGAACAGACAGAATTGCTGCCCCCTCTTCACCGAAATAACTATACATATCTTTCTGCCAATCAGGGACCTCCTTCAATACTTCTACATCCGCATGCTCATAGCGTAAACGGGTTAACTCATCATCAGTCCAAACAATGTGTACATCCTCGGCACCCATTTCATAAGCTTTTCTGGCAATTATACGAGTAAATGGCGCGCCTTCTACCGTTGAGTTAATCATAAGCTTTTGATCTTTCTGTAAATTTACACCCGTTTGCAAAGCAAGTTGTGCATACTTCTCCAATTGTTCCTGACTAGGTAATAACATAGTTTACCTCCCCTAATTTTTATGTATCCGTATACATTATTTCACAACTCACCATCTGTCACAAAAAATAAGACCCAACGGTGCTGAAAAGCAGTTCGATTGGATCTTATTGCATGAGTGAGCATGATCTATATTATTAACTTTACTTAGAAAAGTAGTCACGTCATCCTCAGGTTTATTTCTCTATTCCTTCAACGATGAGGGATAGCTCTTCCCAGCGGTTCATTTTCGCTTCCAACTGTTGTTCTAATTCTTCTTTCTTTTTATATAGCTCCTCGACCTTATTGTAGTCGCTCCCCGCTTCAGAAACCTGTTCATCAATAGCTTCTATTTGTTCCTCAAGCGTGGTTATTTCATCCTCAATGGTCTTCCATTCTTGTTTTTCCCGATAAGATAATTTACGGCTACGATTCGACCTTCTCGTTTCCTCTTGCTCTGAGACGGTACTTTGCACTTGCATCGCCTGTTGCTTCTGCCTCACCTGCGTTTGTTCGAGATGTTCAGAATAATTGCCATAGAACGTTTCAATGCCCCCATTTCCTCCAAACACAAGCAGCTTATCAACCACTCGATCCAAGAAATAGCGATCGTGTGAAACGGTAATGACGACACCTGGGAATTGTTCTAAATATCCCTCTAGAATACTTAACGTTTCCGTATCAAGGTCGTTCGTTGGCTCGTCGAGGAAAAGGACATTCGGTTCACTCATGAGCACACGTAATAAATAGAGTCTCCGGCGTTCCCCGCCAGATAATCGTTTAATATACGTCCATTGTTGTGGCCTTGGAAAAAGGAACCTTTCAAGCATTTGTTCAGCTGTAATTTCTTCCCCATCTGCTGTAGAAATCACCTCAGCAACTTCCTTAATATATTCGATGACCTTTAGTGATTCATCCATTTCTTCGTGATCTTGTGTGTAATAGCCGATATTCACAGTAGAGCCAATGGTCAAATCCCCATGGTCAGGGTTAAGACGCTGCGCCATAATATTTAACAAAGTTGTTTTCCCGGAGCCATTGGGCCCAATAATCCCCAAACGTTCATCAGGTACTATTAAATAGTTAAAGTCTTCTATAATCGACTCGGCACCAAAAGCGTGGGAGATATTCTGTAATTCAATGACCTGCTTCCCTAAACGTGACGAGCCGATAGCCATATCAACGTCTTGCTTATTTGTATTAAAATTTTGCTCCTGCATCGTCTCAACTCGTTGTTTTCTAGCCTTTTGCTTTGTCGTTCGTGCCTTGGCCCCGCGTTTTAACCAGGCCAACTCCCTTCTAAGGGTGTTCTGATGCTTTTGTTCTGCTTGCCTTTCCCACTCTTCCCGCTCCGCTTTCTTTTCTAAAAAGGTTTGATAATTCCCTTCATACGTGTACAGCTTACCTTTATCGAGCTCATAAATAATATTTGTCACCCGATTCAGGAAATAGCGGTCATGAGTTACAACCATCAATGAGCCTCTAAATTGCGCTAAATATTCCTCAAGCCATTCAATCGTTTCATTATCCAAATGGTTCGTCGGTTCATCAAGCAGCAAAAGGTCGGCCGGCTGAATTAAGGCCTTAGCCAGGGCTACCCGTTTTCGCTGGCCGCCGGAAAGCTCTTTCACCTTTTTATCAAAATCCACTACACCAAGTTTTGTCAAAATCGTCTTTGCTTGTGTATTTGCTTCCCAAGCACCTGTTTCATCCATTCTTTGCTGTAGTTTAAGCAGTTGATTTTGAATCTGCTCATCCTCAGGATGAACTTGAAGCCGCCGTAAAATTTGTTCATACTCTCTAATCGCAACCATCACAGAAGAATCACCGTAATAAATTTGTTCTAACACGGTTTTCTCTACCTGCAGTTCAGGATCTTGAGGTAAATATTCTATCGTAAAATCTTTCGCGTGCTGAGTTGTTCCAGTATCACCTGATTCAATCTCAGCAATAATCTTCATTAATGTTGATTTCCCAGTCCCGTTGACACCAATTAAACCAATGCGCTGCTGGTTTGAAATAGTGAACGATAGATTGGTAAACAGTTCTTTATCACTGTAGCTTTTACTCAGTTGCTCAACAGACAATAGACTCATTTTCGTTCACCCTTTATCTAACAAACTAACCCCCATTTTATCATAAAAATCGTTAAGTTTTCCTCTGGGGAGATCTGGGTGTTAGCAGGGTGCCTATTTCCACCCATTGGGATTTACATAATCGTTAAGTATAAAGAGTTGTTTCTTTGCAGGATTGTAGTATTCAAAAGACTTTCGCAAAGACACCGCCTCCGACTTTTATTAAGATGGTTCCGTTGATCTCATTATCGAAATGGGGGCGGGAAACTGCGAGACTCCTACGGGAAAGGAAAGGCTGGCGAGACCCCGGAGGTCGGAGACCAAGGAGGCTTGCCGTCTTCCCCGTGGAAAGCGAGTGGTTTCTCAAGCCCCCCATTCTCCTATTAAAAACTACGGAACCTTACTAAAATTCAATAAACGAGGGCGGTTGTGAAGCAACATTGATAGAAAGTCTCAAACTTCTTTAAAAATCTACTGGATAAGAACCCATTTTGAACCTTTCGGACAGAGCTTTATATTCTGCCAGTCTTTGGCTTTTTAAATAGAGCAATTATGAAATTGATTCACATAGAAAAACGAACGAGAGAGTCCCCCGTTCGTTTCATTTTCTTATTCCTTCCAGTATGGGTTTTTTCCGTAGGCACCGTACAGTTTTTCTTCATACGCTCTAGAGATGGGAGCGTCAGGATCGTATTCTGGGGCATTTTCAACCTTTTTCTGATCTAGGGAAACATAAACCCTTTTTTCAGCCCACCTCACTTCTGTAATCCATGCTGGTGCAACAAGCACTTTCTTTCCAGACTTCCAATTTTTTGTGTCAACGATGATATAACGGATTTTCCACGTTTCATCATCTACAAGAAAACTCTCAACATGACCGATCCCACCGTCTTCTGCGTGGATTTCATAATTCTGAACTTCCGAGGTGCTTCTTATATGAGACTCCTCTGAGTTCTCGCCTATTCCTTGCGGTTCCTGCACAAAATCCTCTTCAAATAATTCACTTGGATACATCGCTGGTCCCCAAACACCAGGACCACCCCAATAACTTCCCCAACCGTAAAACTGATTTAATCTCATTTCCTGTTTGCGAGAGACCGGACTTTCAGTGTCGATGTCGGGGCTATCTTTCACCTGATCTTTCGTGAGATGAACAGAAACCTGTTCCTCTTCATGATTGACTGCTTTGATGGAAATCGGTGAAAGCAATACCGTTCGTCCTGGAAGCCATTTCCGGGTATCCGCTACAAGGTAGCGAACCGTCCAATTTTCATCATCAAAAAGTAAGGAGTCAACTTTCCCCAACTCATCGTCTGTTGCATTAATCTTATAGCCTTGAATTGTCTTTTCATTATGAATCACTTTTAAGCCTCCTTGAAAAATGCGCCTTTCCTTTTTAATTCCCCGGTGCGTAATTCCATAAACGTTCATTATTGAAAGGAGATAAAAAAAGCTCTCTAGAACGCATCTGCGTTTTAGAGAGCCCTCCCTTTAAATTAATGCTCTTTTTCGCTCGTTTGATCCCTATGCCAGTATTCCATCCCTTTGACACCAGGTAAATGATCCTGATAGAAAACAGGATCTTTCCCTTGCTTTCGCTGACTACTGTAATCTTTTAATGCTGCATAAGCCACTTTAGATAGCCTAAAGATGGCATAAAGGTTGATCAACGCCATAATACCCATTGTCAGATCAGCAAGAGACCAAACAAGGCCAAATTCAGCAACAGCGCCAAATAGAACCATCGCAAGAACGGCAAGTCGATAAATAAACATCCCTGTTGCACTTCCCTTAATGAATTCAATATTCGTTTCCCCATAATAATAATTTCCGATTATGGAACTAAATGCAAATAGGAAAATGGCAATAGCAATAAAGATCGCTGCCCACTGTCCCAACTGAGTCTCAAAAGCTAATTGAGTTAGTTGTATGCCATCAAGATCTGAACCTGTGTATTCACCTGAGAACAAGATGATAACTGCCGTTGCACTACAGATCAGCAGGGTATCAGTGAATACACCAAGTGTTTGAATCAAACCTTGTTTTACAGGGTGACTCACCTCTGAAGTTGCTGCAGCGTTCGGGGCACTACCCATGCCGGCTTCATTTGAGAATAACCCGCGCTTCACGCCCACTAGAATCATTCCGCCGAACGTTCCGCCAGCTACCTCACGAAATCCAAACGCCCCCTGAAAGATCATACTGAGCATCTGAGGGATGCCGCCAATATTAGCGATAAGTACATACCCGGCTAAAATGATGTAGAAGATCGCCATAATTGGTACAACAAATTGAGTAACCTGTGCAATCCGTTTTAGACCACCAAAAATAATCAGGGCAACAATAATGGTAAGAATAATCCCCATGGTCCATCTTTCAATATCAAAGGAGCGTTCAAAAGCCAATCGAATGGTATTGGACTGTACAGAACTGAATACAAGCCCATATGTAAAGGTGATCGTAACAGCAAAGACAATTCCCAACGTCCGATTGTTCAGCCCTTTTTCCATGTAATAAGCCGGACCGCCGCGATATTGATCTTTATTAGGTACTTTATATACTTGGGCCAATGTACTCTCAATAAAGCTTGATGCCCCGCCTAAAAGAGCCACCATCCACATCCAGAAAACAGCTCCTGGACCACCAACAGAAATGGCCGCAGCCACACCTGCTAAGTTCCCTGTACCTACACGAGATGCTGTACTGATCGCGAATGCCTGGAACGGTGACGTCCCTTTCTTCCCTTTAGCAGAAATTGCCCTCTTATCGAACAAGACTCGAAACATTTCAGGAATATAACGAAATTGAGCAAAATTCAAACGAATAGTAAAATAAAGACCAAGACCTAATAATGCTGCTACAAGTATGTAACCCCACATCCAATTATTCAATTCTGTTAATAAACCTTCCATCCAATCCACCTCCAAATTAAAATTTTTTTACACTGAGTAACCCTTTCCCTTATTGGTCTTAATAGAAACCAAAAAAATATATAGATGAAGCACCATTGTCCACTTTACCAATAATCATACGAAGTTGAAATAGGACATGCATTTACATCAGATTAACCTTAATAAGCCCTGACCATATGGCCAGGGCTTCGTGTCTTCTAGGTCCCTTTGAAGGAGGGTCCTACTTCCATGGTAATCCTGTTCCGAACAATTCAGCTAGTTCTTTCGATTCTTTTCTTCTTAGGTTACGCTGTTCCCGACGTTTGCCAGCCCCTTCGTGCAGCCATTTTTCTTGCTCCGTTTCCGGATAAACTGGCGGGACAGGGCTTGGCTGATTGTTTTCGTCAACAGCAACCATGGATAAGAATGCCGTTGTGCATACTTTTCTTTCACCTGTAAGTAAGTTTTCTGTGATTGCTTTAACGAACACTTCCATAGATGTATTATGTGTCCAAGTGACGAAAGCCTCCAGGCAAATCGTATCACCTTCAAAGACAGGCTGAAGAAAATCGACGGAGTCAGTCGAGGCTGTGACTACAGGTTTACGGGCATGGCGTACAGACGCGATCGCTGCAACGTCATCAATATAAGCCATCAGCTTGCCTCCGAATAGTGTTCCATGACTATTTGTATCTGGTGGCAGTACATGTGAATTTTTAACGGCTAATGAATCAATGCAAGGTTTTGCTTCCATTGTCATCCCTCTCTTTCTTTTGGTAATGTAGGTTCCAAATGGTGGGAGTGATCTTAGTCGCCTGCCTATTTCGGCAACTTTCAAACCATCTCTTATATGGAATCGTTCCCTGTTGCTATTATATCACGTATCCTTATTTGCCATCCTTTTTGTTAAGGTTATTTCGAAGGTTGCCCCTTGTTTCCCTTCATTATTATATGCACGTATGGTACCACCGCTCCGTTGAACAATGGCACGGGAGATCGCTAACCCAAGCCCCGTCTCCCCACCTTTTCCTTTGATAAAACGTTCAAATAATTGGGGAAGCAGTTCATCCGGTATTCCCTCACCATCATCTGTTACAAGAAACTTCAACGTATCATTTTTCACAAAAGAGTGAAGGGTAACTTGGTGGTTTGCATGACGTATAGCATTGCCAACCATATTTATTAAAGCTTGAAGAATGCGTTCTCTATCGATATAGGTATAGAAGGATTCACTCTGTTCAAAATGCAATTCTATGTCTTTACCTTTTGCAAGAGGAACCAAACGATCCTTCGCTTGAGAAATCAATTCTACAACATTCGTTTCTTCAGGATGATACACGTCCTCATTGCTATCAAGCTTTGCTAATAAAATCATTTCATTTACAATCTTCTTCAATCGCTCAGTCTCACTGACGATCACCGTAAGCCCTTTATCTGCAGCATCCCTTTCAAAAACACCGTCACGGATCCCCTCCGCATAGCCTTGAATTGACATCAGCGGTGTCTTTAATTCATGGGAGGCATTTTGGAAAAACTGCTTCTGTGATGTAATATAGCGTTCAAGTTCATAAGCCATCTGTCTCACACTACGCTCTACTTCTTTAATCTCTC
This sequence comes from Halobacillus amylolyticus, assembly GCF_022921115.1. NCBI lineage: Bacteria > Bacillati > Bacillota > Bacilli > Caryophanales > Bacillaceae > Halobacillus > Halobacillus amylolyticus. Next base: position 3,154,641 of record NZ_CP095075.1, on the reverse strand, counting down.
CGCTTGATTTTACAGTTTGCACTTGATCAAACTGCCTCTTTTCAATTTTCTCCACTTCCTGTTTCAATCTCGTAAGCGGAGTCACGAGCCTTTTGGTTAGAAAGTAACTTACAATAATCGCAAGCATCAACCCGATAAAGAACACACCAACCATCCGAACTGCGAAAAGAGACTGGACAGCTTGAAGATCATCTAAGGGGGTTGCCATCACCAAAACTCTGTTATTTCCAGGGGCAATTGGAAGAGCATAGACGACATAACTTTCACCTTGACTCTCCCACACTTCTTTGTCGACTAGTTCACTATCATAACGCTCCACCCAAGATTGCGCCGTACTTTTTGGGAGAGTTCTAAATAAAACCTCTTCCTCATTACGATCAAATATTAAAAGCGGGAAGTTGCGATCTTGAATCAGTTTAGATAACTGAGGAATTCTGACATTAGGATCCTGCTCATTGGTGATATCAACAAGCCACCCAGCACGCTGTTTCAATTGACGCTGCTCATCTAAAATAAGTGTGTCCATCAGTAATGAATAAATAAAGAAAGCGGTAATCGACATGACGACAATAATAAGGGCTGTAAATGCGGCATTCAACTGGTAAAGGAGCCTCATGATTTCCCTCGGTTCACCCGCAGCCTGTAGCCATGTCCCCAAACGGTTTCAAGCGGCAGGTCATGCATTTTCTTGCGCAGCCTCTTCACTAAATCATCTACAGCTCGGTCACTGCCAAAGTAATCATCGCCCCAAACTTGAACGAGCAATTCCTCCCTGCTAAAGGCACGATTGTCTTGCTCAGCCAGTATCCTTAACAGTTCGAACTCCTTTGTCGTCACCTCAACTTCTCGTTCCCGAAAGTAGGCACTTCTCTCTGCAATATTTAAAGTAAGTCTGCCTGCTTTTATATGATCAGACGGGGGTGTATTTTCAGGTTTCATAACCTCCCACCGTTTTAAATGGCGTTTCACACGAGCCACAAGTTCCCTCGGACTGAAAGGTTTTGTTAAATAATCATCGCCCCCTAGTTCAAGGCCTAAAATCTTGTCAAGCTCCTCGTCTTTTGCTGAAATGATCACGATAGGTACTTCAGACGTTTGCCGAACCTTCTTACAAAATTCATACCCATCCATACCTGGAAGCATGAGGTCAAGCACCCATAAATCTGGAGGATCCTGCTCAAATAATTCCCAGGCTGCTTCCGCCGTTTCCATAGCGTTTACTTTATATCCTTCCTTACTTAAATAACCTATTACGATGTCACTAATATTCGCGTCATCTTCGACTAAACCAATCGTTTGGTCCATATAATTTCCTCCTTACGATCAAGGCTTTTTTACATTTTCGCATACTTTTAAAAAAGAAACTCGTTTTACACACTTTTTCCACATTTCCTCCAAAGTCATGCCATAACTCATGAGTAGAATAAAAATTGTACAGAGAGAAGCAGTCAGTCATCCACTTGATCATTTTTTGATTTGAGAAAGGGGTCATTGATCATATGTTAGACGAGGAGAACAAACAGTCCAGAAAGCATTACAAACGTTCCGGTTTAGCTTATGGGGTATTAGGAGCTATTATAGCTGTGTTTTTTATAACAACTGTATTTCAATGGAAGGGGATCTCGATCAATTTCAATACGAGTAAACCGACCGCCCAGGCCGACGAGTTAAAACTTGGTGAAACTCAAGAGGCTGTCACACAAGCTGTAAATGAAACGGCACAGACTGTAGTAGGTGTCAGTAACATTAAGGAAGGTCCACGTGGGTTACAAAAAGCCGGCACAGGATCTGGGGTCATTTATAAAAAAGACGGTAATCAAGCTTACATCGTGACAAACCACCACGTTGTTGAAAATGCTTCACAACTTGAAGTGATTTTAAGTGATGGTACGAAAGTGGAAGCCGAATTGAAAGGCAGTGACCCATTAACAGATCTAGCCGTTTTACAAATAGATAGCGAACATGTCGAAGAAGTTGCTGAGCTAGGGTCAGCTGAAGACGTAGAGGTTGGCCAAACTGCCATAGCCATCGGCAACCCACTGGGCATGGAGTTCGCTGGATCAGTCACCAAGGGAATTGTCAGTGGTCTTAACCGTAATATCCCTGTTGATATAAACGGAGACCGCCAGCCAGACTGGCAAACCGAAGTGATTCAGACAGATGCTGCTATTAACCCAGGAAATAGCGGCGGAGCACTGGTTAACCTTCAAGGTGAAGTCATAGGGATTAATTCTATGAAAATTGCCAAAGAAAAAGTGGAAGGTATCGGGTTCGCGATTCCTATGGATGTAGCTAAGCCAGTAATTAAAGATCTAGAAAACCATGGAAGCGTAGAACGACCTTATATGGGTGTATCCTTACAAGATGTTAGCCAAGTTCCAGGATCTATTCTTGAAAGGAAATTAAACCTGCCTAGCGCCGTTAAACAAGGCGTTATCGTTGCCGGAGTGGCACAAGGAACACCTGCTGCCGATGCTAATCTACAAAAGTATGATGTGATTACAAAAATTGACGACAAGAAAGTAACATCGCTCATGAGTCTACGCCATTATTTATATACAGAAGCGAAAGCTGGCGAACAAGTAGAACTCACAGTTTATCGAAATGGTGAACCAATGAAAGTTTCACTCGAACTTTCCTCCCAGTAAAAAATATAAATTTAACCTCTCTCCTTTAGAAGGGCCTGTGACTAGAAGCACAGGTCCTTTTTTGATGTATTAGCTCATGGTGTTAAGTGACAATCAAGATGTTCCCCAAACGGACTATATTCAGAAATAGTAGGTAAATTGGATATTTATGTTAAAATATAATAAAGACATTAACTATGGTAGTATTAGACCGACAAAAAACCCATTTGCTGACCCCGCCTTGTCCATGGATAAGGTAGGAGATTTAAGACCACTACCATCTCTCCAATAAATAAAACTGAATTTGTTCGTCAATTGTTAAAGCAGAACCCAAATATAAAAAGAAACAGAATTCACCAGATTATTATGTTAGAACTATAAAGGAATTTCTTTACCCTAAGGGACCGACTAAACGGTCCCTTTAATTTTTTTAGAAACTTAAAAAGATTGCAACCTTTTTGGATTATAATCGTCACTTTAATGCCGGAGATATTGCGGGGGGTTTAAAAATGCATAAGATCAATCCATTAGAACTAATTGAGGAAATTTATAAAGAACATTATGTTTATTTAAGAAATTTCTTAATAGGATTAACGAAAAGTGATGAGGTTAAAAGCGCCCTGGCAGTAGCCGGGGCGCTCTTTTTTATGTATGCGATTTATGACAACATTATTGTAAGGTAGTAGAAATGATACTTCCAGAAAATAGGTATAATAAACGATTTATGAGTTACAATATTTTTTTATAATGGAAATCACTAGTATTGCATAAATAATATCTAAATGTTCAGAATCTACTCTTTTCCATAAAAAAATCCCTTATAATGGTTGGTGCAGGGAGTTCCTGTCCAAATCCAATATAAAGGACCATCTCATGGACAAGAATACCGCAAAAACGTCATTTGGTAAATACGTAGAACCCTTAAACTTAAAATATTTAGACGATCCCATTCAAGAAATGGATCGATACATGAAAAAGTGTTCGTTTGAATCTTATCTTCATTTGATGATTTACGCTCATTTGAACGAAGTGACGAGCCTTCGGGCGTTGGAAGATTCTCTAGTGAATAAAAATCTACAAGCTCACCTAGGCTTCGAATCGCTCAGTGTTTCTCAATTATCACGCAAACATCGATCTGTGGATTCAGACATTCTGGCCGCCATCTTCGCTGATTTAGCCATGAAAATCAAGGGTGGTAAAACGCCGATGAAATTCGGAAAACCCCTCTATCTCATTGATTCCACAACGATTTCTCTAAATCATGATCAATTTCCTTGGGCTCAATTTCGGAAGACCAAAGGAGGTCTAAAAATCCATTTGAGACTTGTATTTATGGATGACCTTCACCAATTTCCGGATTAAGCCGTCATGACACCAGCGAAAGACCATGACCGAAATCAGTTAGACATTCTCATGGATCAGCTGAAACCTTAACTGAAATGTACCGTAACCGTTGGCACATTGAGCTTTTCTTTCGTTGGATCAAGCAACATGTGACGATTAAACGTTTCTTCAGCTTCGATGAAGAAGCTGCCCAGAATCAAATTTACATGGCCTTGATCACCTATTGTTTACTCGTTTTACACAGGCAAGAGAAACAATCGTCATCCAGTCCTTTGAAGGTCGCGAGACGCCTAAAAGCTTTACTATGGGAGCCTTATCAAGAGTGGGAAAATGCTCTTCGATGTGTACCATAATCTTAAAAAGCTGTGGTTTCCGCCTGTTTATCTGTATAAAAATACCAAATGGATAGAACCGCTTGTTAGGTGGGTGTTCCCTTTTTAACTTTAAAGGGAGAAAGTAATAAAACTGAATCTTCAAACTATATTAATGCAACACTAGTGATCAGATATGGAGGAACAAGAGGAGGAAAGATATAAAAACTGGGATAAGGCATTGAATGAAATCTATGGAGTATTGAAAGAACAGCTTAGTCCAGAACAGATGGATCAATTAACAGAAGAACAACGGAATTGGGTAGAATTTAGAGATGAGGCTGCTAAAGAAGCATCACTAGAATATGAAGGTGGTTCAACAGAATCATTAGAATATGTGGCTACGCAAGCAAGTCTTACAAAAGAAAGGTGCTATGAGTTAGTTGCAAATTATATGAAGTAATATTTCAAAACTAACGCGTACTTTATTTTCCATTTAAGTTATTCACCCAGTACTTGAGACAGTCTGAAGATGGCAGCTTTGTTTGTAAAAAATGCACTTAAACAAACGGACGCGATTATTCAATAAGAACAGCCGCCATTTCTTTATTTTAGAATTGAAGAGCAGATTAGTTGAATAAAGGTGTAAAAAAGAATGACATATTTTTAATCTTACACACTTAAAACCTATAGATTTAAAACGAAGCACTATTTAATGACATCAAAGCAGGCTTTTTTCATACAATATTTTTGGGGTGGAAAAAATGCCAAGAGTAAAATACACAAGTTCAGACGTAGCTTTAATGGCAAGGATGATGAGAGCGGAAGCCGTAGGTGAAGGAAAACAAGGAATGTTGTATGTGGGAAATGTAGTTGTTAACCGGGCTGTAGCGGATTGTTTAGATTTTACAGATGTAAGAACCATTCGAGATGTTATTTTTCAAGTACAAGGAGGAAATTTTTCTTTTGAAGCTGTTCAAAAGGGTAGTCTATTTTATAAAGGAGCGAGATCTGTTGAGAAAAGATTAGCAAGAAAGAATTTGAAGTTTTGGAGGCAACACCCGGCTAAATATGCTCTTTGGTATTTCAATCCATATGCTCCGTGTCCTCCAACATGGTACGGTGAACCTTTAACTGGTCGTTATAAAAATCATTGTTATTATGAACCAGCAGCTGGAACATGTGCCAGTGTTTATTGAGTTATTATATTTCTCCAAGAAAACGAGTTGATGAAATTGCACTTAAACTAACGGGGGTAGTTTAAAAGATGATGCGAAAGAACCTCGATATTGAGTCTTGAAGATAAGGGGGCAAAAGCTAGAGAATGCTATCAATATTATCTTGAAATCAAGTCTTTATGAAAACGGGTGCGATTGCAGAACAAAGAATCAACTTTTTTAAAAAAGCCGCATTTTTCAATGGAAGAATGCGGCTTTAGACGTTAAAGAAATAACTTTATTTGTACTGGATACAGGGTGAATGTGGAATTCGGCCCTACCGATCATACCACAGCGTTTTTTTAATTTCGCAGGCAAATCAAAGAAACCACGGCTAAACTTAATGAGATGTTGATTCGTTCGACATTGAAAGACGCCAAACTCCTTGCAGCCATGACCAGGGCGGTTTTCTGCCTTTCTTCATAAAATAGGTGATAAAAGCCTGGCAACGGATTCTTTAAACTTAATCCAAGACGAACGGTTTTTATACAGATTAAACGTAAGTTCAGTCGAATCGATAATATCTTCATGAAAACGAGCAGCCAATACGTGGGCAGTATTGGGGTGGTAAAGAAACGCATTCACTTCAAAGTTTAACCGGAAACTTCGTACATCAATGTTGGCTGTTCCAACAGAAGCAATATTCCCGTCGACAACGATCGTTTTCGCGTGAAGAAAGCCTTTTTGATAAATGTAAACGGTCGCTCCTGCCTTTAATAGATCGCCAATGTTAGAATAGGTAGCCCAATAAACGAACGGATGATCCGGTTTATTTGGAATCATAATCCGTACATCAACACCTGATAAAACAGCGATTCGTAGAGCATCTAATAAACTATCGTCAGGAATAAAGTAAGGTGTCTGGATATAGACATACTCTTTTGCTGACATGATCATTTTTATATAGCCATTCTTAATTTGTTCCCAGTCGGAATCGGGACCGCTTGAAACAATTTGAACACCAACATTCCCTTCTGCTTCCGCTTGGAAATAACGTTCATCATAAAAAATGTCATCCCTTGATGCATAATTCCAATCCAAGATAAAGCGGGTCTGCATATTGCTTACAGCCCCTCCTTCAAGACGAATGTGTGTATCACGCCAATAACCAAAGCGTTTACTGTAGCCTAAGTATTCATCACCAATATTAAAGCCGCCGATGTAGCCGATTTTTCCATCAATAATCGCTAATTTCCGGTGATTACGAAAGTTAATTTTCATGTTTAACTTAGGTATCAGTGGTGGAAAGAATGAGTCAACTACTCCCCCAGCCGCTTCAATTCTCCTTACGAATTTACGGCTTAGTTTTCTTGAACCCATGTCATCATAGAGGAGCTTCACTTCAACGTTTTGCTCCGCCTTTCTAACTAACACATCAGCTATTCGCTGACCTAATTGGTCGTCCCGGACAATATAATACAGAAGGTGGATATGGTCTTTAGCCTGTTCGAGATCTTCTATGAGCGCATGGAATTTCTTTTGACCATCTGTGAAAATTTCCACCTCGTTATTTTGTGTAAGTAATGCATCATTATTTTTCAGATGCATATAGATCAAGTCTTCATATTGGACGATGTCTTCATGGTGTACCTTCATCGTGTGTTCCTTAATGGAACGCAGCTGATCTTGGACAGCTGTCAGTAGGCCTAAGCGGCTTTTCTTATCCCACGTAAAAATCTCTTTATTACTTAATTTACGTCCAAAAATTAAATATAGAAAAAAACCTGCTATTGGAATAAAGAGGAGAACCATTAACCAAGCCCATGTGGAACTTGCATCCCGACGTTCAAGGAAGATAATAGCCAAGGCTAAAATGACGTTTAAAACAAGAGTTGTACTTAATACATAAGGGAGAAAGTCCACATCATTCACTTCCTTTTCTATACACTATTGCTTCTATACTATAGCATAATTGTGATTTTATGACCTAGAAACAAAGTCATAAAGAGGAAGCCAGCCTGGTCTATCCCCTCGTATTGCATAAAATCATGGCTAACAAAAAAGAGGCAAAGCTCTTGAAGAGTCTGCCTCTACTCACTAAGATTCTAATAAAATTCCTTTTTCTGCAAGTTCTTTTTCCACATCATCTAAAGCCTCAATATGATCAGCTGAAATGGTATGTGTATGGATCCCACTTGTTAGTTCCAGTAAAAACGATGCGTTCGTCGAATTTACTTGCTCAATAAAACGCTGAATGTCTCGGCGACTCGAAATATTTAACCGCGCTGTCAAGTCACCATAAACCGGGTGCTCCACCACCACATCTTCTATTTTCACACCGTGATCTACCAGGATCGTCAGCTCTTCCTCCGTCTGCTCCGCGGAATGCCGGCATACAATCGTCCGCTTACATGCCGATTCAGGGTGCACTGTTGTTAAGTAAACATATCCTTGACTTGTTGCTACAATTGGCTCCCCACTAGCTTTGATAAGCGATACATCCCCTACAATAACTTGCCTGGTCACATTCATTTCTTTCGCTATAGAACTTCCTGTAATCGGCTCATTCTGCTCTTTTAATAAAGTCAGGATCTGTTGTCTCCGTTCGTTTGCTTTCATCTTTGATTCACCCAATGTTAACGACTCCCTCGTACCATGATCATATACCCTATTTTATCATAATTGTAAGTCAGGAGAGAGGGTTTTCTCTCGTATGCTCTATGTCAGTATAACGTCAATAGCAACCCGAATATAACAGAAAGGTGCCCTCGCTCGGACGCTTTTCTCTATGAATAAGTATATCCGTTTAACTTCCATTGTTCGATAGAAAACGTACTTGACCCTAGGGAGGTGAATAAGACGGATTCATCCTCTATCTGAGGGAAGATACGTGATGTAAATACTTCTTCACCTTCGTTAACGAAAATCTCAAGTGTAGAGTGATCAATAAACAGCCGCAATTGCTTTAACTCATTGCTAATTTTAACTCGGCGAAATTCTGTTTTGTCCTTGTTTTCTAAATGGGGTCTTGATAGTGTAAGCACACCATTCTTTTTCTGATAGTTAAAGGCAGCATAGTGGAATAATTCAACAGCAAATTGTTCTTCAATATTTTCGAACTCAATGTTCACTTCTATTGATTTTCCGCCAATACCGCGAATCCCTTTTTGATCATTTTCAATCGTTATATCGGAATGAAGGAGGATAGAGTCTCTCATTTCTTTCAGTTCTTCCAAAGGTTTTTGCACGATTTGAGATCCATTCCATATCAGCTCTCTTGGTATCGTTAAACAATGCACCCACTTATTTCTGATGGTGGGATGTGCTTGCTCATATTGGTCAGAAACACCTAACCAGCCAATAAGGATACGGCGTCCTTTTTCATCTAAGGTTGTTTGAGGAGCATAAAATTCAAATCCGCGGTCAAGTTCCTTAAACACACCATGATTAAAATCAGGCTGCTGATAATCCAGCCTTCCTGTGAAGTAACCGCTTTGATACGTATTGGCATAGTTCATTCCTTTTTCCTCTAATCCCTGGGGAGATACCATTAAAATACCTTGCTCATTCAATTCAAAAAAATCCGGGCATTCCCACATGTAACCAAATTCACCGAGTCCATTCTCATACGCGCCTGCCATATTTCCAACCAATTCCCACTCTGTCAGGTTATCAGATTGGAACAAAACCGCTTTTCCAAGCAGATCCTTACTTTGCGCACCAATCACCATATACCAGCTGTGGCCTTTTCTCCACACTTTCGGGTCACGAAAATTAGCAGTATAGCCGTCTGGCAAATGAACAACTGGTCCTTTTTTTTCAAAATGAATTCCATCTGTTGAAACCGCTAAACATTGATGGGCTTCTCTCTCGCCCTTTTCATTCATCACATTCCCTGTATAAAAAAGATACAATGTGTGATCATGGACGACTGCACTCCCTGAATAACAACCGTTTTTATCAAACCAACTGGATGGTGCCAGAGCAATGGGCTGCTGCTCCCAATTCACGAAATCTGTTGATGTATAGTGCCCCCAGAACTTGTCCCCATGGTCTGTTTTAAACGGCATCCATTGATAAAAAAGATGAAAAACACCGTTCCATTGGACGAGACCATTCGGATCGTTCAATAATCCGACAGGCGGCATGTGATGAAAGTTAGGCCTGTACTGATCTGAATGAACCAGTTCCCTGTTTTCTTCCACGGCAGTTTCTGCCTTGTTGCGTAATTCAATATCTCTATTAGACATTTACTTCCCTCCACCTTCTTATACCTTACTGTTCTGGCTACTGTTTAGCCGCCTTTCCTGCAATTATACCTTTTTTCTATCATTGGTTTCTAGCAAAAATAAGCCCAGAGTAATCACTCTGGGCAGCTTGTAGAGGAACCCCTTGTTTTTTTCTCTACAAGCATTATTTGTGTGTACGTACGGGCAAATACCACTCGCTCTCCGCGGACGAACACCCGAGCCTCCTCGTGAAACCACACTCCGGGGTCTCGATCGCTCGTTTTTCCGCAGGAGTCTCACAGTATTCGCCCTCCCGTAAGCGAAAAAGACTCTCCTTCCCCTAACTGACCCTAGCTAGGTTAAGGCAATCTTCTTTATTTTCAGACAAGCAACCGTCAGCAGCAACTGTTCTTGGCTTTTCTTCGCAAAGACTAGGAGCGCCTCAACCAATTCTTTTAAATCCCTTCCTTCAACTTTGCGATGAATCCATTTCCTTTTTATTTTGTCGATCTCTTCTTGAGGCCGTTTTATAAAGAAATGTTGGTTTTTAAAACAATAAATTTAAGCAGAATCCGGGAGCCATTGATACACACGAAAACGCACGCGAGAAAAGCGAGACCCCGCAGAACGAAACGACATTGGAGTTCGAGGAGGCTCACTGGCTGCCCGTGGAAAGCGAAGTGTGTAGCAACGGCGGACCCAGATAGCAACAATCTAAAATACTCTACAAGGTTCTATTTCTAGAATAGGAAATGAGAGGCGTTGGAGAAAAGAACCAAAAAATAGGACTGTCGAAAGTCATCACTCTAGACTTATTGTTTTCCCACTATCTTATTTCGTCTTCACTGTCATGATATGTGTATCGCCGGCAGCTGCCGTATCACTGTATGATGGCTCAAAATGATCTACAACATCCTCAAAATTAGTAATAATGACTGGTGTCGTCGTGCTCTTAGCCTTTTCACTAACAAGGACAGGGTCAAAGGTCACTAAAGAATCTCCCACTTGTACGTCATCGCCAGCCTTCACGTGCCCTTCAAATCCTTCGCCTTCCATTGAAACCGTTTCGAGTCCGATATGAACGAGTACTTCTATACCCGATTTTGTCTTAATGCCAACCGCATGCTTCGTCGGAAAAACCTGAATAATTTCTCCTGCGACAGGACTGACTACTTTACCATCTGTTGGTTCAATAGCTACCCCGTCCCCCATCATTCTTTGACTGAAGACAGGATCTGGAACGTCATCTAAGGGAACAACCTTTCCTGACAATGGAGCAACGAACTGTTCTTCTGTACTTTTATTTCCACCAAATAACTTTTTTAACATGGAATCATTCCTCTCTTTTAAAAAAAGCTATTCTTACTTTTCCCTTGATTCCCTGCAGTAAACTTAAATGTTATGTAAATCTGGCACTGCAAAATTTCTTAAGGCTTGCGCATGTCATTCCATACTAAGAAGTCGATTTTTACATGAATAGTGCAGGATAGGACAAACTGTGAAAAAGCAACAAAATAAAGGAGGATCCATATGAGTAAAAACTTCAAAGAGTGGACAAAGCCAGAACCAATGTGGAGGAAGAATACGAAGCTTGACAGTTTCCCGGTGCTCAAGGAATCGACAGCGACAACAGTCACGATTGTAGGTGGGGGGATTACAGGAATTACAACGGCCTACATGCTTGCTAAAGAGGGGAAAAAGGTTACCCTCATTGAAGCAGATGAACTATTGAATGGAACAACTGGCCATACAACAGCGAAAGTAACAGCTCAGCATGGTCTTATTTATCATGAACTCATTAAGCATTTTGGCGAAGAGGGAGCGGCTCTTTATTTCAAAGCACAAGAAGACGCCATGGCCACCATTGAAAAGCACATTAATGATCATTCGATAAACTGTAATTGGCAGCGTGAAGATGCCTATCTATTCGCGACAACAGAGCAAGGTGCCAAAAAGCTTGAAAGGGAACAGAAAGCGTATGGGCGGCTGGAAATTGCGGGGGAACATTTTGACGATCTTCCTTTCGACACGGAAACAACAAGGGTCCTGTGTATGCGTAATCAAGCACATTTTCATCCATTACGTTATTTGGCCTATCTCCTTAATGAAATCATCGAGCTAGGCGGTGAAATTTACGAACATACGAAAGCTGTGGATGTTAAAGAAGGAAAGCAAGTCGAAGTTGAGACGGGAGAGGGCCACACGATTACCTCTGATTACCTTATCACATGTTCACACTTCCCTTTTTACGATAAAGGGATGTACTTCAGCCGGATGTATGCTGAACGCTCCTACGTAATCGCCATCGAGCCTGAAAAAGAATGGACAAACGGGATGTATTTATCCATCGATGAACCTAAACGATCCATTCGATCTGCTGTATTTGATGACAAGGAAATTTTGTTGATTGGCGGCGAGAGTCATCGTACGGGTGAAGGAAACGATATGTCTTTTCACTACAAAGCGCTTGAAGAATATGCAGCGCGCACATTCGGGGTCAAAAATAAATTATTCCAGTGGTCAACCCAGGACTTAACGACATTAGATAAAGTTCCTTATATTGGACCGATGACGATGAATAACGATCGAATTTTTGTAGCGACAGGGTTTAGAAAATGGGGTATGACGAACAGCGCAGTTGCTGGTCAATTACTTACTGATTATGTAATGGGGCGAGAGTCCAAATATCATTCTGTCTTTTCACCTGCACGATTTAAAGCGGATCCGAGCATTAAGCATTTTCTTACCAATAATATGAATGTGGCTGCACATTTAGTCGAAGGAAAAGTAGAGCTTGTAGATAAGGGACCTGCCACCTTAGAAGAAGGTCAAGGAACCATCGTACAGTGGGAAGGCAAACGGGCAGGTGCTTATAAAGATGATAAAGGAGAGCTCCATCTTCTCGATACAACTTGTACACACTTGGGTTGCGAAGTGGAATGGAACAGTGGCGAGCATACATGGGATTGCCCTTGCCACGGTTCCCGTTTCTCATATGACGGAGCCGTTATGGAAGGACCGGCAAAACGCCCCCTTGAAAAAATCGAATTTAATGACAGTGAGGAAGTTCCCATGATTCCTGATGATCCGGAAGCTTTTGAAGAATCCACTGATCATCAATAGGAGTAAGGAGCGCTTATTTGGCGCTCTTTTTTTGTTTAGTAAACATTTTTAACAAAGGAAACAAAGATTCATTTTGGAGCTTGAATAGTATCTTTTAATTTATAAACCCTTTTTCTTTCCAATTTTTATTTAATTGGCTAGAATAGCTTAAGTAGATAAACAGGATCACGAAAGGGTTATGCTTAATGTTGGATGATAATAAGCTCGGTGTAATATATACAGCAGGTGCATATATTTTATGGGGGTTTTTACCCATATACTGGAAATTGATACAAGAGATCCCCGCCTTTGAAATATTAGCTCACCGCATCGTTTGGTCTTTCGTATTTATGATGGGTATTGTGCTCATTCTAAAAAAATGGAAACCATTTGTCGATGAGTCGAAACGGATTTGGGCTGATAAAAAAAGTTTGATCGGGGTTAAGCTTGCTTCGATTACGATTAGTATTAACTGGCTTGCATACATATGGGCAGTCAACAATAATCACGTAGTTGAGGCCAGTCTTGGCTACTATATCAACCCACTAGTCAGTATTCTGCTTGGAATGATCGTTTTAAAAGAAACGTTTTCAAAACCACAATGGCTCGCTTTCATTTTAGCGGCCAGTGGCGTGATTTACATGACCGTACATTTCGGTTCCGTGCCGTGGATCGCCTTACTACTGGCATTGAGCTTCGGGGCTTACGGTTTACTGAAAAAACTCGTTTCATTGAATGCGATGTTTGGCTTAACGGTTGAGACACTAATCGTTTCCCCCATAGCACTCACTTATCTTTTGCGTGTTCAAGGACCGCCTCCGGATATCGACTTCTGGTCAATAACGACACTAATCGTATTTGGATCAGGGGTCGCTACGGCTATTCCGCTACTGCTGTTCTCAGCAGGTGCCAAGCGAATACCGCTCTCAATGGTAGGCTTTCTACAATACTTCGCTCCTACGATCATGCTGTTTCTCGGCGTCTTTCTTTATAATGAACCATTTACAGAGGTGCACCTTGTATCCTTTACGTTAATTTGGGCGGGACTTGCCGTATATACAGTTTCTAGAATGAAACGGTTGCGCAGATATGAAGGTAAAACAGCTCAATGAAATTGGAGGCTAGGACATAAGTAAAGCAATGATGTCAAAGAACGAACGATAAAAAATGAATAGTATAAACGCAGATAATTAGCGTAGTCAAAATACGTAGACTCCTGCGGGAACAGCGCGAGCCAAAGATCCCGCAGGAAAGCGAAGTGTTTTGACGGAGCGATGGTAGAAATCCTTCCTTGGCGCACAAATAACCCGAATAGATTTCACTAGAATTTGTCCCAGCCTCTTTTACTTCTCGCAGAATTTCTTCAAGCTCTTAAGTGGGATGCTATATCATATCCAGAAAGGAAGGCACTTTCAAATCGGGTTCGCCCCGCTTGGTCATCTGCTCGCAGGAAAGCGTCTCCGACAGCAAATATTCTCCCTTCTTTATCTAACTGTAAAAAGGATTGAGGATACGTGTCAGCTGATTGCGCGTAACGCCATGTTTCCAGTTGCTGAGAAACGAGAGTTTGAAAATCTAGATAGGATGCCGTCTTGTTTCTCACCAATTCGAGGATATCCTTTTCCTCGTCATGGTTCACAGACCAGTCGGCCGTCATATAAATACTAACGATCGCCTCTGATGAAATCCCTTTCTTTTGATGATCGACCATCCGCTCCACCCCTAAAGGCAGATTTTTATCCATGTGGCCGTTTTCTGGAAAAACGGTAGGCTGATCAAACTGAAAAAGCCCTACATATGTAGATTTGTACGTAAGCGCCCTTAACGCATGTTGCGCTGTGTGCGCAACACGGACGGGGCTGTTGGCAAGAAGGCTCAAGGTTTGAGGAGCAGGCATTGTACATATTACCTGTTCACTTTCGTAGACCCTTCCCTCTTCATCACCTAATAAAAAATAGGAGCCCTGATCATTTATATACGATACGTTTCTTGAAAGGAATAGCGGCAGATTTGCGGCTAAACACCTTGAGAATTCCTGCATTCCAGCTACTGAGGTATACCGCGGATAATCCTCGCCAAACCACTGCTTCACCCAGCCTTTTTCCAGCCAATCTTGAACTTCTTGGTTAAGTTCATCCGATCGAACAGTGAAAAACTGTGCACCATAATCTACTTTACCTTTAGAAAATTTCCTTGTCGCAAGCCTGCCTCCTACACGCGGATCTTTTTCCAAAAGGAGTACCTTGGAATTGGATTGATGTAGTTTTTGTGCCGCAATAATCCCCGATAAACCCGATCCAATAATTGCAACATCATACCTATGCATAATTGATTTTCCTCCTTGTTTATGAAAAAAGACTGACCACCTGATTAAATTTATTTTATTCAGTCTGTTCCATTCCTTTCTGCAAATGTGCGATTTCTCCCCTCCTTTTCATTGATATGAATCCTCTCCTCATTTATTTCTTTAAACCTGAACCGCATAGTGATAGGACAGTAACATCATCTTTATTTAAAAAGTTTCCCCTATATTTTTTGAATGCGGCATACGTAGCGGCCGTTGTCGGTTCCACATAAAAACCCTTCCTAGCTAGCTCCTGTATTGCTGAATCAATTTGAGCCTCTGGTGCTGTAATGATCGTACCCTCTGTATCTTTTACAGCAGAAATGACTTGTTGCCCCCTAGCTGGATTTGCGATCGCAATTCCTTCCGCTTGGGTGCCAATATTTTCAACAGCAGAAATGGCCTTGTTTTGATGAAAGGCCTTGGCGATAGGTGCGCAAGGCTCAGCTTGAACAGCAATGATCTTAGGAACCCTCTTGATCATTCCAGCTTGTTTTAGGTTCTTGAAGCCAATATAAGCTCCTAATAGCAGTGTCCCATTCCCAACTGGAAGAATTAATGTATCTGGCGCACAAAAGTTGTGTTGTTCCCATATTTCAAAAGCAAACGTCTTCGTCCCTTCGTAAAAGTAGGGATTATACACGTGGCTCGCATAAAAAAGCTTTTCCTTTTTAACATGAGCTATGGCGGCTCGCGCTGTATCTTCACGCGAACCAGTAATTTTGTGCAATTCAGCCCCATGTGCCTTAATTTGAGCGATTTTCTTTTCAGAAGTGGAGGCCGGAACATAGATGTGACAATCGATATTCGCCCGAGCACAGTAGGCAGCGATCGATGTCCCCGCATTTCCGCTGCTATCAGCGATCACTGATGTCACTCCAAGTTCTTTAGCCTTCGCTATTAAAACAGCTGCTCCTCTATCCTTAAAGGAACCCGTAGGCATAAGATAGTCCATTTTCATCAGAATGTTAGGATTGCGTCCATCAAGGCTGACGAGTGGGGTCATCCCCTCTCCAAGTGTGATGGCAGAGGGGGGTTCCTGATCCTCGAATGGTAGTGCTTCCTGATACCTCCACATAGATGGACCGCGACCTTTAATCTTCTCTATAGGAAATTCGACATGGTATGGCTTTAGAGTAAAGATTCCTTTTTGGGGACGCCACTCTGATATAGAGGGTGTGTACTCTTCCCCTGTTCCTGAGTCTATAAATTTGTCTTTCATATACAGTTCTCCTCTCTCTTCTTTTTTCGATATGCCTCGTTCTAATTCCTTCATGACGGAGCGGGCGTCGGTTAATTTCTCCTAAGCGCTGATAAATCTCTCCTAAGCGCTGATAAATCTCTCCTAAGCGCTGATAAATCTCTCCTAAGCGCTGATAAATCTCTCCTAAGCGCTGATAAATCTCTCCTAAGCGCTGATAAATCTCTCCTAAGCGCTGATAAAAGAGCCATCCCAATATGGGATGGCTCTTTTATCTCTACGCTTTAACTTTCTTCTTTTTACGGAACTTACTTAATACTTCATAGGCTAGTGGCACAATAAGCAACGTTAACAACGTGGAACTTGTTAACCCTCCGATTACGGTAACCCCTAGTCCTTTACTAATAATTGATCCACCTTCAAGGCCTAAAGCCAATGGCAGCAAGGCACCGATCGTGGCAAGTGCAGTCATAAGGATCGGTCGCAGGCGTGTCATTCCGGCGTCTACTAATGCTTCTCTTGTCGTGTAGCCTTCTTTTTCTCTATGAATCACGCGGTCTATTAAAACAATCGCATTCGTCACGACAATTCCAATTAACATTAGGGCACCGATCATGGCGGAAATGCTAATCGTTTCTCCGCTAATAAGTAAGCCTAATACAGCACCAATAATTGTGAATGGTAACGAGAATAGAATGGCAAGCGGCGCCATGGCCCCGCCAAAGAAGATCACGAGCACGAGGTAGACGATCGCAATTGCTGCAAGCATCGCTAACCCTAGCTGGGTGAAGGATTCTTGAATATCCTCCGCGACTCCGCCCATGGTTACTTCCATGCCAGGCGGTAATTCAAGGTCGTCAATTTCACTTTGTACATCAGCAGACACAGCGCCGATATCGTCAGTGGTAATCTTGGCGCTGACACTGGCATAAACGCGTTCATTTTTTTTAGTGATGGTATCAGCTGTTGTTCCTTCCTCCACCTCAACCACTTCACTAATGGCAACAGATTGACCTGTCGGAGTTTGCAGTTCCTGGTCTGTTATATCATTAATGCCTGCATAATTGTCCTTCTCTACTTCAACATACACATTTAACTCTTCACCATCCTGTTTAATCGTTGTGAGTACAGGCTGTTCACCATTTTGACTCAACTCCATACCTAACTGACCTGCTGTTAATCCAAGTTCGCTTAATTTTCCATGATCAGCAACGAGTGTGTATTCCTCGTATGATTCAGATAGGCTTGAATCAATTCCTGTCAAATTCTCTTGTTTAGACAAAACGTTTTGAACATCTTCTACAACAGGTTCAATTTCGTCAATGCTATCTCCATAAACGAGAAGTTCGAGTGAACTACTTGAGCCTGTAGAAGAGAAGTCCTGGGATGACCATTCTCCTTTTTCAGTTGATTCTTGCAGGTGATCAATCACCATTTGACTTTCTGAGGAAAAGTTTTCGGTTTCACTATCATATTCCACAAAGAATACGGCTTGATTCGATGCACCGGGGCTCATCGGATTTTCCCCACCCACAGAATATTGAATCGTTTCTGCACCTTCTCTGCCTTCAAAATATTCTTGGGCATCAATGGCGGTATTTTCAACATCCTCAAGTGTCTGACCTGGCTCCGGACTATATGTGGCTATGATCATTTTCTGCTCTTGAGCAGGCAGGAAACTCACCCCTACCAACGGTACGAGAGCGACACTACCAACTAAAATCACTAATGCAATCATCGATGAAATAATTTTGTGATTTAACGTGCTATTTAGCAGTGCTCGATAAACTCTAACTAAACGTCCATCTTTATGATCGTGATCAACTTTTTTCATTTTACCTTGCTTCAATAATGAATGGGACATCATCGGCACAATAGTAATGGCTACAAGCAAGGAGGCAAGCAATGCGAAGACAACGGTTAAAGCAAACGGTAAAAAGATTTGCCCAACGGTTCCTTCTACTAGTCCTAGCGGTAAAAATACGGCAATCGTCACAATCGTCGAGGATAGGATCGGCATAAACATTTCGCGTGTAGCGGAGCGAACAAGGTCTTTGCCTCTTAACTTTTCATCAGACAGTGACATTCGCCTGTATATATTCTCTACGACAACAATCGAATCATCTACTACCCTGCCTATAGCTACCGTCATGGCACCTAATGTCATAATATTTAATGTAATATCCATCTGCTTAAGAATGAGGACGGCTATTAATAAGGAAAGCGGAATCGATATCACAGAAATGACTGTTGTTCTGAAATTGCGCAAGAATAAGAGGATGACGATAACGGCGAATAATCCTCCAAACAGCGCCTTGTTCAACATCGTGCTAACCGATTCTTCAATCGGCTCTCCTTGGTCAAAAGAGTAAATAAATTCTGTTCCAGCGAGTTCTTCTTTTAATTCTGCCGTTTGTTCTTTTACTGAATTAACGACATCGACAGTATTAGCTTCTTGAGATTTTACGATTTGCAGGGAAATCGAATCTTCCCCATTAGTACGGGAAATAGACTCTGCCTGCCCGACAACTTCAATTTCGGCAAGTTCCTGAAGCTGGACAGTTGGGATTCCGGCCTCGGCTGCCTGTTCTGCCGTCATCGTTCCCCCAGATGCCTGCCCCTGTTCCGGAGCTTCTCCTTGGGAAGAAGGCTGGCCTTGTGGTGCTGCCGATCCCTGTGACGTAGGGATCGCAGGGATTTCTAGGTTTCTTAGATCCTCAACTGTTGTTAATTCCCCATCGATGACGACAGATTTTTGTGTATCTTCAAAAGTATATAACCCAAGCGGGATTGAAACATCCGAACCTTTGATTAAGTTCTGTACTGTCTCAACATTCATCCCACGCTCTTCTAAAGCAGCTTCGTCAAAATCGATCTGAACTTCCTGAACTTGCTGTCCTGACACTTGCACGTCAGCAACGCCTTCAATTCCTTCTAGTGAGGGTACAACCTGGTCTTCTACTGTTGTCGTCAGCTCATCTAAGGATTGCTCTTTATTGATCACACTTAAACTGACAACAGGAAAAGCACTAAAGTTCAACCGGCTGACAGTAGGATCCTGGGCAGAATCCGGTAAATTAACCTGGCCAACTGCGTCCTTCAACTCATCTTCTGCCTCATCCAAGTTTTTATCAAATCCATATTCCAGCGTAAGTGTAGAAGCATTTTGATAAGATGTAGAACTGACCGTTTTCAATCCACTTAAATTAGCCACCTGTTGTTCTAAGGGTTCCGATATATTCTCAGCCACTTCTTCAGGTGTGGCTCCTGGATAAACGGTAGATACCGTAATAATCGGCGGTTCGATATCTGGAATTGTTTCTAGTTTCATATTTAAACCTGAATATAAACCTGCTATGGTTATAATAATAGTCATTAACCAAACTGCAAACTTGTTGTTCATAGAAAAATTTATAATTTGCTTCACACTATTCCCCTCCTGATTGACCAGATAGTCATAACAGATTATAATATAAATGACTGACCGGTCAAAAGTCAAGAGGTACATTTTTTATTTTACAATTTAAGGGGTAAACAACATGGAAGATAAAAGTATATTCATCATCGAACAGGCAATTAAACTTTTTGCTAAAAAGGGCTTTAGTGCAACCTCTGTCCAGGAGATCGCCAATGAATGCGGCATATCCAAAGGAGCATTTTATTTACACTTTAAGTCGAAGGACGCCCTTTTATTAGACATTTTTTACCATTACTCCAGACAAATTCAGGTGAAAACAGATGAAATTCAAGCTAAGGATTTGAATCCGCGGGAGAAGTTTATTAAAAACCTTTCCGTCACATTTAAAGAAATCATCGAACATCGTGAATTTATTATTATGCAAATACGCGAGCAGGCGATTCCGTTTAATGATGATATTGAAAAATTCCTGCAGCATATGAGATTTAACTCCTATCATTTTTATAAAAAAAACCTTATGGATATCTATGGGAAGGACATAAAAGAGTGTGTATGGGAAATTACGCTTCTTCTTCAGGGGGTATTTAAAACGTATATCGATTTGATCATTATTGAGAATGTTAAATTTGATATTGAAAACCTTTGCGAAGGGATGCTAAAGCGAGTTGACTTTCTAGTAGAGGGATTCAACCGCAGTAATGACCAACCAGTCATCACAGAAAAAATCATGAGTGAAATTATTCCAAGGGACTACTATTCTCAACAATTAGATCAAATTGTAGAAGGTTTGCAAGAAAGACAGACATCCTCTCCAAAGGATATTAAAGACACGATTGCGGTGATTCTTGAAGAACTTAAAAGTTCCGAACCTCGTCTTGCTGTCATTAAAGGTATGCTGACAAACCTTGAAGAAGAACATGACTTTCAGCAAGTCGTTGGACAAATTCGTTCTTTTTTCCAAATCTAATAACCGCTAGAATACGCTTAACACATCTAGCGGTTATTAAATTCTTCCATTTGCTCTGCTTCAACGATTTCATCAAGAATCGGATACACCGACTCAACGCCCTTTTGTGCAACTAGACAAGCGACGCCTAATGTTGTTGACCAAAAGGAGTCAGGGATATAGGGATTTTTCAAGCCAGCGGGTTGGAACAGCGAGCGGTAAATTCGATTCAAATGCTGCTCTGTCGTTTGTGCATCGCTTTCACGTTCACCCCGTGCTAACAAAAATACATAGCGCATCGACTGAAACAAATTATCGCCAGGCATAAAGGTATATTCTTTGAAGAATTTCAGCTGCTTCTCTGTTTCCTGTTTTAGACCCGACTTAACAGCTAAGTCATCCAAGTGTTCATGCAAGTGGCGATACACTTGCTGAAAGATTCTGCGCTTCTCCTCTTGCATGACTTTATCTGTGTAAATGCTTTGTAGTTTTGCAAAAGCTTCTTCTTTCGTCCATGTCACTATAACCACCTCTATAGTCTTCATTCTATATGAGAGGCCCTTACTCCTTCCCTAAGCCAAAGTTCTTCGCTTCCCCTTCCACAGACCCATAAAGTTCTGGAACATCTGCAGAATGCTCCTTTAACAAATCAGGAAGATGGGGGATAATTTTATTCCATACCATCGGATTGGCCGCCATCGACTGAAAGAGGGCTTCTTCGTTTTTAGACCATGATCTCATTGACTGAATGTAATCAAGGGTCAGGCGGTAGCCAGGCATAAGCCGGTCATCTCGTTTCACCTTAAATTCAGCCATGACTTCTTTCCAGGGTGTTCCCTCTTCATACTTCTGCATCGCCTCAGCTAACAAAAAGGATTGCATGAAGGCATCATTGATACCAAGTCCCGTGCTCGGATCTTTACTATGGGCCGCATCGCCAATTAGGATCCATCCTTTTCCTGAAGGCTCACGGAAGAAATTCGGCACACCTGGCGTGCCAATAATCTTCCCTTGGAGTGACGCGTGCTTTAACCGTCGCTCCATCCCATAAAATGTTTGGTAGGTTTCCTCAAACTTTGCTGGGTTTTTAGCAAATTCCTTAAATTCTTCTGGATGTACTTCAAGACCTAAACATTCGACCCCAGGTTCCATCGGAAATAGGAAGCCGATTCGGCCTTCATTAAGGAAGATCTCTGTCGTCGGTTCGATTAACGGCTCTATCCCGTGATAATAACCGTAGAATACGGGGCGAAGCGGGGAATGTGCCCCGTATTTTCCTGCCTGAACCCACTCAGCAATATTTGAATGCTTTCCATCAGCCCCCACCACAAGCGAAGCATGGATCGTCTTGGTTTCCCCTCTGCTATCGACCGCTTCAACTCCGCTTACTTGGTCTTTATCATAAAACAGTTCTCTTACAGACCATCCTGATAAGAACTCGACCCTATCATAACTGCAGGCTTTGGACAGAAGAACGTGATCTAAATGACTGCGTCTTGGAATAATCGTATAGGAATCTCTCGGGCCCTCTACAAAACTATCACCAATATATGTACGCATTCTATTAATTTTCCGCAACCCCTTTGCTTCGACCTCTTCCAATACACCCAGTTTCGCAAGGTAATGGACATGTGACATATGGTGTGTAGATAGTGTATCACTCGGAAAAGATGCCTTATCAATCAGCAGCACCCGCTTCCCTATTTCTCCAAGTAAGATCGCCAGACTTGATCCTGCCACTCTCGCTCCTACAATCACAACATCCACATATTCTTCCATCTCCCTGCACATCCTTCGCTCCCTATTTTCTTTAGCGTAACGTTTTTTCACAAAAACAGCTAGTTAGGAGTTTGAGGGGTGGGTTGCAGTGAATTAATTGCATGAAATAACGTATAATTGCACGGAATTATCATTTATTGCACATAAAACAGCATAATTGCACGAGATGATAACATAATTGCATATTTCGACTCCTGCACTAAAAAAGACTCCCATCGTGGGAGCCTTTTCGTCTATTCAAACTTCTTTTCTTGTTCTATATTATGATTTTGGTCCATGATAAGCACTCGGCTAGGCTTATCGTTCTCCGCTAATTCAGTTGCCTTCTCGACCGCTGTATCCCGCTCATCATATAAATCAGTCGGCGCGACATCTTCAATTTTCACTAACCAGCCTGTCACATCTTTATTTGGTACAACACTGTATTCCTTCATCAATTATCTCTCCTCTATTCATTGTTCTACAATGAGTCTTCCCACTATGAAATCGCCTCAAACATTCCGGTTCATTATCAAAAATAGTTTGACAATACTACATTCTCCTTTTATAATTCGAAACATACATTTAAAAAGTAAGTGAACTGAATATCTCTTATCGAGAGTGGCAGAGGGACTAGGCCCTGTGATGCCCGGCAACCTTCAAGCAATCGGCTTGAAAAGGTGCTAATTCCTACAGATCGAATCTGGATCTGACAGATAAGAGGAGGAATCGATACATACGCCCTCTTCTTACTAAAGAAGAGGGCTTTTTATATGGAAATCATTTTGAAGGAGGGATGAAGCATGTCATTGCAAAACCCTACTGAACAGCAACAGACAACAGCAAAAGTTTCGATTGGAAACTTTACATTTGAATCTGGTGAGACACTTCCTCAAGTGGAGCTGGCTTTTGAGCACTACGGTCCTAGGAACGCCCCCGTCATTCTACTTTGCCATGCCTTAACCGGAAATCAGTACGCTATTGGTTCTAAAGAAAGTCCCGGCTGGTGGGCTGGTCTTGTCGGGGAGCAATGTCCGATTGATACTACCCGGTTTCAAGTGATCACATTCAACGTCCTTGGAGGATGCCACGGGTCAACTGGGCCTGCAAGTATAAATCCTGAGACTGGTGAGTTGTACCGCCTGGATTTTCCAAACGTAACGATCCGCGACATGGTTCACGCCCAACACAGAGCACTTGAAAAGTTAGGGATTACCAAACTTCATGCCGTGGCGGGGGGATCGCTTGGGGGGATGCAAACACTTGAATGGGGAATGCTTTATCCAGAATTTATGAAGCAGCTCTACGTTTTAGCCGCCACCCCCTATTTAAGTGATTACGGGATTGCCTTTAACCATATTGGGGCAAGGGCTATCCAGGATGATCCAGCCTACAATGACGGAGATTATAGATCTAATGACGAGTTGCACGGCTTTGAAATTGCCCGAATGACCGGCATGGTTACGTACAGAAGCGGTCCTCTTTTTCAAAAACGATTTGCACGGGAGCAGGGGGATGCTCTTTACTCGATCCAGTCCTATTTAAATTATCAAGGTGAAAAAATAAAGCAGCGTTTTGATGCGAATAGCTATCTCTATTTGCTAGAAGCCATGAACAACCATGATATTAGAAGAGGACGCGGTAACTTACAGGAAACGGCTGAGAATTATAAACCGCACCTCTATACCGTAAGCTTTGAACACGACCTTCTCTATCCAAAAGAACTGATTCAGCCCTTTAGTGAATATGCCTCAGACAGTGAGCATTATCATGTACAAACAGACTATGGACATGATGGATTTCTTGTGGAATTTTCAGAATGGGGGGCGTGGCTTGGTGATAAATTGAACGAGGGAGTGAATGAAGGTTGACGATTAAAGTAGCGATTCTAGGATTTGGAACAGTCGGACAGGGCGTTTATCAAATTCTGCAAAATAAACAGAAACAGCTAACCCAATTAACAGGAGAATCAGTACAGTTATGTGGTGTCCTCGTTCAAAACAAAGCGAAGGAACGCATTCTGCCTGATTCTGTTCTTATAACCGATCAATTTGATGCGATTCTTGCACAAGAACCTGATGTAATCTTTGAGGCTATTGTTGGTGAACAGCCTAGCTTTTCCTATTTAACAAAAGCCATCGACAAGCGAATTCACGTCATTACAGCAAACAAAGTAATGTTTGCCAAACACGGCACTCATTTGTTAGATAAAGCCGCAAACCATGTAGGCATTGGCTATGAAGCAACAACAGCCTCTGGCACCCCCATCATTAGCATGATCACTAAGCTTCTGCAGGTCAATTCAGTAACAAAAATTGAGGCCATTTTGAATGGAACTAGTAACTTTATCCTCTCTTCCATGCAGAACGAAGGAAAAAGTCTCAATACCGCACTAACAGAAGCGCAGGCACAAGGATTTGCTGAGGCTGATCCAACGAACGATATTGAAGGCTATGATGCTTTTTACAAACTGATGATTCTTAGTCAACTCATCTATAAAAGACAACCAAACTGGGCCGATGTCCCATGTGAAGGGATAACTAACGTCACAACTGAAGATTTAACCTCCGCTAAAACCAGCGGGCAGAAAATACGTCACATCGCTGCGATTGAAGAAAAAAATGGTGAACTATATGCCAGTATAAAACCCCAAGCCTTACCGCCAACACATGGGCTTCACTCTGTTGACGGGGTTGATAATGCTATTCATCTTATCAGTGATTTAGCAGGTCCCTTGACATTAAGAGGGCCTGGTGCCGGTAAATTGTCGACAGCGAGTGCGATGGTGGAAGATTTTGTTCATATTCTTCAGTCCTATCCAGTAAAACTACTTCAATATTAAGCAACAAAAGCAGGAGCGCTCCATAGACACGAGAGGTGATGTTCGACTATGTTCGAAACATCTTATTTCAACGTCTTCGTGGCCCCACATCCTGTGAGGCCACGGAGACGATTGTCTTATGTCTCAAGTGTCCGGGCACTGTATAGTTTCCTAAGTTAAAAAAGAGCCTTTAACTAGAGTGATAGTTAAAGGCTCCTTTTATTTATTTGCTAGTTCACTTACTGTTACAAAACTGTACCCTCGCTCGGATAAATCCGCAAGTATCATCTTCAGTGCGTTCGGTGTGGTTGAATGAAGATCGCTTAACACAATAATCGATCCATCCTCCACGTTAGAAGTCACATAATGGGCAATTTCTGATGCATTCGTTAGATTCCAATCCTGGGTCGGGGTAATCGTTGATGAAACGACATCAAAATAGGGTTCATAAGCTTCCGAGAGACCTTCACCAAATGGAAGACGGACAAGGTTTGTTGTTATCCCTGTTACCTCTTGAATGACATTTTGTGTATCAACCAGCTGTTGCTTAATCTCGCTATCTGAAAGCCGATCAAAGCTTGAATGATCCCATGTGTGGTTACCGATCTCATGACCTTGTTCAGCTACTTCTCTTACCGTTTCAGGATAATGTTTGATTCGCTTTCCAATCATAAAAAAGGTAGCCTTCGCATCATATTCTGCCAACACATCTAAAACAAGTGGTGTTCTCTTTTTATGAGGACCATTATCAAAAGTGATGGCGACAAGTTTCTCAGTCATCTCTTGTGTAGGTTCTTCCTTCATTTTGATGGGTGGATAAGATGTTGTATCATTGTCTTGCAATTGAGGTCTCATTTTCTTGGCATACTTTGGCAACAAAACATCTTTGAGTGCACTCTTATCAATAGAGACCTCTGATTTTTCTGTAGCCAGTTTCTTTTGATCTTCTCCAGTTATATATACAACGAGAGAGTCACCCATTAAAGCTAGTTCTTCAAAGTTGCTCGGGTCAGCCTCGAATTCCTTTTGTGTTTCAAGTCGCTGGTTAGTTTCCTTGGCTAAGACCCCTAAATAGTTTGTATCCCTTTTAAATAGGTTCTTAAGATCTAAACGTTTTCCGCTTGATTTATTAAAATTCATAACTGTGCGGGTAACATCAATTTGATCTTGCCCGATATCTGTCTTCTCTACAAATCGGACAACAAATACTTCGTCGTCCTGATAAAGAACTTCGTAATCAATATGCAGTTCGTGAGCTGAATTATTTTCGCTATTGATGACAACTTCATAGCTTTTCTTTTTAAATGAGTCCTTCTTCTGATTCACATAATCTATAATAATCTGGTCAATTTGATCATTTGGTGTTTGCGGATAATGAATCGTAATTTGATAATTCTCGTATTCTTCAATCTCACTTTCCATCATTACCTCATAGTGGTTGGATGACGCTGAGCTTACTTTATCCGATCTCTCATTTGCATCCGCTATAAAAAAGGAACAAGCCGTCAATATCAACAATAAACTAAGGAGTGCTATATATACATTTAATCGCTTCATAACCTTCCCTCTTTACCCGTAATAAATTCACACCTTAGTGTAACATAAACGTAATAATTAATTAATATATTTGTTATGTTCCATTTATTCAGTTAATTTAGAGGCTCGTACGAATATCCCATAATTCTGGAAAGAAACGGTGATCGAGTACCTTCTTCAAATAGCTAACCCCCGAAGAGCCGCCCGTCCCTGATTTGTGGCCGATAATCCGTTCAACTGTCTTCATATGTCTGAAACGCCACTGTTGGAACCAATCCTCTATATCTACCAATTTCTCTCCAAGCTGGTAAAGGTCCCAGTATTTATCTACATCTTTATACACTTCCTGCCAGGCAGTCTCAACACTTGAATCGGATTGATAAATAGTTGTAAAGTCCCTGTTTATGAGATCCTTATTAATTTCGAACCCAGCTTCATCCAGCTTTTCAATTGCTGCATCATATATACCGGGTGCTTCATAAGCGCTTCGAAGTTCCTTATGAAGCTCAGGGTCCTTTTCATAAATTTTCAAAACGTGTGGCGTCTTGTATCCTAAGGCAAATTCAACCATACGATATTGGTAGGATTGAAAACCCGATGCTTGACCTAAATCGTCACGGAACTGGACATATTCAGCCGGTGTCAGGGTCGAGAGAACATCCCATGCATGGATGATTTGTGTTTGGATCTTTGATACTCTCGACAGCATTTTCAACGCTTCCTGTATATCCCCCTCTCGGATCGTGTCAATTGCAGCCCTCAGTTCATGCAAAGTCAGCTTCATCCATAATTCACTCACTTGGTGTATGATTATGAACAGCATTTCATCATGATGTTTCGAAAGTCGATTTTGAGCAGAAAGTAGTTGATCCAGATTTAAATATTCCCCGTACGTCATATGTTCCTTAAACTCCGTATGTACATTCTCGGTTGTTTTAGAATCATGTTTGCTCATCCTAATTCCTCCTTTAGGTTAGAATTCCTCGCTCTGGAATATGATTAGGAGTAATTGGTAAAAATTCTGTATGAACAAGACCTTCGTACATGAGCAATGTGCCTACCAATGGATGTTCCACGTGCACATGTACACGAAAGGCTTGATTTTTTTCTTCGTAATGCTCATACAAGGAAGTACGCGGTCCGATAAAAGTAAAATGATTATTGAGTTTCATTTCCCTTGAACGCATCAGCAAGCCTCCTTCTTTAGTAACATCAAGCTCCATTACCGTTGATAAACGGCCGGACTTGCCCAGATCATCGACTACCGTTTCCTGCTCCGGATCATAAGACATCACTGCATCAAATCCACGTATGGCATAGGGAAAAAAGAACCTTCGAATGTAGCTGATTGCTTCACAACCTTGCTCATCAACATAGGAATAATTCTCAAGAGTAAACGGTACGTCTTTCCCCCTTTCTGCAAAAATTACGTGATCTTTTGATCCAATATGCAAAAATGGTCGAATAAGTGCCGGTGTCCCGCGAATTTCTGTCATGCGTCCTTGTCCCAGCACCATTACTTTTTGTTCACTTGTTATCCCAAATTTCTTCTGCAGTTCAGGATGAAGACGATCGAATTTCTCACCTAGTGCTTGATGATAAATAGATTTCACGTGTACCTGCCTCCTTTGTATTTAAAGTTGTTATGTAGCGGGCTTTTTAAAAAGCCCTGTTTTCTCATTACAATACTTCTTCTGCAAAAGCGCTGATCGAATAGCCTTTTCGTTGTTTCATCAGCCAACCTTGTCTCTCTAATTGATTAAATAAGTGTTGAATATGTTTAGAGGGCCAGTCAGACAACAACCCAAACCAGCGTATTTCGTGAAGCTTTAAGCGCCGTAGCTTATTCGTAGATTTGCCTGCAAGCACTTGAACGAGTGTATGAGCAGGATAATCTGTTCCGTAGTAGTGGATCAAATCAAGCACCTGCTGAACGTAGGCATAGCTCAGTTCATGACCTTTGATCTCGATAATAATATCTTCATCGGTATATTCAACTTCATCAAGTCGGGCCTGCAGTTCCTTAAGCAGAGTGTCAGCGTTAGCATGAACTTGACCATCCATATGATTTCTCCAAATAGAAAGCTGCTTCAACATGCCGACATCACAAAGGTGAACGTTAGACAGCCATACTAACACAGAAGGTGAACGTTTAGTCGGAAAGGCTGAACACGTCAATTGGTCATGCATTTCAAGCAGGGGATAAGAAGCTAGCACACTCTCTCCTTCCTTATACCTCTCGATTTGCCTTGCTACTCTCACAGATTCATCTAACACGGACTTGGCTGGCCGTAGATTTCCTTTCATCCTTGTCAGCTCTTGAATTTGGTTAAGAATAGTAGTATTCTTCTGAGCTATATCATTAAACTGCTGTTCAATTGTCGTGATTCTCTTACTGGTACGTTCGAAATTATATTCTTCTTGTAAGGTAACACAATCATTGTCAAGGTGATAAAACACAGTCAGGTCACACACTTCACAGCGACAGCTAATTGACCGGCTACGGGAATTGAAATGCAGTTGCTTCTCATGCCGGCACATTTCTTTTTGCTGGGTCAACCAAAGCCTTGGTAATGCACGAAATGGTCGCATCACAGTATCAATGCGGTCTCTCCATCTCGCAACCTCTTCAGGATACCTTAGTTGTGAGAGTAACGCAGACTGATTCATCGTTTCAACAGCTTCTATGACATCCCGTTTCCAGTGGGCAAGCTGAACAATCGGATGCTGATGAAAACTTTCAGCAATTTTATTAAACCAATACTGCTTTGGATGCTCTGCAATTTCAGCTAAAAAGAAATAATCATCCATCACTTGCGCCAAATGGTGTTCAAGCCCCTTCGAAGATAACTGAGTAACATTTGTATCATATAAAAATTCTTTGTTATAAGGCAGCCCATGTTCTTTCGGATGCTGGGTCCAAAGAAATAGCTCAGGTCTGATTAAATAAGGGTTTATTACATCATCTTTTAAATAAGAAATAGGTAGAGCTGTGTTTCCTTCAACGGTTAAATAACGCTGCAGCCGGTCTAATTTTAGCGAACGATGGTTCACTTGATCGGCAATCGCATCATTGATACGAGACAGCAGTCCTCGTTCAAATTTATGCCCAATTGAGCGAATTTGTTTGTTCATTTTCCCTATAGGAGTAAGGATAACGTACGGGTAGCGATCATACTTGTAAGTCATACTTTCTGGCAGTCCCATATTAATTCCCCTTTAGAATTGAAGGATATACTTCTATTATAGAAAAAGTATGTAAACTTACCAATGATTATTGTAATTTTGGGCTTATTAAGGGCGAAAAGCCACCAAAAGATAGGCGAAAACCTTTTCGTACAAGTACTTACACGGATAAAATTTCTATCGGATAATCAAAAAACAACCCCGACTCAATCACCCCTGGGATCGCGCTTATTTCCTTCTCCATGGTGGAAATAATCTCACTAAAACGTACATCTAATAACAGATTTCCCGCTTCTGTAATCACAGGACCATCTTTTGATACAGCCATCCTTAACGTAATCGATTGTGGATCGAAGTAGTCACTCAGTTTAGTTTCCACTAAGTGAATGGCCCGTGGGTCGACTTCAATGGGTACAGCAAACACTGAGCCGAGCTTTTTAACAAATTTGCTTTTATCGACGAGAATGTACGTTTTAGCTGAGCTTGCGATAACAAGTTTCTCAGCAAACAATGCACCTCCCCGTCCTTTAATTAAACGACTTTGTTCGTCAACCTCATCCGCTCCATCAAACCCCCACCTCGGGCGTGCTGCAGTTAGGGTCGTCACTGGTACATTAAGAGCCGCACAATTGAGAGCAGCCTCCTTAGATGTTGGAATCGCCTGTATTTTTAAGCTTTCCTCTGTGACACGCTTGGCGATGGCTTGAAGGGCCAGAAATGCTGTAGAACCAGACCCGACACCAATCACATCCCCGTCCTCTACAAAACTACTCACCTGTTGAGCTACTCTCTCTTTTTGAGCTTGATTGGAAATCTCCCCCGACCACTTCAACGTTTTTGCTAAAGGATTATTCCACGTCATTGTTATCACCTCATCCTTCTTGTTATTCCCTAATTCTTTTTAAAAAAACGAAAATATTCCTTTAAGAGGTTGTTCAAAAAGTCACCAAATGATAAACGGCGAATTTCTTCGTTGCTCGGTTTTTCCGGTCCTCACGTATTAAGGGCATACGCTGTGGTCCTCCAAACTTCCGCGTCTCGAACTTCTTGCGACGCACAGGACGTGCTAGTGCCGACTTTGTCACAGGATGTGACGATC
The DNA here is from genome assembly GCF_022921115.1 of Halobacillus amylolyticus. Classification (NCBI taxonomy): domain Bacteria; kingdom Bacillati; phylum Bacillota; class Bacilli; order Caryophanales; family Bacillaceae; genus Halobacillus; species Halobacillus amylolyticus. The sequence goes on along the minus strand of NZ_CP095075.1, from coordinate 3,123,562 downwards.
CTTGTCGGCGTTCTAATTTGGCAACTTTTTGAACACTCACTTTAAGATGGACAGGTAATGATTACATACCTTCTACATAAACTAGAAAAAGACCTTCATGGGGAGGGGAATCTCATGAGAAACGTCTACATCAAACTTATCATCTTCTATCTGATTTTATTACTCGCCATACTGTATGTAGTGATAAACTAATAGCCTCACCTTTTGGCGAGGCTATCTACTTAGCGAGATCATGTTTGAAGGCATAAATGACGGCTTGCGTACGATCTTGTACCCCTAGCTTGCCTAGAATATTACTGACGTGAACTTTCACCGTTTTTAAAGTAATAAACAATTGATCCGAAATTTCCTGATTCGTTTTTCCCTCAGTCATAAGAAGGAGGACTTCCATTTCTCTTGCTGTCAGTTGTTCATGAAGTCCATCTTCTTGTGGCGTACGCATCTTTGTCATGATTTTACCGGTTACCTCTGGCTCAAGAATGGACTGTCCGGCATGTGTAGCACGAATTGCATCGGCAATTTCGCCTGCTTTCGACGTTTTCAACATATAACTTGTCGCGCCTGCCTCAAGCGCCGGGTACACCTTATCATCGTCAAGAAAGCTGGTTACGATAATAATCTTGGCTTGCGGCCATTGCTCAATGATTTGTTTCGTTGCTTCAATGCCATCCATTTCTTCCATAACGAGATCCATTAAAATGATATCAGGACGATGGGCTAAAGCCATTTCCACTGCTTCACCGCCATCATTCGCCTCAGCCACTACTTCAATATCTGCTTGGGCAGACAGATAAGCAGATACACCAATCCGGACCATTTCGTGGTCATCAGCAAATAAAACCGTAATCATGTCGATTCTTCTCCTTCTTTTTTAAAATGAGGTACTTTTACTTCTAGCCGCGTTCCTTGATTCTTCAAGCTGACAATCTTCAATGTGCCCCCTACTTCAAAGGCTCGCTCCTGCATATTTTGTAATCCATAGGAGCTTGTTTTTGCTTCCTCGACATCAAATCCAATTCCGTCGTCCACCATTCGCAAAATAATATGGTCGTCTCGCCCGATGAGCATAACTGTCAGCGTATCAGCTTTCGCGTGCCTGAGTGTATTGGATACGGCTTCTTGTAAAATCCGGAACAATTGATCTTCTATTCCTTTTTCAAGTGCCAATGACTCAACCGTCCATTCGATCGTCATCGGAACTTTCTGTGTGAGCTCACGCAAAAGTTCTTCACAGCCCTCTTGCAACGACTTATCCTTTAAAGCAACCGGACGCAGGTGAAGAAGCAATGCTCTCATTTCAAGCTGTGACTGATGAATCATCTTCTCGACCATCGCGAGTTGCTTATTTGACGACTTTTGTTCAGTCTCACCTTCGTTAATAGCTGACATCATCATCGAAGCAGCAAATAATTGTTGGCTCACGGAGTCATGAAGCTCGCGAGCAAGCCGGTTTCTTTCTTGTATAACAACCTCCTGCAAGCTCTTCTCTCGTTCTTCAGCACGCTCGGAGGCTAAGCGCTGAGCCGTCTCCGTTTGCTTTTTAAACCTTGCTTCAATTTGCTTCATTTTCTCCTCGATTTGCTGCATTTCACCTGCATCTGCATCATCGTATAAAACAGGATTCCCTTTTGCGATTTCATCAAGTTGATGTTCTACATAGTGGAATCTTTTTCTAAGGACAAAGCCCTGGACTATACCAATGGTTAATCCAACAGTTACAGCAAAAGCCAGCGCTAGCAGAACATAAGGTAAATCAAGCACTTCCGTTGACCATAAATCCGCCCAGTCCTTTAACGGAAATGCAGTAAAGGTAAAGCTTAGCAGAATAGCTGCAAATATGATAAATGACAAGAGACCAATCAGAACTTGTTTTTGCCAACTATTCATATTCGCTTCACCTCAAGATCTCCTGACACAATGGAGGTGATAATCTTCACTCTGGGTTTATTTGTCATATAGTCCGGCGTGCGATAGGATACGGTCTGATTAAACAGCTTCGTTTTACGATATTGAAAAATAGCAGCCCGCCCTAAGATCGCACTATGATTAACCGCCACTTCTACTTCATAAGGGACGTACACTTGAACATTGCCAACTAAGTGTCTAATGGAAATAACGGCCTCATCATCAGGAAGCACAGTATGACTGAGATCGATCATCCGATCACCAAATCCGCCATGCACATTTACGTCCTGCCACTTATAAGACGTTTTCGCTGTCATTTCATCACCGAAAAACTTTTGCTTAACAAAAGGCTCTTCTGACTCAGCAAAATCATCAACTTGGACATCAAGTTCGATTTGTTCAGGCTCTTTTTTCGAACGAAAATAATGACGGACGAAGAGTACAAGGACGACTATAATCAGAAATCGTACAGCAATCATGTTCAAGATCGTTAACACAAGACTCAACAGGCCGATCCAAAACACGACTTTTCCCGAAAGCTTTCGGTACTTTTTCTTACCTATATAAAGAAAAATACTTGAAAATAATAAGGAGAAAATCAGGCCTCCATTAAAAAAGGTGACTTCTAGGACGAGGAGGACCACCCCTATGATTAAAATCGTGTTGATCGTGTTTGTTGACATGTGCTTAAACATACAGGCATCCTCCTTCCCGCTAATCCTATCTTATAAGGACCAAAAAGACGCAGTACACTGCGCCTTTAATGATACCATGATTCCTACTGGACCGTAACATCCTCTGTATTCTTCATATCTTTTTCCAGCTGTGCAATCTTACTGTCAAAAGTGTTACGGTAATAGGCACTGTTCACCTTGTATTCTAAATCCTCAATATAGCGGTCCATTTCTGAAAACCTAGAATAAGGCTTGTCCGCTGTATCTTCAATGACTTGATTCATCCGGTTATGGGCACGGGCGATATTTTCTCGTCCCATCAGTTCCATCCGCTTCAAATGCATGTCCTTCAATCTATGTTTCATTTCCTCATATTTACGCTCAAGCGTCTCTAGCTGCTCAATTGCATCCAAGCGAGAAGCTTTAAGACGCTCCGCTCGTGCTTCGTATTCTTCCTGTTCTTTCACGGCAAAGGCATGCATCGTCTCTTCTCCAGCCTTTTCAGCCACTTCAGCCTGATGTTTACGCTTGTCCGCAATGTCTTGAGCCTTTTGATATTCGCGTCCAAACTCGTCCTTCAAACGATATTGACGCTCCACCAGCTTACGAACCTTCTCTGTTTCCTTTTCACTCTCACGCAAGTACTGGTTCAGCATAGCGATCGGATTCTTTTGCTCCTTTTGATCAAGGGCCTCATGCAGATCTGACGTGATTGAATCCTTCAAACGGGTAAATAAGTTAGCCATTATCAATCTCTCCCTTTTTTAAAGTAAAATTACTTGTTTAACTCTGCCCACTGTCTTTCAAAATTCGTGAACGGATCGTCACTACTATTTGATTTAACCACGGATTCATCCTTTCTCGTTGTCATTTTCTTATAAATCACGTATAAAGCATAAGCTGCAACGAGTCCAATGACTGCATAGATGTTGGAAACCGCCACACTAAGGATAATCAGCCCTAACGCAACCCAGCCAATTTTTCCGGCAGTTGAATCACTCTTCATAAATTGCTTGAACACGACATACAGTAACCATACGCTGACGCCTAACAAAACCATTGGACCGAGATTTGTTAGGAGAACGCCAAGTGCAACTAGTCCTGCAATAAACAGCAAAAACTTTTTCATCGATTATTTCCCTCCTCGCCGATTTCTTACCTCTATCATACGGTGAATCGTCTTTCTCAGTAATGAGCCAGAGACATATTTCTGCCTACGACTTGAGGCGTATGTACGTATAAACTTTTATAGTCAGGATGGACAAGCTCATAAAAAAAACAATAAGCCATAATACGCAGGATTTTGAATCACCTGCATATCATGGCTTATTTATATTTCTAGTCATTTGTCCCCGTAGGCTTAGGGTACTGAAATTTTTACCCTTCGTCATACTCAATGCCGTATCGGCCGTTTTCATGTCCACTTGCAGCTGTTTGGATGTATCATGTGGATGGTAGAATCCGTTTTCTATCATATAAGCTGAGATCTGTTCATGGAACGCAATAACTTCCTCTAATTGCTGGGTTAATGTATCTCTAACTTCTTTCGTAGCCGTTTCAGTAATAGCTAAAGAATAACTTTTTATTTCAGACTTAACAGCCAATAAAATGTCTGTCGCAATGACTTGATCGGTCAATGGCGCCATGCCCGTTATTTTTTCAAGGAAATTATTCATCTTTGGACCTCCCTTGTGTCAAATGACAAGCTACTTTAAAATTAATTAGCTCGCGCAAGTCAGTCACTTCATGGACCCCAAATTTTTCGCTTTCCATTCTTCACACCTCCACTATTCAAAGAGAGTCTTTTGTAAGGTTATATAATTTATTCTAGCCTTTTCTGAGCCCTACCAATGAGTGCTTGCCTTTTGGGAAAAGAAAAGGGGACTCCCGAAATAAGAGTCCCCTTTTCTTCTTACTATTTGTTTTTGTCTTGCATACTTGATTCGGCAATTTTGATCATTCGTTTGACCATTTCGCCACCCACCGATCCGTTTTCGCGCGCAGTGGTGTCTGCTCCGAGCTTAACACCAAATTCACTTGCAATTTCTTCCTTCATACTATCCATTGCATTTTCTGCACCAGGCACTAACAATTCATTCCTATTGTTGTCGGCCATCACTGATCACCCCTAGTGGGAATTGGAACAGTTTAACACTGTTCAGTACTTATATTTTGGATAAAAGTTAGTTCTACACCCGGAAAATATCACCAAAACCGATATTAGTGTTCAGATCACATCATGAATTGGGATGAGTTTCTCTCTCCCTATTCAATTGAGATGAATTTATCAATTTCCTCTATTATTTCTTTAAGGCAATCAATTGATTTATACAGTCCATCCTTATGCTCCAGCGAGTGATTCGTTCCTTTTACCAAGATACTATTTATGTTTTCACTTCCAGACAATTTACTAAAACGCTCCTCAATATAACCTTGATCATTATCACCAATAATGACGAGCCCTTCCTGTTGCTTATTGTTAATAAGGTGATCAAAGATATAATCTACTTGTAGCAAAGGGGTTAACCATATGGCTTTAGCATTCTTTAGTTCTCCACGGTTTGCTAGCTCATTAGCTAGTGCCGCTGTACCAATCGATTTAGCAATTATATAACTTCGGATATATTTCCCTGCAGGTAAAATTTGATCCAAGAAAGATTGAACATCTTCTTTAATTATCCCGACCTTTTCACCCCGCTCCAATTCATTGAACTCTTTTGGATCATATTTATAATTAATATGTAAAATATCAAAACCTTTTCCTAAAAACAGACCAGTGGCATAGTAAAACAATGGTTGGTCTGTTGTATATCCTAATCCTGGAATCATAATACAGATTTTATTATTATCTGCTTTTTTCTGAACATAGGTGTATGGAATCGAGTGGTTAATGGTGGTAAGAATCTCTTTTTGTATGATTTCCATCACTCCCTCCTCCTTCCTGACAGTTAATGTATGCACGTGTTCTTCTTTATATCTTGCTCCCGTATAGGTCTCTTTGAGGTTAGGTACCTTATCACCTGCTAATCTATACTTGTTCAGAGCATAAGCCTTTCACTTACCTCTACCTAAATAAGCCCACTACTATGGCCTGTATCCATAAATTAGGCCAAATACTATTGTATAAGTAATGAAAATGAAAATGACCGGAATAATACTAATGGATAAAAGAACTTTATTTTTCACCCCGCTTGTATTTTCAAACCAAATGCAATAAGCAATGAACATGATTACTGCTGCTGGCAATAAGTATAGCCAGGAGGCTACTTCTGCCCAAGCTGAATTTTTGCCCCAATAAATATCAGGTATAGGTGGTTCTTCGTAAAGATAACTAATTCTTTCCCTTATCACGATAAAAACCACTGTAAGTATAAAAAAGTATCCATCACCAATAATTTTGTAGATTTTCGGAAATTCCTTAGTTCCATGAAGAACCAAAATAATCAAACTCACCAGTGGGATAAGCCAAAAGTATTCAACCATACTGCCCATTCCTCTCTGTGGCTTTTCGTATGTTCATCCCTCAACATAGACATGACTATAATAATGCATTCCTAGCTGTTTCGAGTAATTAATAAAATCCCCTTGCCTTCACACCAACCCCACCACCAATGGATGATTAATATGAATCAAGATATGTATATCACTTTATCTGTTAGAAAGTCCAAGGCTCCACTCCTTAGTACGATGATATTTATATTGTAACCGTGATAATTTTAACATAATAAGGAAATATATTTGCTGTTAGGAGTGAAAAATAAGGATCTATTTATTAAAAAATATTTCTGAGTCCCCTTCACAAAAGAGTTTCCATTTTGTAAAAACAAAAAAGGCCTGACATTCATTTAGGATGTCAGGCTTTAACAGCTATTCAATTATCCGGAGTTCCTTTGGAGTTTTTGTTAACGTTTCACAACCATCGGCAGTTACTAAGACATCATCTTCTAAACGTACACCACCGACTGCCGGATCATAAATACCAGGTTCAATCGTGTACGTCATGCCTTCCTTCAACACGCCATCATTCAGATGGCTCATGGAAGGAAATTCATGAACATTGATCCCTAAACCATGACCGATTCTATGAGGAAATAGCTCGCCATAACCAGCGTCTGTGATGATATCCCTTGCTGTTTGGTCGAGGTCGCCAATACGGGTCCCCGGTTTACTAATGGAAAGCGATGCTTCAATGGCTTCATGAACTTTCTCATAAATAGACTTTTGTTCATCGGAAATTGACTTAAAAGCATACGTCCGAGTGATATCTGATGTATACCCCTTCCAGACAACACCAAGATCAAACAAAACGAAATCGCCAGCTTCTAGCTTACGGTCGCCAGGATTTCCGTGGGGCTGTCCAGACTTTTCACCGAACAACACCATTGTAGAAAAGGACATTTCCGCGACACCTTTTTTCTTCAATTCGTACTCGATCGTCGCGAGAACTTCCATTTCTGTAATACCTTCTTTAAGTGTTTCTGTTCCTATCTTCACACCAAAATCAGCAAGCTCAGCTGCTTCACGCATAATGCTGATTTCCTGCTCGTCCTTCACGAGGCGCATCTCATTAAGCTGTCCCTCGACATCTATGACAGATACTTCCTTAAAAAGGGCTAGTAGTGACTCACTGCGTCCATAGGAAAGAACTTGCTTCTCGAACCCTACCGTTTTCGGCTGAAGAACCCCCTGTTGTTTCATCTTATCCGCCATTATCGTCCAAGGATTCTCATGATCAGCATAGCCAATCACGTCATAGGTCCAGCCGGCATCACGAATTTGACCTGCCTCCATACCAGGAAGGACAGCGATCGGATCAGCTTCAGGAAAAACAAGCAAGCCTAGCAACCGTTCGTGCGGATCGGTCTGAAAACCTGTTAAATAAAAGACATTCTCTTTAGAATTTAAGAAAGCTACATCAATATGATTCTCTTTTAAGTAGATAGAAAAACGATTCAATCTATGTTCCATAAGATCATCCCTTCTTCGTTTCAACTCTATCATATATCAAAAAGGCACCTCATCCAAATCCCATAAAACTTCCACCTCAGGTCATCCAATTTTTTGGATGACCTGAGGTGGAAGTTTTGCCCAATAAAAAACGAGCATATAGTATGCTCGTTTTAACCACCTAATTGGTTTATGTTTTCTTGGATTTGCTGAATTTGTTGGATCGCTTGGAACAGGGAAGAGTTTTCTAGAGATTCCATATTAATTGCTTGATCCTGGGCAGCTTGGATCATTTCATTCACACCCGTTTCCAGTTGATCGGTGTAATTCATAAGGTCGTTATGAATACTTTCAGCAAGCTCTGGCGGATTTATTGCCTGCACTTCTTCGATTTCAGTTTGAAATTCTTGTAGGCGTTCTTCCACATCGTCAAAACTAATCGCATCATTCTGAGCTTGCTCAATTAAATTAGGCAAGTCACTGGAAAACTCCTCAGCATCAGAAATAAATGCTGTCACATCCTCAGTATATTGCAATCCGTTCGTTGCTTCCTCAATAAGTCCACAGCCACTTAAAGCCACTAGTAACAATGATAGTACTAAAAACTTTTTCACTTCATTTCCTCCTCATGTCACGACTACCTATCCTACGTATGAATGGAGAAAAAGATTCAAAAACCTCGTTTATAGAATGAAGCATTTTTGAACCTTTTGCAACATTCCTTATCTGTTCGTATCTTTTAGTTTTCAGCTTCGATATAATGGCATAAGATTCTAATTAGTATTTGGAGGGGTTTCCATTGGATCGTACCCGATTTTTTGTACGAGTTTCAGCAATTTATGCTTTAATCGGTGCCTTTATGGGGTCGCATATGGCTGGAGGGGGCGGCTATCAACTCACAGCTGTTCATGCACACATCCTCGTTGTGGGATGGCTGTCTTTATTTGCCTTCGCTATTTATTACAAAGTCTTTTCTATTCCAAAAGACTCTAAACTTGCCAAGGTTCATGTATGGACATCCTTTTTCGGTGTATTAGGCCTAACGACAGGAATGTGGTTATATTTCACAAAACCTTTTGGAGGCATGGGAACATTTAACACCGTGTTCTTTATCGTAGGTGGAACTATATTATTAATTGCCTTTGTTGTTTTTGCCATCATGGTTTTTGTTCATGGCAAGTTTATTTCAGAGGAATAAAGGAATAATCCAAGAAAACTCCAAACAAGGAGTATTCTTGGATTATCTACAATCAAGGGGAAAGCTTTATAAGGCGATCATCGTCTTCCTCTGGGCTCCCTCGCCCATCGGTATTATTGGTAATAAAATAGATCGATTCACCGATTTGCTCAACGTCACGAATTCTTCCGTAATCATCCACTACTATAGATGGATTCTCACCTTCAAAGGATAGCGTCCGTAAAGCCGTTCCTCTTAATGTTGCGATGTAAAGTCTTTCATTGAAGGCAGCTATTCCTGAAGGAGCCCATGTATTTTCACCTGTTTGGTAAATAGGCCCCTCTACCCCGTCCGCATTTTCTTCCCCGACTATGTCAGGCCATCCGTAATTGTCGCCAGGATTAATTTTATTCACTTCATCATGGTTATCAGGTCCGTGCTCAGAGGCATAGAGCTGCCCATCTTCGTCCCACGCAAGCCCCTGTGGATTACGGTGACCATAACTATAGACATAAGAGCCTTCGAATGGGTTGTCTTCCGGAACAGAACCATCCAAATTGAGGCGCAGGATTTTCCCTGCTAAACTCTCCTTATCCTGTGCCAAATCTCCATTTAATGAATCCCCTGTCGTTACATACAGCTTACGATCAGGCCCTATCTCAATGCGACCGCCATTATGAAAGTTCGCGCCTGGTATACCCTCAAGGATCACGTCTGTTTCTGTCCATTGACTATTCTCGTAGGTAAGCATGATTATTCGATTTTTAATCTGACCGTTTTCTCCTTCATAGGTATGGTAGGCAAATGCTTGATGGTTTGTATTAAAGTTCGGGTCAAGCTTAAACCCGAGCAGTCCTCCCTCACCGATTTGGGTAATGTCTTTCTCTGTGACGACTTCGGCTCTGCTTACTCCTTGCTCTTCCGTCCATGAAACGATCTGTCCTTCACGTTCCGTTATAAAAATGGTGCCACCATTTGCCTCGATATCCCATGGTGACTGCAGGGTTGCTGCTACTTCCGTAGAGTCACCAGACTTTTCTTGTGGTGTTTGATTCGACGATTCCTCATTAGGTTGACAAGCGGTCATTATCAATACAATCATCAGCCACATTAGAATTTTCATACCTGCCTCCCGATACATTGGTACCCTCATTGTAGCAGGGCAGCTATGACAGCGCACGTTTTATGCTGTTTGACGCAGAGGAGTTCGGTGAAGCACACCTTTTTCCAATCTATAAGCAAATACTGCTGCTAAAACCGCTAACGCTAAATCTTTCACCAGAAATGGTGTCATACTCGACCAGGCAATCGCATACCCGATGCCAGAACCTTCACCAACCCATAGTTGAAGTGCCATGTACATCCAGTTCACACCAACAATAAAATTAATCAGTAACCCTACCACGGAGGCACTCATGTACATCGAAAAGGTGCGTCGATTTTCAACTATCTTTCCAACGGCAAAAGCTAAAATCATAAAAGAAAGGATAAAGCCAAACGTCGGCATGAAGATAGTCCCTATTCCGCCTTTAAATCCTGCAAAAACAGGTGCACCTATTAAACCTAGAACTGTATAAACAAACATCGAGAAGAACCCTAAACGACTTCCCAATATAATTCCGGCTAAAATGGCCACAAACGTCTGCAAAGTAAGTGGTACGTTCATGATCGATAAAAAAGGTGCAAATGCGGTAATATTTGAGCCAATTGCCATTAACGCTACAAATAAGGCTCCTATTGTCATATCGTAAGCAGTTGAACGTGATTTCTGCAATTCTATTCCTCCTCCATACTTATCTATTACTAAGATAGCGAAGGAAGGTATAGACTGTCAACTTAAAAATTAATAGGTTAACATATATTTTAAAAACCTTTCTTTCAAAAACCTCTTATCATACTGATTTATTTTTGCATGAATAATGCAGCTAAGTGTATGTGCGCCCTCCTTTAAACCCATTATATGGTGACTTTTTCCTCATTTTGGTGTAAAGTATACTGAAAAAGTACCGGAGGAGTATCCATGCTTTCCTATCAGCGATCCATGGGACAATATGACACACCCATATCTACCGTTAAGTATATGGTTAAAACTGTACTGCAAGAAATAGGACATGATAAGCGTCCCCCTCTTATATTAGATCCCTCAACAGGGGATGGTGTTTTTGTAAAATCGTTGATAGAGGAAGGGCAAAAGCCTTCCCACATTCATGCCTATGATATCGATCATGAAGTGTCTCTTGAGGAATTTGAGGTCCAATTTACTCATCAGGATTTTCTTAAAGCACGGCCCAGTCAATTATTCGATGCTGTTATCGGGAATCCACCATATAAATCGAAACGGCAAAGCACATATTTCCGCGAACATAAAGACGAGCTTGAAAAAGAATTCAAAGAAATTGGCGTACATAATATGTACACACTCTTTATCTATAAAGGTCTTCAATTATTGAAAGAGAATGGCATTCTATGTATGATCGTACAGGATTCATTTTTAACAAATGTTTATTATACGAAGTTTCGTGAGTATCTACTTAAAAACACGGAAATTCTGGAAGTCACCCTCGCTCCACGGAAGCTGTTTCATAGCGGTAAAGCTGATGTTCGGACAGCCATCATCACAATTAAAAAAGGAGCACCTGCCTCTAGACATCAAATGAAATTAGTAGATCGCCTCGCGACCGATGATTATGAGACACCACCAAGCGAGCGCGTTCAATATTTGCCGCAATCCTATTTTCACAAGATGCCTAACTTCAACTTTGCCATTAATGTTCCTCTTGAAATCCTATCGTTGTTTATTACTCCTGCCTATACACTAGTCGATAAAGTAGACGGGGGCACAGGGATCTCGACCGGTAATGATAAAGTGTTTTTACGTAAACCTTGGGAAATTGATACAAAAGACAAGGAATGGATTCCTTTTTATAAAAACAGCGGCATTCGTGATAGGTGGTATTACGAGCCCAAACACTATATCCATAAAAACTGGAAAAAGTACAGCCAGGCGATTCCTAATTTCACCGTTCGTAACCAACAATACTTTTATCGTGAAGGAATTACCTGCTCCTCTATGGGAATAGACTTTCAAGCTTCATACCTTCCTGCAGGCAGCTTATTTGGGGTTAATACAAATCTTTTCACTGAAAACGATGAAGATCTTTACTATATATTAGGGCTGCTTAACAGCAGTTTGACAACGTATATGCTCCGTAAAGTTCTGAATCGTACCAATATGATTACATCGGGATATATTAAGAAGCTTCCCTATATTGAACCACCTCCACAGTTGAAAAGAAGCATTGCAAAGCAAGTGGAGAACATCGTTTCGGAAAAGAAAAAGACCTTGTCATATGACTCTTCAGCTCACCAGCAAAAAATAAATGACAGCATTTTTGACGTCTATCAAATTTCTCCCGAAAATAGAAAGCATGTCACAAACTTCTGTGACATGCTGATCGAAATGCTATAACAACAAAAGCGTAAGCGCCCCGGTAGACACGACAAGCATAAGACAAGCGGCGCGTGGAGTGGTGTTTCTCCACGGAGGCGATTGACTTATGTCTCGAGTGTCTGGGCGCTGGAGCTGGATGTGGCTAACTTCATGTAAGCTTATTCACGGGCAAATATTTTTTACAATTTCCTGGCGTGAGGAAAAGCTCAAGCTATTAAATAGCTTGAGCTTTTAATGCCTAATTTGTTGATGTCTGTTCAAGATCTTTCCTTTTCTTCTTAATGTCTATCTTGGTTAAAACCGACACGATCAGAGCAATGACGAACAAGCCTGCAAAGAAAATCAGGCTGCTTTCATAACTTCCCGTCTTATCATTCATATAAGCGGCAAACTGTGGTCCGGCTAGTCCCGCTGCTGACCATGCTGTGAGAATGTAACCATGGATTGCACCAAGCTCTTTTGTACCAAACATGTCCCCGATAAACGCAGGAATAGTTGAAAATCCCCCTCCATAGCACGTGTAAATAAGGCCAAATAAAATAACAAATAGTGCGACAGAGCTTGTGTAAGGAAGCACCAGAAATAAGACAATCTGAATGATAAAAAACGTAACGTACGTATTCGCTCGGCCTATATAATCGGAAGCACTTGCCCAGCCAATACGACCTAAGCCGTTGAAGAGCCCCATCACACCTACTAGAGTCGCTGCAGCGCCGGCACTTAAACCCACACTGTTTTCCGCAAGTGGTTTTGCTGCCGAGATCACAGCTATCCCACACGTCACATTAATGAACAGCATGATCCATAAATAATAAAAACGCTTTGTTTTCAAAGATTCTTTGGCTCGAAGGTTGGCTAAATCCTTGCCCTTCTTTTTATTGTTTTCCGATTCTTCATATCCCTCCGGCTTCCAATCTTGTGGGGGTTTTGATAAATACAAGGAAGACAAAATCATAACTATGAAGTAACTGGCCCCCAGTATATAAAACGTAGCCGCAATCCCTACCGAACCAATCAACCAATTCATAATCGGACTAGAGATAGCTGCTGCGAAACCAAATCCCATTATAGCCATACCCGTAGCAAGACCTCGTCGATCTGGAAACCATTTAACTAATGTCGAAACTGGGGCAATATACCCTACTCCAAGACCTATACCACCTAACACTCCGTAAAAAAAGTAAAGGGCCCATAACGATCCCAAATTGATTGCGAATCCAGAACCAAATATACCAACCCCAAAGAAGACTGCAGCGGTAATCCCCGCAACTCTCGGCCCATACTTCTCTACAAACCATCCTAAAAACGCTGCGGATAACCCTAAAAATAAAATAGCTATGCTGAAGGTTAATTGTACTTGCTGTGAATCCCAGCCAAATTCCTCTCTCAATGGAGAGGTAAAATTACTCCAAGCATACACAGAGCCGATGGATATATGTATTCCAACAGCAGATAAGGCAATGAGCCAACGATTTTTAACTTTTCGCTCTGTCATAATGTACCTCCTTTTTTTCTGACATCATTAATATTAACCTAATTTCTTAAGTTGTAAACTCTAAATTTTCTGAAAAGGTGCTGGATACTTGTAAACCCTTACAGGTACAAGCATCCAGCGCTGTTAATCTTTTGAGCGATCTCAATAATTTCCTTTGTTAGGAGCGTCATGAATACTCTCACCTTCACTTACGCTTAGAGGAAGGGGTTCGAGTGCGGCATTTAAGAGGCACCTGTGATAATTAAATTCATATCTCCAAATTCATGCCACAAATATTCTTGCTTCAAGGCTTCGTTATAAGCCTCTAGGAGAACAGCTTCGTCAATAAAGGCTTTCAGTAAATCCAAATGACTTGCTTCCGGTTCATGAAACCCTGTTAACAAGGCATCTGTTATTTTCAAAGAATAGTTACCGTTAATATACAAGTCGGTAAGCACAGAATTCTGTTGTGTTAAGTGACCCTCGATAACCGCGGATTCTAGCGCACGAACAACTGTTGTTCCTACAGCAATTACTTTACGGCCTTCCGCTTTTGCATCATTAATAGTGTCAACCGTTTCTCTTGGAATGGAATAGAGCTCCGGGTGATTCGACGGTGTTGGCCATTTGTTATTTCCATAATAGCTTAAAGAGGTATGCAAGGTTACATAGCATAGATGAACCCCTTTCTTCACAAGTGAAGAAAGCATTCCCCATGTAAAAGCACGTCCTGCAGAAGTCATTTCTATTGAACCTGGGGTAGAACTATACACGGTTTGATATTTATTTAAAGGCCATGGATCATTAATATACTCGTAATAAATAGGAGATCCATATTCATAAATAAACTCCATTAACGAAACACCACTAAGCTTAAAGTTGACTACTTGCAAGGGATACTCGTTACCGTTGCCTTCAACAGTCGCAAAGAAACCATTTTGAAAGTAAATCTGATCTCCTTCTTCATAGGTAGTTCCTAATAACAAAACTTCAAATCTATGCTCATCTATCTTTCTGGCTAACCGTACTTCGACATCGCCACGTGTTCCAGTTGCGTGAAGACTTGATGGAATCGTCCTAGATTGATTCAAAACGAGAACATCGCCTGCTTGAAAAATATTCATAATATCATGAAAGTTTGTGTGCTTTCTCTGCCCAGTCAAAGGGTCTAGCACCATCAACCTTACGTTGTCACGTTCACCTTGACGATATTCAACAGGGGCAGTTGCATGAAGATGAGCAGGTACTTGAAAGGGAGCTTTCATCTTATTCATTTGAAACCCCTGCCTCATTTACGAAAGTTGCCGCTTCAAATCGTTCCCCATTATGCTTACTTGATTGATCAGAAGCCAAATAGAAAAAGACATCAAGTCTTTCCTCTGGCTGTGCCAGATCGTAGTCACAATCCGGCACGGCCCTGTCATGCATCGCTGTATCTATTTCGCCAGGGTCGACCATATTTATTCTAATGTTATACTCTGCCACTTCTGCTGCCCAAGTCTCAGCCATTCCTTCAATGGCAAACTTTGAAATACCATAAGCGCCCCATTCGGCAAAGCCGGTTCTCCCTGCTTCTGACGTCAAGTTAATCACCGACCCCGACCTGTTAGCAATCATTCCAGGCAACACCCGTTTTGTAACTAAAAACGGATTCATAAGATTCACTTTTAGTACGTTGGAGAACGATTCATCAGTATAATCAAGGAGTTGCCTCGGTCCCGGTCCAAATATGGAGGCGTTATTAATCAGAACATCGACGCTGCCAAAACGATCTTCTACTATAGAAACAAACTTCTCTACATCTGCTGCGTCTGACATGTCGGCCTTTGTTGCAACTACCTCTGCCCCCAATGTTTCTATCTGCTCTTCTACTGCTTTTAAATCATTCTCACCTCTTGCACAAATGGCGACACGATGTTGTTGCTTAGCAAAGCCGAGAGCCAAAGATTTCCCAAGCCCCTTCGACCCGCCTGTAATCATAATAGTTTTCTTCATAAAAATTCTCCTTTCTCCACCTAAGTTACTCTTAGTATAGAAAAAGGAAAGAAAAGAGACATGATGCAATCAAGGTATATTACCCTCACACATTAGATCTAGGAACCTTACGACCTTTGTCGTAATTTATTTCCCGGGAAATAGTTTAGTTGATTATTTTGTAGTCTTTCCATTCCTCAGGTAGAAGATTGACATATTTTCTACTCAAGAAACGGTCATCAATTAACTGAATTACACCATAGTCATGTTCAGAACGAATTAGTCTTCCCCCAGCTTGTAACACCTTGTTCATACCGGGGAATACATAGGCGTAATCATAACCATTTCGACCGCGGTTTGAAAAGTAAGATTTGATTAATTCCCGTTCAAAATTGCGCGGCGCAAGACCAATTCCTATAACGGCAACTCCATTTAAACGATTTCCTCTCAAATCAACACCTTCCGAAAAGACACCACCAAGAACAGCAAAACCCACAAGCCTCCCCCAGTAACAAACTGGGCAAGAAAGTCATCTCTTCGTTCCTCAGTCATCCCTTGCTCCTGTGCGACGGAATTGATATTGTGATATTTTTGAAAATATTGATAGACTAATTGCATATATTGATAGGAAGGGAAAAAGAATAAATGATTACCGAATTGTTTATTAACCTGGTGGTACAATAACGCAGCCAAACGTTCCGCTGTCTCTTCTCGGTTTTTATACTTCGTTGATAATGGAGCAATTGATACTTCCATTTGACTTGCAGCATAGGGAGATGGAAGCCTGAGAATATAGTCTTTCTCGTGACCACCGAGCATATCCTTATAATAACCAAAAGGCGATAAAGTAGCTGAGAAGAAGATACTTGAGCGAAACGGCTTTGCGGCTTGCCTTAGAACATAGGATGGGTCAATACAGAAAAGTTTAATAGACACATCCCGACCCAATTTTGCACCAATATGCACATAGTGTTCATCAACTATACCCAAGATCTTCAGGAAGTTTTGTGTGGCAAAGTAACATTCCAGCAACCATTCATCTTTCTCTTCTTCTGCATTCTGATCGCGAAGCTGGCGTTCCGCTTTATTAATAAGCCGCTCCAAATTCTCCTCAAGCTGACCCGGCACATCCTGAAGCTCGTATTCTGTTTCACTCTGTCCGTTATCGACAGTATTCATATCCTTCGTTATGGCCCTTGCGGCTTCAGCTAATTCTACATTCTCCGTTCGCCACAACTCTTCCACTTTTCTATAGGAATCGCGGGTGATTTCAGCTGAATACATTTCTCGGGCACGTTCCACTAGGTTATGTGCTTCATCAACGAGTAGAGTGGTTTGCTTCTTTTGTTCAGGCATGAGTCTTTTCAATGCCACCCTTGGATCAAATATATAATTGTAATCACCAATAACTACATCAACAATATCCGTAAGATCTAATGAAAATTCAAAAGGACATACACTGTGTTTTTTTGCATACTCTTCAATAACTGCTCGTGTTATTTGCGTTTCATTCATAAGCACATCAACAATGGCACCATTAATCCGATCATAATAGCCGTCTGCGAACTCACAGTAGTCAGGCTGACAGATCGTTTCTTCCTTAAAACAAATCTTATCTTTTGCAGTTAATGTAACAGAACGCAACATTAATCCTGTTTCCTCCATCAACTGGAGAGCTTCCTCTGCTGTGGACCGGGTAACCGTTTTTGCTGTTAGATAAAATAACCGTTCATGTTGTCCCGCTTCCATTGCCTTAACAGATGGAAACAAAGTAGATATCGTTTTGCCAATCCCGGTTGGGGCTTGCGCAAAGAGGGTCCGTTTTTCTTTTACAGTTCTGTATACACTTCCTGCGAGCTGACGCTGTCCTTCCCTGTAGCTCGAAAATGGAAAAGTTAAATCAGGGATTGTTTTCTCTTTTTGTTCTCGAATATGAAGTAATATCCTGGCGTAAGACACATATTCTTCAACTGTCTCTCTGATAAATAACGCCAAGTTTCCCTTCGTGTATGTTTGAACAAAACGCTTCTTTTCCTTTGTCTGCTTCTGAACATAAGTCAACTGCACGTCAATCTCATCCAGCTGTTCCTGTTCCATATATATATAAGCGTATAATTTCGCCTGTGCCCAATATACAGGGAAACTTTCTTCTGTAAGTTCTTCTAGATCTCTTGCAGTTGATTTAATCTCATCAATTCTAGGGCCCTTTTCTGTTCTTAGCAGCCCATCGCACCGACCATGAATGCGTAGTTTCAGCTCATCATATGCATACACATACTCGAGATGGACCTCCTTTTCTTCGCCTTCTTTATATTCTTTTTGAACCGCCTTATGAATTGCTGTTCCTTCCTGCAATGCTGTATTTGTACGAAAGCGATTATCTATGCTTCCTTCCCGATATACATATTCCACTAATTCACGTACTGAAATGCTCATCTGCTGATCCAAAGGAAGCCCTCCTATAACAAAATCGACAGTGGACCGCCTTTTTTTGTCAGCCGATTTCGAATGTCTATTCAATAGTTTTACATGTTATAATAACATGTAAAACTATTATATTTCTCAAACTGTGAATTAATCATATAATATATGATAAGCGAATTTATTCAAAAACTACAGGTGATAGCACTATGAAAAAATTAAAGTGGCTAGCTATCGTTATTCTTTCTCTCATCTTTCTTGTTCTGATAATCGCATCTTTGATTAACCAACCTGAAAGCATGTCCCAAGGAGACAATAGCCAGCCAGCCACCGAAGAAAAGCAAACAGAAGAAGAAAAGCCATCTCCTAAAGAAAAGGAGTATGAAGAGAAGCCTGTTGAAGAACAAGAAGAAGGGACCTTAAGTGAAGGCTTGCAGGAAGTGTTTACGAGTGTCATTGAAGGCGCTAAAAACCTGTTCGTTCATGAAGATTTAAAAATTGTAGCAATAGGGGATTCCTTAACTCAAGGCGTCGGTGATCGTACAGATAACGGTGGCTATGTAGGTATTCTAGAAGAGACAATTAATAGTAATGAAGACAGTGAAAATATCAATATCGAAAACTATGGAAAACGTGGCAATCGAACAGATCAGCTGCTTGAGCGAATGGAGAAAGATGAATTGGCTTCATCTATTGAAGAAGCTGATATTGTTTTAATTACAATTGGTGCCAATGACGTTATGGAAGTTGTGAAAAATAACTTTACTAGCTTGAACTACGAAGACTTCGCTGCTGAGCACGTTGGCTATGAAAAGCGGCTTCATCAAATCATGAAGCGCATTATAGAACTAAACTCAGATGCACCGATTTATTTGATCGGGTTATATAATCCTTTCGCGAAATACTTTGACAATATCCCGCAACTCACGCAAATTATGAATGAATGGAATCGTATTGGCAAAGAGGTAATATCCGAATATGATCAGGCCACCTTCATACCAATTAAAGATATTTTTGCGGGTAAAGAGGAAGAACTTTTATGGAAGCAGGACCATTTTCATCCTAATGTTAAAGGATATAAGCAAATGGCAGAACGGATACTTGAAGTGATCAGGCCGGAAATAGAGAAATAATACAGGTGGAATGTAAATGTTAAAACGTTGGTTTTTAAAAAATAAATGGAGGTCCTCCTTTGGCGTATTGGCCGTGATTAATCTAGGAATCATCGTCTGGATCCTATCCCTTGTTTTCCTTCCAACAGCCTACACAATTGTTAATGTTGAACCTGAAGGAGAGAGCTCGGATGCTGAGTTTACAATTGTTTCGACAAAGCAAAACCTTGAACAACTAGCTAATGAATATTTAGGTGAGCTTTCTACACAAACGATATTCGATTATTCGATCTCCTTAGACAGGAACGTTACACTCATCGGAAATATTAAAGCATTTGAGCAAACAATTCCTATTAAGCTAGAACTAAAACCTGTCGTTCAAAAAAATGGTGACCTTATTTTGGAACAAGAGCGAATATCGCTTGGGAAGCTCCCCCTGCCTAATAAAAAGGTGTTGGAATTTGTAGCTGAAAATTATAAATTGCCTGAGTGGGTAAGAGTTCATCCTAATGAAGAAAATATTTATGTTGCTGTTACTCAAATGGATACAGCTTCGAACTTTAAAATAGCAGTAGACCGTTTCAACTTAAATTCAAACCAGTTGGCTTTCCGTATCTCGGTGCCGAATGACACCTTTAATTTTGCGCAAGCCCTCGTAGAAGAAAAGCTAAAATAAAACCGCCGCTCCCCGAGCAGCGGTTTTATTTTTTTGCGACATAGACAGTTTGTTTCGGTGTAGAAAAAGCACTTCACTGCGCCGCTGCGCTTATGCTTGTCGTGCCTACCAGGGCGTCTCGCTTTTCTAGGTATATAGCTCTTCTGGAATTTCTGAAAGGATGGAACTGTCTTTCTCATTATAAAGAATATCCAGTTCATGCATAGCACGAGTACAGGCAGTATATAACATCAAACGTCCTTCCTCGTCCTGGTAGCCTTGTTGCGCAGCGTCGTAAACGAGAACACTGTCAAACTCAATCCCTTTCGCAAAATAAACAGGTAAAATGAGCACACCCGATTGGAATTGCTGTGTTTCTTTATAAATCAATGTGGCGCCAAGCTGCTCCCCCACTAACTGATTAACTTGTTTACTTTCCTCAAGGGAATAACAAAGAATGGCGATTGTCTCATGGCCTTCTCTATGACGATCCTGAACGACTTCGATAATCTTTTGCTTGGCTTCTTGAATCTCTGTCACTTCCCATAGACGTGGCAACTGCCCATCTCGATTAAAGGCTTCAATACTTGCTCCATCCTCCAATAAATGTTTGGTAAATTCCACGATGGGCCTTGTGGAACGATAACTTCTGGATAGCTCCATTTTCTTCGCTTCCCCGTTGTGAGCCTGCTTATCTAGAATTGTCATGCCACCATGGTTATGTGTATAGATGGCTTGGTGTTTATCTCCTAAAAGTGTGAATTGAGCGTATGGAAACATCTCTTTAATATAAAGGTATTGAAAAACGGAATAGTCCTGTGCTTCATCCATGAACACATAGCGAATAGAGGCATTTACCTTTCGCCCTTCAAGCTGGTCCTGCAAATATAAATAAGGCGTTTGATCCTCCACAGGAAGATAACGTTCTTGTACGTTTTGCATTGTATGTTTACTTATTTGAGTCCAGTTTTTCGGTTGCAAATCAACCTGAGGGAATGACTCATTAAAAAGACCCTCATACACCTTTTCCATTTGGATAAATTTATAGTTTGCAATTTTCCTTCTCAAAGAAGCCATCCTTCGTCTAACTACCATTTTCTTCAGCAGGTTTTCCTCTTTTTCAAAATCATTAAAGGTCTCTTCATTAAAATTCTGGTGTTGTTCAAGGTTTTGAAAGGCTTTCAAATAATCTTCTTTAGTAAGTAAGGCAGCTTCTTCCTCTGGCCAATCTTTAGCTCGCTCCTCCTTTTCCACGTGCTTAAGCTGACTAGATAACCAGTCCTTAACGAGGTCCACTCTATTGGCCATCGACATCGCCGAATCTAGCTGATAAAAGAATTCCTCAATCCGCTCAGCTGAAATCCTAACCTCTCCACGGAATTTGATACTTCTAAACTTCATTCCGTTGCTAGACAAATGACCCAGATAGTTATCAATCATCGTTTTAAAAGAAGCGCTTGATTTAAAATCTACGGCCTCTTTCTCGTGATGATTTTCACCACTTCCTTTAGTTACTAAAGAACTTTCCAATTGTTCAAACGGTGTCTGCAAATCAAATTCATCATCTAAGCGCTTGGAAACGTATTCTTGAAAGGTCGATTGCTGCATTGGCTCTTCACCTAACTCAGGAAGGACTGACGCCACATAGCTTGAAAACATTTGGTTTGGTGAGAACAATAATATTTGATCTGCATTCATTTGTTTACGGTATCTATAAAGTAAATAGGCGACCCTTTGCATGGCGGCAGATGTTTTTCCACTTCCGGCTACACCCTGCACAAGCAGTAGTCGACTACTTTCGTTTCTAATGATGGCGTTTTGCTCTTTTTGTATAGTAGCTACGATACTTTTCATTTGCGAACTCGCCTGATCTCCGAGCACTTTTTGCAGTAAAGAATCTCCAATGGTAATCCCTGTATTAAACATTCCTGTTAACATACCATTTTCTGTAACAAACTGTCTTTTAAGCTCTATTTCCCCTTCAACAGTACCTTCAGGTGTATCATAGTGAGCGGGGCCAGGCTCAAAGTCGTAGTACATGCTTGAGACAGGTGCACGCCAATCATACACAAGAAAATGATCCTCTTCTTTATCCATCAATGAGGAAATGCCAATATAGATCGCTTCTTTAGCTACTTCATCTTCGGCAAAATCAATTCGCCCAAAATAAGGGGACTCCTCCATGCGGTCAAGCAGTTTTTTATTCTTATAATATTGCCCGTGGCTTCTTTCACGTTCTGACAAAAGCTCTGATTGCTGCTTAATGCTTGCATAGGTTTCAACAGCGTCATCTACTTCATCAAAATTAACCGTCACATCATCCCAGAATTTCTTCCTAAGATCAATAATGTCCCCTTTGAGAGCACCCGTACTTTTAAGCAACTGTTCCTTTTTTGCTTCTATAACTTTACGCACTTCAGCGATTCTTTGTTGTTCAACGTCCCAATCATTACCCTCGAAGGTCATATCGATATCTTCCTTCCACAAAAAAGTTGACAAACCTTTCAAACTCGCGTAAAATATATATTGGATAATTATATATAAATTCAAATACCACTCTTGATATTATCACACTTGCAACTGAAAAACAATTTACAGACACTAGTGTGTCTTTTTTTTATGCAAACGATTAGGTTATGATACAATTTTTACAAAGTTATATATAAAAGGAAGTGACCGCATGCGTGTCGTAAACAACATCGCTGACCTAATCGGAGATACTCCGCTCGTTAAACTTAACCGCATTACACCAGAGGGCGGGGCCACTATTTATATGAAATTGGAGAAGCAAAATCCTAGTGGCAGTGTAAAAGATAGAGCCGCTTATAATATGATCATTCAAGCCGAACAGGATGGCCATCTCAATGCAGGATCCACTATTATCGAACCAACGAGTGGGAATACCGGGATAGGGATTGCTATGAATGCTGCTGCACGAGGATACCGGGCGATCCTTGTTATGCCGGACACAATGACACAGGAGCGCATCAATTTACTGAAGGCCTACGGTGCTGAAATTGTTTTAACACCCGGTGATGACAAAATGCCTGGGGCTATTGCTAAGGCTAAAGAACTTGTTAAGGAAATGGATAACGCCTTTATGCCCATGCAATTTGAAAACATGGCCAATCCCGATGCCCACCGGCACACAACTGCATCAGAAATCATTGAAGCAATGGACTCCATTGGAAAACCTCTTTCAGCTTTCATCTCAACAGCAGGTACAGGGGGAACGATCACTGGAACAGGGGAAGAGTTAAAGAAATACTACAAAGATCTAACCATTCATGTGGCCGAGCCCTCAGGTTCACCGGTTCTTTCAGGAGGAAAGCCCGGCAAGCACAAGCTTGTAGGGACAAGCCCTGGGTTTATACCTGATATTTTAAACATGGACATAATGGACGAAATCTTCCAGGTTACCGATGAAGATGCCTATGAAGTCACCCGTCGGTTAGCCCGAGAGGAGGGCCTGTTACTTGGAACTTCAGGCGGAGCAGCATGCTGGGCAGCGATGGAGGTTGCCAAAAGGAAGAATGCAGAGGACGTTATCGTCGTGATTGCACCTGACACAGGTGAACGCTATTTATCAGGAGATCTATTCCGTTATTAATTTACGAAAAAAGTGAGCCCTTTATTCTATAAAGGAGCTCACTTTTGTTTTATCCATATCTATGCCTCTTATAACCGGTACAAATCACGAAATCGCAAGTGCCATCCCAAGTGATAAGAAAGCACTCGGCATCCGATAATAGCGAAAAACAGTGTGTACTTTTGCCAAGAACTTGCTAGATCAACTATTTCTAAACCAACTAATAATCCCACCACCATAGCCCAAACTGCATATATTTCTTGGTGGAGCACCATCGGACGCCTCTGTGCGAGCACGTCCCTGGTCATTCCACCTCCAACACCCGTCAAAATCGCTGCAAAGATGATACCCCCTAATGGAAAATCATGATTTATTGCAAAGGTTGCCCCTTGGAGGGCGAAAGCTGATAATCCAATCGCATCTAAATAAATGTTCCAGCGGTCCCAGAACATTACCCATCCCTTTGGAAAAAAATAAACGATCGCAATCGTTCCCATCGCTACATAAAACAAATGGCCTTGTTCCCAGACATGCACCACAGGTACATCCATGGCAATATTCCGAATAATCCCCCTGCAAATGGTGTTGCAATGCCTAACATGAACGTACCGAAAATATCATATCGCTCACTTAAAGCCACAATGGCCCCACTAAACGCAAACGCACTTACAGCTATGATTGTTAATGTTTCAAAGGACATGCCGCAGCAATCCCCCTCTTTTTCCCGGCATAAATGAGTCTCAAAAGAATATTTTAGCACAAAATAATCGTTCTGATTAGATTACTTTTGTTTAGTTTAGGGTAAAAACTACTACCGATAAAATCCCACCTATAAGATGGACAAGGTATGCTTCAAAGGCTATATAATAGGATTTTTGAAAATAACCCTCCCCATTTCCAAAGTTTTATAAGTGACGGGCTATTTTGTTGCAAACTGCCACAAGGAGTTTTGAACTATCTCTTGAACTATTATTTAACTAAAGACGTAATGGGTGTGATTAAAATAAGAGAGTGGCTGATTCAACTCAGGAAAGAAAGGAACTTAACACAACAGCAAGTTGCTAAAGGAGCTTTTATTGACCGAGCTTATTATGCCCAAATAGAAACGAGCACCAGAAATCCAAGCATAGCGGTAGCTTCACAAATCGCAAATTTCCTTCATGTCAATCCATATCTGTCTTTCTCAGCACACTTAAGTGAGCCATTTAGGATCGCTCTCCTCCACTCCCCGGTCATTGTCGCTCATTGTGATTTAGAGTTAAAGTACACATGGATGTTTAACCCAGATCCAGATTTTGATACAAACCTAGTTATAGGAAAACGAGATGATCATAGTGATCTAAACGACGGAATCACAGAACTTATGGAGTTAAAACGCAAGGTCATAGAAACCGAAGCTACTATACACAGACGAATTTTATTCCCTTTATCCACTGGTCATACTGAGTACTACATTTTTGGCCAACCTTTATATAACGATGAAGGAAAAGTACTCGGAGCAGCTACAACATCCACTGAACTTTTACCTTAGGGCAAGGGGGGACCTATCATGAATCTAGAACAATTACCTGGACGCATCCTTAACCTTACCTTTGAGAGGGCGGTTGAATTAGGTTTGGACGAGGAGTTTATCGATCTAATCGTGGAAGAACTAAACAGAAGGAAACAGGAAAAAAAGGCTCGCATTAAGAAAGTGAAATAATTAGTTACTTTCCTTTGATTGTATGGTTATGAGCTAAAATGGGTAAACCATCATAAAAAAGGATGTTTTTATGAGCTTTCAACCTTGGACTATGTATCAAGAATGGGAGGAATTGACTTTCTTCCACTGGCCAATGCCTACGCATATTATTCGTCCTTTCGTACCTAAGTCTTTTGAAATAGATACGTTTGAAGGGTCTGCCTGGCTTGCCGTTGTTCCATTTCACATAAACCATATGCGTCTGCGAGGACTTCCACCTCTCCCCTATTTCAGTCATTTACTGGAGTTAAATGTACGAACATACGTTACGTATAAGGGTGAACCCGGTGTCTACTTTCTATCGTTAGATGCAAATCACCCTGCAGGTGTTGTTCTCGCAAGACAGTTCAACCTGCCTTACCTCCATGCAAACATGCGATTAGACCGAACCGGCCATACTGTTCACTATACGAGCAGGCGTACACACAATGGGTATCCCCCTGCTCACTTCCATGCATGTGTACATCCATTTGGCGCCCCTTTCCTAGCAAGCCCCGGTTCCCTTCTGTACTGGTTAACTGAACGCTACGCTCTATGGCTTACAAGAAAACAGCATGTCTTTAAAGGGCCAATTGTTCATAAACGCTGGCAGCTTCAACATGCCTCAGCAGACATATCTATTCAAGGCCTAACAACACCCCTTCCAAACAAATGGTTTATACGAAAACCGATTACTCATTTTTCAAAAAGCCAGCAGACTCATCTCTTCCCTTTTAAACGTACAGGGTATTGTCAATGATGATTCCAATTGACAAAATATGTACTTTATTGTATCATCTATCTTGAAATCGAGATATTCTACACACGCAACTAGGGGAGGTTGTTGAGATGAATATAAAAGGAATTCACCATGTTTCTGCTATTACAGCCGATGCTAAAAAGAACTATGACTTTTATACAGATGTTTTGGGCATGCGCTTAGTAAAAAAAACGGTTAACCAAGATGACAACTCAATGTACCATTTATTTTATGCTGATGAAAAAGGAAACCCAGGTACGGATCTAACCTTTTTCGAAATACCTCGTGCCGGTAGGACTTATCCCGGCACACACAGTATTTCAACAACTTCTCTTAGGGTACAGGATGATAAAGCGCTAGAATATTGGAGAGAACGTTTTGACGCATACGGTGTTGACCAGGATCCGATCAAAGAAACAATGAGTAGAAAAACGCTGGCCTTTCGTGATCCCGAGGGCCAACGATTGATGCTGGTATCAGATGAGAATAATGAAGGAGTAACTGCTGGCACTGCCTGGGACAAATCCATTGTTCCACAAGAAAATGGAATTAACGGACTTGGTCCAGTCCATTTAACAGTTGCCGAGGCTGCTCCTACAGCAAAAGTACTAACAGAAATCCTTGGATTCCGTAAAGTTGGAACGTTTGATGATCGTATTGTATTTGAAACGGGTGAAGGTGGAACGGGTGCTGAAGTTCACATTGAGACAAATCCGGAATTACACCGGGAACGACCTGGACGGGGAAGTGTCCATCATGTGGCTTTTCGCGTTGAAGATGAAGCGGAACTTGAAAAATGGAAAGATAAAATCCAGGATGCAGGATTCCCTAACTCAGGTCTGATTGATCGTTTTTATTTCAAATCGCTCTATTTTAGAGAGCCAAACCACATTCTATTTGAGCTGGCAACGGATGGACCAGGCTTTACCACAGATGAAGATGAGGGGCATCTGGGAGAAAATTTAGCCTTGCCTCCATTCTTAGAACATAAGCGTGAACAAATAGAAGCAAACCTGACTCCGCTCGAAACTACAAATGAGTAAATTTAGAAAATCCGCCCTATTGGACGGATTTTTTATTTCTTATGCAACCTTGAGATTTGTGAACCGCTTTTTAAGGAGAGAGAGGGCGGTTTGTCGGATTTGGGCAGCGCAGACACTTCAGGAGTTAAAAAGCTGTGGTCCACTATTTTGGACCACAGCTTTTACTATGCTGCACCGTCATTTTACCTTTCCTACTCATCTATTCAAGCGGTTTTTAACCCAGTTCACTAGGCCGCCTGATTGCATCATCTCAAGCTGACGTTTAGAAAGGGCGTGCTCAGCTTTAATCGTTTTATCTTTACCCTTCACTTTCACTTCTACTTCATTTCCCTTATGAATTGTATTCCGAAGATCTTTAAAGACCAGCACATCGCCCTGTTCAAGATCTTCATAATCCTTTTCATTAACAAAAGTGAGTGGAAGAATACCGAAGTTGACTAGGTTTTGCCAGTGAATTCGCGCAAAGTCCTTCACAATAGCCACTCTCAATCCCATATATCTAGGTGCTAAAGCCGCATGCTCACGACTTGATCCTTGACCATAGTTTGTTCCTCCAACAATGACATGACCACCATCTTCACGCTGTTTCATCGCTCGATCGTAATAAGTATCATCTACAATTTCGAAGGTGAATTTACTAATCTCAGGAAGGTTACTGCGGAATGGCAGCACCCTGGCCCCGCCTGCTAAAATTTCATCTGTTGAAATGTCATCACCGACTTTAAGTAAGACCGGCAATTCCATATCATTAGGCAATTCATCCATTTTAGGGATAGATGCTATATTTGGCCCTTTCACTAATTCTTCCTTAGCAGATTCTTCAGGAGTTAATGGTTTATCAAGTAGCTGTGTATCTATGGTTGGTTTATCTAATTCCTGAACCTTCGGGTAATCAAATCCAGCCTTTCGGGGGTCGGTAATTTCACCCTTCAGTGCAGAGACAGCAGCTATTTCTGGACTACATAGGAATACACTATCTTCTCTGGTACCTGAACGACCCGGGAAGTTACGTGGTGTTGTTCGCAGGCTATTACGGCCTGTTGCCGGCGCCTGCCCCATACCGATACAACCGTTACATCCGGCCTGGTGAAGGCGAGCACCCGCCTGCAAGAAGTTTGCGATATGCCCTTGCTGGGATAAGTCGATCAGCATTTGTCGTGAGGTAGGATTCAAATCAAACGATAGACCATCCGCAATATGCTTGCCTTCAACAATTTTTGAGGCAATAGCAAAATCACGAAATCCCGGATTTGCGGAGGATCCAATATAGGATTGATAAATCGGTTCCCCTTCCACTTCGCTGACAGGGACTACATTCCCTGGACTTGAAGGTTTAGCAATCATTGGCTCAAGCTCCGATAAGTCAATTTCGTCATGTACATCGTATTTAGCATCATCATCAGCTTTTAACTCAATCCAGTCATCTTCACGTCCTTGCAGCTTCATGTATCTTTTCGTTTCATCATCCGAAGGGAAAACTGTCCCAGTTGCCCCTAATTCCGCACCCATGTTAGCAATAACGTGGCGGTCCATAGCTGTTAAATTTTTAATTCCTGGGCCATAATATTCAAAGACATGATTGACTCCACCCTTAACTCCATGCCGTCTAAGCATTTCCAGGATAGCATCCTTAGCACTTACCCAGTCCGGGAATTCTCCTGTTACTTTTACACCCCATACTTTCGGCATTTTCACATAAAAAGGCTCTCCTGCGATGGCCATAGCGACATCAATACCGCCCGCCCCCATAGCAAGCATCCCCATACAGCCATTTGCACATGTATGACTGTCTGAGCCAAGCAGTGTTTGCCCAGGCTTAGCCAGACGCTGCATATGAACAGGGTGACTGACTCCATTACCAGGCCTGCTGAAATATAATCCGAATCGTTTCGCCGCACTCTCTAAAAACAAGTGGTCATCCGGGTTTTTACTATCTTCTTGAATTAAATTATGGTCGACGTATTGAGCAGAAGCTTCTGTCTTTGCCCGATCAATTCCCATTGCCTCTAACTCAAGCATGACCATCGTACCTGTCGCATCTTGAGTTAAGGTTTGATCAATTTTCAGCCCAATCTCTGAGCCAGGATTCATCTCACCTTCGACCAAATGATCCTTAATCAGCTTTTGTGTGACATTATATCCCACACAGCATTCCTCCTTATTTTAACAATTGCCCATAAATATTCACCTATAACATTTATACCCTTTTCAATCTTAATTTACTCATGTTTCCCATTTTCTATCGCAAATATTTAAGAAAATCTGAAATCCTCAGGGTCAGAGGGCGTGCTGCTTTGTTCGATGATTGGACAGGTCCTATTCCATATAGGTACTACTTTGTACCAAACCTCTTTAGATAGCGTTTTACAGGCTAAAAAAGTGAACGCTTAGCTTGACCGGAGAGAAAACCATTTAAGCCAAAAAAAGGATGAGATCAAAGATCTCATCCACATCGATATATTTTAGGGGAGGAATTCGCAAATTAAATGTTACTAAGCACCCACATTACTCCGAGCTCGCATCATGAGCGGCTTGAGAAATAGCGCTTGAAATTAAGGATTGAAATCAAACACGGTCCTGTGACATTTTTCGCCACAAACGACTTCTATTTGATCCATTTCTTCCCTTTTTGTGCTACAACGACACTATAACATAATTTTTCTTGCTATAGGTCTGTGAAAGTTAGTGCTTTTTATCCCCCTTAAAGGCACGAAATTTGAACGACTTGGGAAACCTATGAATATAGTTGAAATATCCTAGTCGAACGTGTATTCTGAATATAGATTTGAAAGAGAAACTTCTGACAAATCTACAGTTGATCAACTAGGTGTGTGGAAAATGGAATATGGTAAAGTGCTTCGGTTTCATCGAGTTAAACAAGGTTTGACTCAAAACCAGCTAGCTGAGGGTATTATTTCGTCAGCTTACCTTTCTAAGATTGAGAACGATCAAACCGTTCCAGCTATAGAGGTGCTCGAGTTGCTTTACGAAAGGCTCGGTCTGGATTTTTGCGAATCCTCTTACAGCCATCCTTCCAAGGAAAAGTTGAAGGAATGGTATGAAGCGATCGTGTTTAAGCGTAGGGAAGATGCTGAGCTGCTGAAGGAAGAGCTACTCCAGCAAAAAGAAACGCTGGCCAATCATCAATTGTATATCTTTTTCGAGTTGTTCCGCATTCGACATCTTTTGTTGAAAAATGAGGTGGAGAAGGCTTATGAGGCTTGGGAAAATATCCGGCAGCACAAGGATACTTTTGATGATGAGATGAAGTTCTATTACCATTTAGCTTCAGGACTGGTGAAGTATTATAGAAATGAGTTTAATGATGCCTTTCAACAATTAATGGAGGCTAAAAACTATAGTTCTTCATTGGAAATAGAAGATTGGGAACAAAGTGATCTTTTTTACCTGCTTGCTTTGAGCACAAGCCAAGCTAACCATTTATCAGCTTCTGTGTTTTATACGGATCAAGCACTGGAAATCTTCCAAACACAATATGATTTAGCTAAGAGTGCTGATTGCCATATTATTCAAGGGATAAATTATAGCCGTTTAAGGAATTACGCCAAATCTCTTGAAAACTATCATCTTGCACGGAAGATTGCTGCACAAATTGGTAACAATATCCAACTCACTCTCGTTTACATCAATATTGGTACATTAGAAGCACGCATGGGTAATCATGCGGTCGCTATTGAAAGTTATGAAAAAAGTATTGAATATAATGATTTAAGTACATCATTTCGAAACTCTTATTTATTAACTTCTATTCATAGTTTAGTAATTGAGCATTATAAGAAAGATGACCATGAGGGGTGTCTTAAATGGGTTAACTATGGTGAAGAAAAACTTAAAATCTATCCCTCAAAACCCTTTCAATTTCACTTTGAATTTTATAAAAAGGTTATTAACGATGATAAGGATATAAGTAACTTTTTGGAAAGTGATGTTATTCCCTTCTTCGAACAGAAGAAGGAACACATATATATCATCCGTTATTCAATGTTTCTAGCAGATCTATTGGAGAAACAGCGGATGTATAAAAAGGCTTCATCCTACCTTAGGTTAGCAATTAAATTGTTAAATAAACATTCTCAATTAGGAGGGATATTATTGTGAAAAAGCTTATTGCAATCCTAGCTTTTGTTGCGTTTTTAGCTAGCGCTACATCTCCAGTTGTTTATGATAGCGCTGAAGAAGCTTGGCCGGAACCTTTAGTAGTACAAGCCTAGTACAACCTTGATTTTATGAACAATGAACACCCCCTAATCCTATACCTATATATTTTATTGACTCTCTATCATAATGGTAGAGAGTATTTTTTTATTAAAAAGGTGGGATATAGATGAAAATAGTCGGCATTGATTTATCAGGACCTTCCAATCATAAGGATACAGCTGTTGCAGTTTTTGATGATCAAGGTGATACACTCTATCTTGATCAGCTTCTAAATACTGCATCAGATCAGGATATTCTTTCACTAATTACAAATTTGTCTGCTGAAGAACAGGTGGTTGTCGGCATTGATGCCCCTCTTTCCTATGAAGATGGCGGTGGGGATCGAAAGCTTGAGAAAGAACTAAGGCAATTCACAAAGGAATTGGGGATGAAGTCTGGTTCAATTATGCCGCCAACGTTAACTAAAATGATATACATTACGGCCAGAGGAATGAAGCTTGCTTCTTTGTTGAATCATCATGTGAATGTTAAAGTTATTGAGGTTCATCCTGGAGCAACTCTAGCTGCAAGAATACCTCAGGATGAGGGACGAGAGCACTCGCTATTTTATAAACGTTCCCCTGAAAGTGCGGATTGGATCGCGAACTGGATGATGACTTTCGGTTTAAGAGGAATGCAAGTAAACCTCCTGCAAACGAGTCATCTCATTGACGCCTGTGCCGCTGCTATTGCAGCTTGGGGTTATGGGAGTCCAAATCGTAATCCAATATGGAGTTATGATGCCAACCCGCCACATCATCCTTATCCCTTTTCTTGTTAGGAAAAAGAACCCCATTTAAGTATGTAAACACTATACCTTTTCTAGGCATCATAGCCAACTAAACGTTTAATTGGCTATAGTTGCACATGGTTTCTTAATGCTCAGCTGATTTGCAATTAACAATAGAGCCTTACTTTTAAGTATTTCATCCAACGTATACTAAAAAGAACCACACCTACCTTGCGGTGTGGTCCTTTTTAGTTTTCAAAATAATCCTTCAATGTTTCAACGGGTGTACTATACCTAAGAGGGCCGTATATCAATTCAGCATTGGTAATGTAATTTATTTCTTCTGCATCAATAGCCTCATATTCCAACCCATCTGCAGCGTCTTCCACCATGGCTTTTACTTGGTTCATCATGCCTAAAGTCTGACGGTTTGTTGTTTTTGTAAAAGCAAATCCACTAGCGTTCTCTAACATATGATCTGAAATTCCTTTATCTATTTTTAACAGTTGAAACAATTGATTCAAGGAACCTTTAATTACATTTTCGATGTTCTCGAATTGCTGCTTTCTAAGCCCGAACAATGTTAGGTTCAACCCTGTTTTGTTATTCATCAACATCAGACATTTACGTCTGTTTACTGTGATGATATTCGCATGCCATTGATAAATTTTTGAGACGTCTTGATATTGTTCTGGATCTTCCAAATCTTTTTTGAGTTCTTTCGCTAGCTTCTGTGTTGCTCCTATGACAAACATACTCTTCCCACCTCAAGTCATTTTCTATCCCTAGTGTAACAGTTAATCATGATCCACTCTATTCATATCCCTTAGCTTAACCAATTGAATTGCACATCATTTTGATTAATTGCACATAAAGTGATTTAATTGCACGAAATGAGAGCATAATTGCATTTTTCAGCGATTAATTGCCTCTTTGAGAAAAAAAGAAGCCACAACATGTAATGGGTTCTGGCTTCCTCACTGCTATTTTGTTCGCCGGGCAAAATCAACAAACTGAAATTTGTCGGGTCTGTGTCTTGATTCCGTGTATTGAAATAAGGTAGCATCTGCCAAATAAACGTAGCTTCGAATAACAGCGACCTGGGAGTGGTTGTCTAAATCCAAATGGGCTTTATCTTCTTCTGTTACAGGTTCGACTACAATTTCTTTTTTGGCAAAACTGATCTCAAGCTCGAGCTGATTCTCGATATAGTCATAGATCGAGTGCTCGGCAACCGATTTTGTCAATCCTGGTACAACATCTTCAAGTATATAGTCCTTATCTAGAATAATCCGCTCCCCATCAATCTCTCTCGAGCGTGAGATTTTCCAAATCCTCATGTCTTCTGAACAGTTCAGCCGCGAACGCAATTGATTATTGGCCGTTTCTAAAAACAACTCGTGAACATGGGTTTTAACGGTTTGGCCGAGTTGATTGGATAATTCATGGAAACTTGTCAATCCGGAGACCGGAAATTCAAACTTGCTGTGGTCAAGAATCACTGAACCTTTCCCTCTGACTTTTTGAATATAACCGTTTTGTGAAAGCAGGTTGAGTGCTTTTCGTATCGTTTCTCTAGAAGTCTCAAACCTGATAGTTAATTCATTCTCCGAGGGGAGGGTATCACCAGCTTTAAATTCACCTTGCCGGAGGGCCTTCACTAAATCATTATAAATTACGATAAATTTATTCTTCATTTGCTATCACCGCTTTTTATCATATCAAGTTGAGCGGATGTGGTAAACGATGGACTCATAAGGTCTTAACTCAACATGATGATAGTCCTTAGGTGCGTCTTGATAATTACTTATCATCACATCACTGGCCCCTTTTACCTCAACATCATCAGGAAGAGTGAATGTTGCTGTTTGCCCGTAAAAATTATTGATAACGAGCAAGCTTTCTCCCTGCCATTGCCTTAGATACGCGAAAATTTGGTCATTGTTAGGAAGCAGCAGCTGATAATCTCCGTGCGTGATGATCGGATTGTCTTTTCTCAGCTCAATCAACTTCTGGTAATGGGCGAAAATGGAGGCCTGTTCCTGCATCACTTTTTCCGCGTTAATCTGCGGGTAATTTTCAGCCACAGGGATCCACGGAGTGCCTTTTGTAAAACCGGCATGCTGTTCGTTATTCCACTGAACCGGTGTACGGGAATTGTCGCGGGACTTCTGTTTTAGAATCCCCATGATTTCTGCTTCACTCAAACCTTTTTCATGGAGCATGTTGTAAGCATTTAAAGACTCTATATCACGGTACTGATCAATCGAGTCAAAACCAGGATTCGTCATGCCAAATTCTTCACCCTGATAAATATAGGGGGTTCCTTGCATCATATGAATCGTCGTCGCAAGCATTTTCCCTGATTCGACTGGATAGTTTACATCGTCTCCGAATCTTGACAGCACACGGGGCTGGTCATGGTTACACCAAAACAGGGCATTCCAGCCGTTGCCTTGATTCATTTCTTCCTGCCATGTAGAGAGAATTTGTTTTAGCTCATAAAAGTCAAACGGGGCTTTTGTCCATTTTTCCCCATTAGGATAATCGACCTTTAAGTGATGGAAGTTAAACGTCATGCTTAGTTCTTCTCTTTCAGGCGCTGTGTAGCGGATGCAATGGTCAATCGTCGTTGATGACATCTCTCCTACTGTCATAAGGTCGTAAGGGGCGAAAACCTCCTGGTGCATCTCATGCATGAATTCATGAGCTCTCGGCCCGTCTGTATAAAACTTGCGCCCATCTCCTGGGGCAACACTTCCGTCATCATTCGGGAAGTCTTGGTTCTTTGAAATCAAGTTGATAACGTCGAGTCGAAAGCCATCGACACCTTTTTCACCCCAAAAGCGCATCATTTCGTAAATTTCTTCGCGGACTTCCGGGTTCTCCCAGTTTACGTCAGCTTGGGTCACATCAAATAGATGGAGGTAATATTGACCTGTGTTCTCATCAAATTCCCATGCGTTCCCACCGAACTTGGACTGCCAGTTATTTGGAGGACCCCCATCAACGGGATCCTTCCAAATATAATAGTCACGGTACGGATTATCCTTCGATTTCTTCGATTCTTGGAACCATTCATGCTCTGTTGACGTGTGGTTCACAACAATGTCCATGATCAGCTTCATATCGCGTTTATGAGTTTCTTCAAGCAATCGCTCGAAATCAGCCATTGTCCCATACTCTTCATGAATGTCGTAATAATCACTAATATCATAACCGTTATCATTTTGCGGCGATTTGTACATTGGGGTCAGCCATAGGACATCAACCCCAAGTGTGTTTAAATAGTCTAGTTTTTCGATAATGCCTTGAATGTCGCCTACACCATTTCCTGTCGTGTCGTTAAAACTTTTCGGGTAAATTTGATAGACGACAGCTTGTTTCCACCAAGGTTGTTCTGTCATAGGAGCACCACCGTTCTTGAAAATTAAGGTTACACGTCACGTTTACGTTTTGCATATAACAATGTTGCCACGAATGGAACTACGATAACAAATGCCATCCCAATAGCAAACTCCAGCCAATATTCTGCAACAATAGAGAATATCCCCGGAATTCCACCGACACCAATTGAGCTTGCCACAACTCCGGAAGCTGCGACATAAAGACCAACAATCGCGGAAGATGAAATAGCGATAATAAATGGATATTTAAATCGTAAGTTCACACCAAACAAGGCTGGTTCTGTTATACCGAGATATGCTGAGATACCAGAAGATAGCCCGAGACCTTTCAGCTTCTCATCTCTAGATGCTGCCATGATACCGAGTGCTGCAGAACCTTGAGCAATGTTTGATAGAGCAAGCATCGGCCATAAGAATGTCGTTCCTGTACTGCCGATCAACTGAATGTCTACAGCTAAGAAAGTGTGGTGCATTCCGGTAATAACCATTACACCATAAAGGGCACCATAAATTAATCCACCTAGTGCCGCAAAATTATCAAAAACAGATACTAAACCATCAGTAATAGCGTTTCCGATTGCAAATGTGATTGGGCCAATAATAATGAAGGTTAAGAAACCTGTTACAAGTAAAGCGATTGGGCCAACAACTAACAGCTGGATGCTGTCAGGAACTCTTTTACGTAAAAACAATTCAATTTTCGTTAACACATAGGAAGCAGCAAGTACAGGCAGCACCTGACCTTGATAGCCAATTTTTTCAACAGTCATTCCAAATAAATCCCAAGTTGGAACGGTGCCTTCCTTAACAGCATCCCCGTAAGACCATGCATTCAATAATTCCGGATTTACAAGGACAAGACCCATGACTATACCGAGAATTGGACTACCGCCAAATTTCTTAACAGCCGACCAACCGATCAGTCCTGGCAAGAAGGCGAAGGCGGTATTTGCAATGACGATGATCATGTTTGCGATACCGGACCATTGAGGGTACACATCAATAATCGATTGTTCATCAAAGAAAATCCCCGGTGCCGTTAAGATGTTGTTAATACCAAGAAGTAAACCAGCTGTTACGATGGCCGGTAAAATGGGAATAAATATATCTGCTAATGTCTTAACTGCGCGTTGAAGCCAGTTCATATTACCCTTTGATGCTTCTTTTACTTCATCTTTTGATGACTCACCAATATCCGCCAATTTTATTAATTCTTTATATACTTTATCTACCGTTCCTTGTCCTACTACAATTTGAAACTGGCCATTTGTTGAAAAAGAACCTTTAACTGCATCAATTTCATTTAGCCTTTCCTGATCGACAATCCCTTCATCATGGAGAGCTAGACGAAGTCGAGTGACACAGTGTGTACCAGCCGATAGGTTCTCTTTGCCGCCGATGGCTTCTAATATTTGTTCGGCTTGCTGTTTGTGATTCATGCTCTTCCCTCCCACCTTTATTTATTGTTTACTGTTAGCAGTTCTGTTTCACCGGCTGTAGCTTCCTTCTCATCTGTTAATTTAACCTCGAATTCATCACTATTTGTGATAATAATTGGAGTAACTGTACTCTTAGCCTTCTCATCTACTAAGTTAATATCAAACGTAATCAAGCGGTCTCCTGCTTTCACTTTATCTCCTTGTTTTACAAAGGCTTCAAACCCTTCCCCATCCATGCTGACGGTTTCTAATCCGATATGAATGAGTACCTCTGCACCTGTTTTCGTCTTTAGTCCAACAGCGTGCTTGGTAGGGAAAAGTTGCACAACTTCTCCTTCAACAGGACTGACGACCGTTCCGTCGGTGGGCTGAACGGCCATTCCTTCTCCCATCATTTTCTCTGAAAAAACAGGGTCAGGAACTTTCTCTAAAGCCAGAACCTTCCCTTGTACAGGGGCCAAAATCGATACAGACTGTTCTTTATTTCCAAAAAGTTTTTTTAACATTTTTACTCCTCCTTAAACGCTTACATTACGTCCAATTAACATGTATATACATAACTCAATTATGATTATAATTTGTATATACATGTTTTGCAACCGTTTTAATTTGGAATGATATTCCCGTTCTTTTCATACTCTTAATAGGCTCTCTGTTCTGGATTTATTTCTTTATATATGGAAGTTTTTATGATATAAATATTTAGGGTAGCGAAATAAATTAGGAAGAAGGGATTTGTTATCCTTACACAGGAACAACGAGCAAAACGTAATTTATGGATTATGTGGTTTGCCAACTTCTTCATAGCTGGTAGTATTACGATGGTTTTACCGTTTTTATCCTTATATATTGAAGAACTTGGTGACTTTTCTAGTTCTTTCGTGCAAACGTGGTCAGGGTTAGTCTTTGGAATCACGTTTGTTACGGCATTTATTTTCTCTCCTATTTGGGGGCGGATTGGTGATAAGTATGGGCGACGTAACATCCTAATCTTCTCTGCAACAGGGCTAGCTTTATCCGTCTTATTGATGGGGTTCGCAACCACGGTGTGGCAACTATTTCTGCTCCGGCTCTTCATGGGGATTTTTACCGGATTCATACCTATGTCTCAAGCGTTAATTGCGACACAAACACCGAAGCGAATTGCCGGGCAGGTCCTTGGTACGCTCCAAACAGGGAGTATTACAGGAAGTTTGCTTGGCCCTTTGATCGGTGGTCTGGTTGCTGACTCTATCGGTTATGGCACGACGTTTCAACTTGTATCGGTGACGGTCTTTCTTTCAGCAATTATTGTGTTCTTAGGGATTCATGAACAAACGATTGAGAAAGAAGAGGAAGGCGAAAAGTCGAGTTATACTTCACGGGAAGTGATTCAGCACATTGTTAGGCATCCGGTGCTCTTGATGGTCATGATTGTGTCCATGTTTGTTCAAATCGCTCATTTTAGTATTCAGCCAATTCTTTCGTTATATGTTGGGGAGTTGCATGGACCTGCGAATTTAGCGCTATTCTCTGGTATCGCCTTTTCGGCAGCTGGGCTCGGTAATTTGTTAATGGCCCAGCGCTGGGGACGAATTGCAGATCGTAAAGGGTATGTGAAAATTCTTGTGTTCCTGCTGTTCATGGCGGGAATTGTGTACATTCCGGCTGCGTTTGTAACGAATATTTGGCAGCTTGTTGGGTTACGTTTCTTGCTTGGTGTTTCGATTGGCGGCATTATTCCAGTTCGGACAGCGTACATTCGCCAGGAAGCTCCTCTCGCGATGCAGGGTGAGGTGCTTGGCTACAATACGAGTATTCGTTTTCTAGGAAATATAATCGGTCCGGCCATGGGTGGGATCCTGTCGGGATTATATGGCTTTTCTGCTGTGTTTTTCGTTACGAGCGGGCTGCTTATTTTGTGTGGGGCAGTTATGTTTATGACGATGCACAAAAATCCCCAAGCAGTACGGCATGCACATTCTGTATAAAGGTAGATCAGGCTGGTTGCTCGCCTGGTCTTTTTATTTTGTTCCAGTGTTAGTCAATTGCGCGAAATCCTCGTTAATTGCACATCATTTGAATTAATTGCACGAAATTCGGGTTAATTGCACATAATACCAATTAATTGCACGAAAAAAACTATAATTGCTTATTAGACGCTTTCCACCTTGTGTTAAGATATATGTATATACACAAGGAGGCGGTTGAGACGATGAATCGTGCACTTATTGTAATTGATTATACAAATGATTTTGTGGCAAACGAAGGCGCCCTTACTTGTGGGGAGCCTGGTCAGAATATTGAGGATCCCCTAGTTCAGGCTACGGAAGAATTTCTGGAAAAAGGGGAATATGTCGTGATGGCTGTTGATATACATGAGGAAGTTGATCCGTACCACCCTGAGACAAAATTGTTCCCTCCCCACAATCTTCGGGGCACAGAAGGCAGGCGTTTATATGGCAAGCTGAAACATTTGTATGATGTTCATCGTTCCGAGGTTTATTTTATGGATAAAACTCGTTACAGTACTTTTCACTGTACGGATTTGGATGTGAAGCTTCGTGAGCGTGGGATTAAAGAGATTCATTTAATTGGTGTTTGCACTGATATTTGTGTGCTTCATACCGCAGTTGATGCTTATAATTTAGGATATAAGATTGTGGTTCATAAAGAGGCGACGGCTAGCTTTAACCTGGCGGGGCACGAATGGGCACTTGGACATTTTAAAAATGTCCTGGGGGCTGAAGTTAGGTAAATGGTATTTTATTCCTCATAAAAATAGAAGGCTCCTTCACGATGAGGGAGCCTTCTATTGAATGAGCTTATTCTTTTTCCTTATATGTCCCTTCATTTAGGGCTTGTGCGTTCGACTGTTTATCTGCTTCTGTATTCACACTTGTACCGTTTTTACTGATAGAGGAAAGCATGTCGGTAATATCAAATCCTGTTAATTCTTTTAGTGGTTCGTGCATATCCATCATCGTTTGGGTCACACTCTTTCCAAAGGATGGGACACCTTGACCGTTCCCTGAATCGATGATTTTTACGGAATCAATATTGTTCAATGGAGCCGAAATCTTCTCAGCGAACAGTGGTAGCATTTCAATCATTTTCTCAACGATAATGATGTCACCGTGTTTTTCCATCGCTTCAGCAATCAAACGTCTGGACTCCGCTTCTGCCCTACCTTTTTCACGAATAACTTCAGCTTCTGCCAGCCCTTCTTCTTTTTTAATTCGAGCCTGTGCTTCCCCTGCAATAGAGGATTTCCGTGCATCAGCTTCGGCACGTTTAGTCGTTTCGTAAGCTTGTGCATCGGCTTTGGCTTTCCGGACTTTGGCTTCTTCTTCTTCTAATTTCACCGAGCGTTCACGTTCGATGTGTTGAAGTTCAAGTTGTTCTTCTTTGGCGCGGCGCTTAAGCTGTAAGTCTTCTTCCTGCACTTCTTTAGCCAGCTTGGTGCGCTCTAATTCATAGGATTGTTCTGTTTGAGCACGCGCTCGTTCAGTTTCTTCTTTAAAAGCAGCGTCCTTAATATCTTTTTCCTTACGTGATTGGGCAATAGATGTTTCCCGCTTATACTCTTCCTCTTTCGCTTCTTGATCTGTACGGGCAACATGCATCCGGGTTTCACGCTCGCTGTCTGCCTCTGCAATTTCTGCCTGTTTTCTAACTTCCGCAATACGTGGACGGCCCAAGTTTTCTAAGTATCCATTATCTTCATCGGCATCACGTAAATCTGTTAGTCCTAGTGATGTGATTTTGAACCCCATGGCATCCAACTGCTGCTGAGCAATCTTTGTCACTTGTTCGTTAAAGCTTTCCCGATCTTCATTGATGCCTTCAACAGTCATTTTAGAAAGGATGGCACGTAGATTACTCCCTAATACTTCAACGATCTCGGTTTCAATTTCAGACTGTTCTTTCCCTAAAAATTGCTCTGCATAGTTAGCAATTCCTTTTAAGCTATCCGCAACCTTAACCATCG
Organism: Halobacillus amylolyticus; assembly: GCF_022921115.1. Classification (NCBI taxonomy): domain Bacteria; kingdom Bacillati; phylum Bacillota; class Bacilli; order Caryophanales; family Bacillaceae; genus Halobacillus; species Halobacillus amylolyticus. The sequence goes on along the minus strand of NZ_CP095075.1, from coordinate 3,082,896 downwards.
CGACAGCATCCGCCACAATCGGGACTCCACCGTTTGTGTAGACACGAGGGGTTTCAAGCTTTAACTGAAAAGATGTCAAGTTCACCGGTGTTGACGTTTGGAACATCTTTAAGCGATACCCGCCCCCGCGAATGATCTTCATGGAACGGCCTTCATCATCACTGAAAATATTGGTTTCTTTCTCTGGGTCCCCCAATTTAGGACCAGTAATAATCAATGCTTCGTTAGACTTCGATGTTCGATAACGAAGCTTCAACCAAAAGAACCCTACCACTGCCGCGATAACCACGACAATTAAAATAGGTATTAAGATTGATAGAATCTTAACCATTGTCATATGTATTCCCCCTAAAAGAATCTAATTATATTGTAGCATTTTGTCAAGAAAAGGAAAATAAATAATGGAAATTTATTGATCCCCTAGAATCGTATAGTTCTAGTCTATTTCCATTTTTTTAAAAAATGATGCTTAAAAACGATTGCAATACAAATTGAGGAATCGACATTTGAAATTGTTGAAAAAATCGACTATGATAGTGTATGGACAATTATGTTATTAACTACTGTTATGGATCTAAATATGGGAGGAATCACCAATGAGCTCACAAGATTACCGAGTTCTGTTGTATTATAAATATGTTGATCTACCCGATTACGAAGAGTATTGTGCGAATCATTTAAAATTCTGTAAAGATCTTGACCTTCGCGGTCGTATTATTGTTGCTCCTGAGGGAATCAATGGGACGGTTTCTGGAACTGTTGAACAAGTGGAGCAGTATATGGGCTATGTACGCTCAGATGAACGTTTTGCAGATATTCACTTTAAAATAGATGAACATGAAGGACATGCGTTTAAGAAAATGCACTGCCGTGTGAAGCCTGAGCTTGTAAACTGGAGCATTGAGGATGATGACATCGATCCGAAAGAAATAGGTGGAAAACACTTGAAGCCGAAGGAATTTTACGAGATGCTTCAGGATGATGACACCGTCGTGATTGATGGGCGTAACGAATATGAATACCGTATTGGCCATTTTCGCAATGCGATCCAGCCTGGAGTCGAGCATTCTCGTGAATTCCCAGAATGGATTGCCGAGAACGCGGATCAATGGAAGGATAAGAAAGTGATCACCTATTGCACCGGTGGTATTCGCTGTGAAAAGCTGACCGGCATTTTGATGAAAAATGGTGTGGAAGATGTGTACCAGCTTGAAGGCGGTGTGAATACGTATGGAAAAGACCCTGAAGTAAAGGGACAGCTTTTTGATGGAAAATTATACGTATTTGATGAGCGCATTTCCGTACCTGTGAACCAGGTTGAAGAAAAAGTAGTTGCGGAATGTGAGCATTGCGGCAAGGTGGAAGACCGAATGATTAACTGCAGCAACCCTGTATGTAATCGTCAGTACGTTTGCTGTGCAGAATGTGAAGAAGAGCATCATGCAGCTTGTACAACAGAATGTAAAGAGCACCCAGAGAATCGCTGGGATGCCGTTCGCAAAAAACAAATCGATAAATATGATCGTATTAACAATTAAATGTAAATAGGCAGGCCCTCGCTTTTGTGCGAGGGTCTTTTGCTTGGTTTACCTTTCATCAAATGCATAATCGATCGCTATGATTAAGGCAGCAGGACGTCCATCCTTACCAGGGTGGCATCGCCCCCCACAATTACATATCCTTCCACCTCAGGTCATCCATATTTTGGATGACCTGAGGTGGAACTTTTTTACTTTATTCATATTCCTAGTATTTTCTGTGGGCGGCGTGGTTGGTTGAGCCGATGCCACGGTTGAAGGAGAGGGCATGTTGGATGGCGCTTGTTACGAACGCTTTTGCGATGCCTACAGCCTCTTCTACCGTTTTCCCTTTGGCAAGTTCAGCGGTGATGGCTGCTGAATACGTACATCCTGCTCCACTTGTATGGATCGTGTTAACACGCTCAGACTCAAAGCGCTTCACTGTACTCCCGTCATATAGAATATCAACGGCAGCATGGTTTTTAAGTGAACCGCCTTTGATGAGTACATAATCTGGCCCTAGCTGATGGAGCTTGCAGGCGGCGGCCTCCATCGCTTCAGGGGATTGTGGCAAAGGTTCATCTAGTATTCGTGCCGCTTCTTGCAGGTTGGGTGTGATGATCGTTGCAAGCGGCAGCAGGTGAGTGATTAGCGTTTCGATTGCCTCATCTTGGAGGAGTTGTGACCCCATTTTCCCAATCATAACGGGGTCGACTACGATCCCTTTTACCGAAGAGGATGCAATTATTTCACTGGTTCGCTTGATAATCGGCTCGGTGAAAAGCATGCCGGTCTTTAGTGCATCTGGTCCAACGTGCTCGAAGGATGCGTGGATCTGTGCTTCGATGGCTTCGATTTGTTGTGTAAAAATGCCTTGTTCTGTTGTGGAGTTGTTGGCGACGATGGCTGTGATGGCGCTCATACCGTAGACGTCTAGTTCTTGAAAGGTTTTCAGGTCGGCTTGAATACCGGCACTCCCTTGGGCTGCTGATCCTGCGATGGTTAGTGTTCGTGGTATACTCATGGGTAGGCCTCCGCTTTCTATCAATTCTATAAGTTGAATTGTAACATTCTTACATAGATGAGGCTATTTGTTATAGATGGTTTTAGGAGGTGGGCTTGCGTGTGAAACCTTTTACAGAAGCAGTGATAGCAATTATCATGGAGATTCCTGAGGGATATGTGATGACATATGGACAGATAGCACGCCTTGCGGGCAGTCCTCGGGCGGCGCGACAGGTTGTGCGCGTTCTTCATTCGATGAGCAGGAAGTATCAACTACCATGGCACCGAGTGATCAATGTTAAAGGCGAAATAGCGTTAAAGGATGAAGCCGCTGCTATGGAACAACAGTTGTTACTGGAGACTGAAGGAATTGTTGTCATAAATAAACGCGTGGACTTAGATACATATCAGTATAGTATCAATGAAAGGAAATGATTGTAAGACCTGAGGAGGAATTGGGATGTTTGAGGTGAGGCGTTTTCCGGAGTTGTCTTGGTCGTTGTCGCGGCATAAGACGATGCTGACTTGCTTACGGAAATATGCTTATGATTATTATGTTTCCCACAACGGTTGGCTGACGGATGGGGATTCGCTGGCCCGCCAAGCTTATCGCTTAAAGAAAATCACGAATCTTGAGATGCATTTCGGCAGTGTTGTGCATGACCTAATCTATCAAATTATTCAACATGTACTAAGCGGTAAAGAGATTCCTAGCGAGGAGGCTGTCGTTGATGAGATTCGTCATCACTTGAATCGAGGCTTCGTTGAATCCACTCGCAAGGAGCATCTCTGGTACAACCGCCCTAAGCATTATACGATGCTTCACGAAGTTTACTATAGCCAGACGAATACTCTCCCACCGTCCAAGATTACAAAAATTACGGATCGACTTCATAGCACGGTGAAAAACTTTTATGCTAGTCAATCGTTTGCAGATGTTCTTAATAAACAAAATATGCGGTTTATAGAATCCGAGAAATTCAGATTTATGAAGGTAGATGGAACGAAGATTTTTGTCGTGATGGACCTAGTGTACAAGGATTTGCGACAAGGCAAATGGGTGATTGTTGATTGGAAGACAGGCAAATCGTCTGATGAAGATCGCAACCAGCTTGCTCTTTATGCACTGTACTTACAGCAAAAGCATGACATTGAGTCACTCGATGATATTATCATCCGCAACGAGTATTTATTAGAAAGTACTAACATTGAGCATAAGCTGAATGAGCACGATTTGGTAAATGTTCAGCGTCTCTATCATATTAGTATCGAACAAATGAAGGAACACCTTTTAGATAGTGAACAAAACCAACCTTTGCCAATTGAACAGTACCCCATGCAAGAAGATCCGCGGATATGTGCCCGCTGTAACTATCAGGAACTTTGCTTTCCCGCAAGCAAATGATGTTTGAACAAACAGCAGAACGGATAAACTTCATGTAGAATGAACAGAAGGAGATGTTTACAAGTTATGAAAGTACTAGTAGCAGGAGCAAATGGTACAACAGGACGTTTACTCATACAATATCTGAAAGAAGATGGCCACGAAGCTTATGGTATGGTTCGTAAAGAAGAACAGAAAACAAAGATTGAAGGATTAGGCGGTATCCCCGTCTTAGCTGATTTAACGAAAGATGTAGGGCATACGGTTAAAGGAATGGATGCCGTCATCTTCGCAGCTGGCTCCGGATCAAGCACAGGCTCAGATCAAACGACAGCGGTTGACCGTGACGGGGCTATCAACCTCGTTAAGGCAACAGAAAACCTAGGGATTAAGAAGTTTGTCATGCTAAGTGCAATTTCTGCAGATGACCCTAGTCAAGGCTCTGGACCGATGGAGCATTATTTGAAAATGAAACTTGAAGCAGATGAATACTTGCAAGGCACAGAGTTAGACTATACGATCGTCCGTCCTGGTGGTTTAACCAACGAGGAAGGTACTAGTAAAATTAAAGTTGGTAAAAAAGTAGACCGTGATTCTATTCCAAGAGCCGATGTCGCGAAGACGATGATCGCAGCACTCGAAGAACCGAATGCCTACCATAAAACATTCGAAATGGTTTCCGGTGACACACAAATCGAAGATGCGCTAAAGAGCCTTTAATTAAGTAAAACAGCCGCTCCCAAACAAGGGGCGGCTGTTTTTAGTATAGACACGGCAGCAGTCGGCATCTACCCTGAGAACCGGCTGTTTGTTACATCCCTACAATATTCTTCTGCCAATTCTTAAACTCCAGCTCATCAAATTTCCTTCCCATTTGCTCTTCATCTATGAAAAACAGAGCATCCTCCAATGAGCAATTGACGTCCGCTTCACAATGAATACGCGCAAGCTTCCTCGATAGGTGAAGCATCTCAAGGTCCTGTTCAATTTTATTGCGTTGCCCTTTTGTTAACTGATCGATATTTTCTAGTATCCTTTCGATCGTTTTATGCTTGATTAATAGCTTTAGTGCTGTTTTTTCACCAATTCCTCGCACGCCCGGATAATTATCACTACTATCCCCCATTAATGCCTTTAAATCTACCATTTGGGCAGGTGTGATTCCTTTTTCTTCAAAAAAAGCACCTTCCTGATATTCAGCATAGTTGCCATATCCTTTTTTCAATAATACAACAGAGACATTCGGCTGCAGCAACTGCAGCATATCTTGATCGCCTGTAAGGATGAATACTTGTGAATCTTCACAGTACAAGCGGCTTAATGTTCCCATGCAATCATCTGCTTCAAAACCAGCCTGGCCTACATTCGGGATATTCAATGATTCCACAACTTCCTTGGCAAGTTCAAACTGCGGGATCAACTCCTCAGGTGCTTCTCCGCGATTCGCCTTATATTCTGGAAACAGATCATTCCTAAACGTTTTGCTTCCCATATCCCAGCAGCACACAACATGTGTCGGCTGATACGTATCAATCGCTGTAAATAAATGCTTCATCATCCCATAAACAGCATTTGTAGGCACGCCTTTGCTATTAATCATATAATAATTGCTCATTGCCGTGGCATAGAACGCGCGGAAAAGTAATGCCATTCCGTCAACGAGCATAATTCGATTCGTTGTTGTCATCGTCCGTTCCCCTTTTTTCAATAAAGATGATTCTATTATAACAAAAATAGACTGCCGACTGGGGGAGAAATATATGGAGAAGACTCCCCCTAATTCCAAATCGCCCTCCCGTATTTATTTCAAGGCGTGGCAACTATCTAATAATTGACAATATTCTGATATAGTGGTAATTTCGAATTAAGTGCAATCTATTTACATATGCTATTTTGTAAGCGTTTGCACTATTAGAATAATAATGGGAGGTATGAATAACATGGTATACGCGTTTCCAAACACAGAGGGGTCGATTGTACAGTACAAAAAACGTTACGATAATTTTATCGGTGGTAAATGGACACCGCCGGTGAAAGGACAATACTTCAATAATGTCACTCCAGTAACAGGGAAAACGTTCTGTCAGGTGGCCCGTTCTACAGAGGAAGATATTGAACTTGCAGTTGATGCTGCTCATGAAGCAAAGGACGCTTGGGGTAAAACGTCGGTCACAGAGCGATCGTTGATTTTAAATCGGATCGCCGATCGTATGGAGGAGAACCTTGAGAAGCTGGCGGTTGCGGAAACCTGGGAAAATGGAAAGGCTGTCAGGGAAACGCTTAATGCAGACATCCCGTTAGCCATCGATCATTTCCGTTACTTTGCTTCTGTGATTCGTGCCCAGGAAGGTTCAATTGGCGAAATTGACAACGACACGGTTGCTTATCACTTTCACGAACCCCTAGGTGTAGTTGGACAAATCATCCCATGGAACTTCCCTATTCTAATGGCGACGTGGAAAGTAGCTCCTGCATTAGCTGCCGGAAATGCGATTGTACTTAAACCGGCTGAGCAGACACCTGCTTCCTTTTTATACTTCTTAGAAATAGTTGAAGATTTACTTCCGCCAGGTGTACTAAATGTCGTTAATGGTTTTGGCCTCGAAGCTGGGAAGCCGCTTGCCCAAAACCCTAGAATCAATAAGGTGGCCTTCACCGGCGAAACGACAACTGGCCGGATGATTATGCAATATGCTTCGCAAAATATTATCCCTGTCACCCTTGAGCTTGGCGGGAAGTCCCCGAACATATTCTTTGAAGATGTAATGAGCAAGGATGACAACTTCCTCGATAAAGCGATTGAGGGAATGGTTATGTTCGCCCTAAACCAGGGAGAGGTATGTACCTGCCCTTCACGAGCGCTCGTCCATGAATCTATCTATGATCAGTTCATGGAAAAAGTAATTGATCGCGTCAAAGCAATCAAAACGGGGAACCCACTTGATCCTGAAGTCATGATGGGGGCACAAGCGTCTTCCGAACAGCTTGATAAAATCCTTTCTTATCTTGATATTGGTAAAGAGGAAGGGGCGGAATGTCTCATCGGCGGAGAACGCAACAAACTTGATGGCGACTTTGCTGACGGATACTATGTCCAGCCAACGATGTTTAAAGGAAATAATAAGATGAGAATTTTCCAAGAAGAAATCTTTGGTCCTGTCCTTGCGGTGACTACATTTAAAGATCCTGAGGAAGCTATGGAGATTGCCAATGATACACTTTATGGTCTTGGTGCAGGTGTTTGGTCTCGTGACATCAATACAGCTTATCGCTTCGGCCGCGGCATTGAAGCCGGCCGCGTGTGGACGAATTGCTACCACGCTTACCCTGCTCACGCAGCCTTTGGCGGGTATAAGATGTCTGGTGTTGGCCGTGAGAATCATAAGATGATGCTAAGCCACTACCAGCAAACGAAAAACATGCTCGTAAGTTACAGTGCTCAAAAACTAGGATTCTTTTAATCTTAGAGAGGAGGTGACGGATGATGGTTGATCGTGTAACAGCTACCGATGAAGCCCTCCAATTGATTCAATCACTTAGAGATAAACATGGTGCGCTTATGTTCCATCAGTCCGGCGGCTGCTGTGACGGGAGTTCTCCGATGTGCTATCCAGAAGGAGACCTTATTACAGGTGCCCAGGACGTCCTGCTCGGAAAAATTGGCGAGACCCCCTTTTATATTCACAAAAAGCAATATGATTACTGGAAACATACCCAGCTCATTATTGATGTAGTGGATGGACGCGGTGGAATGTTTTCCTTAGAAGGTGTGGAAGGAAAACGATTCTTAACACGTTCTCGCGCCTTTTCCGATGAAGAATATAAAGAACTTAAAACAGCGGGGTTGGTGTAAATCTTATCCCCTGCCGATCAAAGCAGGGGATTTATAATTAAAATTGTCCTTGATACCAGCTGAAGTACCCCAGCAGATAGGAAATATAGGCAATCACGATTAATGAAGCAAGCGTAGTGATGAAAAAGATCCAGTCTATCCCTTTCACGGTAAAGACTCGATAAAAACTTCGCTCTCTACTGCCAGTAAACCCTTTAGATTCCATCGCCACAGCTGTTCTCTCAGCTTTACGGATCGCACCAGCTAACAATGGAATAACAAACCGCTTATACTGTTTAAACGATTCCTTCATCGTTTTTCCCCGTTTCACACCCCTCACTTGATGGGCTTCTTGAATATGCTGAAACTCCTCTTTCATTAAAGGTAAAAAGCGATACCCTGCTAAGACTCCATAAGCTAGTTTTGGAGATAACTTACATTGCTGCATCAGACTTAAAATAAAACCAACCATATCCGTTGTAAAAATAAACATTAACGATAAGGTCGCAAATGCGAACATTCTTAAAGCGAGAGAAAGAGCAACAATGACATCTTCCTTCGGCACTTCCCACAAAAGCAAATGGACAATCTGATTAGGATGCTCCGGTGCATCCGCAAAGACAATTGTGGTCCACAGCATCCCAAACGAAATAATCGTAAATGGGATTAAAAACATGAGATAATACTTCACCTTTACTCTTCCGAAAAGAAAGGTGCAAGCCACTGTCAAAATGCTAAATAACAATGGGGTGATCGGGTCAAAAATCAGAGCAAGTCCGATAACTGCTGCAATAACGGTTAAAGCCTTTATACTTGGATTGAGTCTATGAAGAAGCATATAACCCCTCCCTTTTCATCAAATGCTTGAGTTTCACACGAACAGGATAGTCAAGCTGCCAATCCGCTAAATTACTATTTTCCCAGAGCTTATGCGGGTGTTCATCTGCAACAATCTGCCCATCGTTAACAACAAGAACTCTGTCAGCGAAACGATCAACAAGTTCCATATCGTGGGTGATCATCACAATCGTTGAGCCTTTACTGCATCTCATATTTAACAAATCCATAAGCTGTTTGGTGGATTTGGCATCCTGACCAAACGTAGGTTCATCTAAAATGAGCAGCTCTTGATGATCGACAATCATTGTTGCCACACTCAACCTCTGCTTTTGGCCCTGGCTTAATGTGTATGGATGTCGATGGGCTAACCCGTCAAGCTGGCATGTGCTAAGAATCCCCCTTACCCGTTTATCCATTTCCGCTCCCCCCATTTGTTGAATCCTGAGACTAAAGGCAACTTCATCATAAACGGTGTCAGTAATTAATTGATGCTCAGGATTTTGGAAGACGTAGCCCAGATGCTGCCGTAAATCGATTTCTTTCCAAGAGTATAACGATTTCCCTGAAAAGGACACTTTGCCCATGCCCGGCTTTTGAATGCCTGACATTATTCTAGACAGAGAGGTTTTGCCGCTTCCGTTTGCCCCCGCTATAGCTATGAATTCTCCCCCTCTGATCTCAAGGGACACATCGTTAATGATCTTTCGGTCACTCTTCGTCCAGGATATAGCTGATAGTTCAAGAATGGGTAGAGAGGAACGATCATCCCTGGTAGCGGAGGAGCCCCCCACTTCTTCTCGCGTCCCTCTCCATTCGTTGAGAAAATCATCTACAGTTAGCGGCAAATGATCAAATTGGTCCCATCCTTTTTCGATAACATATTCAGTGATGGCTGGCATCCAAATCCCTTGCTCCTGCAATGTATGTCTATGGATGGAGATCCCTTGTCTGATCGGCCCGTCATAAAAAATGCTTCCACTTCGATTCATCATCAGACCCCGTTCGATAAAAGAAACCCAGCCATCCAGTTGATGTTCGATAACGATCAGCGCAAACCCCTTATCCTTTTGGAGCTTTTCGATCGTTTCAATAAAATCACGGGTAGCTTTCGGATCAAGATTAGCGGTTGGTTCATCAAGAATTAACAGCTCGGGCTCCATGGCAAGCACACAGGCCAAAGCAAGTTTTTGCTTCTGCCCACCAGATAACGTGCTTATCGCCCTCAGCTTTACACCTTCTAAACCAACTAGAAGCAAAGCTTGATCAATCAGACCAGATATTTTTTCAACAGGTGTACCCATATTTTCTAGGCCGAACGCCACTTCATCCTCGACCGTTATCATACAAAATTGACTGTCTGGATCTTGAAAAACAACACCGGCATGCTGACTCATTTCCCCTGGGGAATAGTTTTTTACAGGATGTCCTCTAAACTGAATATCACCTGTCATTGTCCCGTCCAACTCACGAGGATGAATGCCACTCAGCCCATATGTCAACGTACTTTTCCCACATCCGCTCGGCCCTAACAAAAGAAGTCTTTCCCCTTTATCCATTGAGAAACTCACATTTGACAAGACATCGTTCTCTTCGTCCTCAAATCGAATATGCAGTTGATTCACTTCTATTAATTTCATGCGGCCTTCTTCCTTCGTTGTTCTTTTCCTAATGCAAAGCCTGTCAGCACGCCCGTTTTTGCCAGTGCGTCACTTATAGTCTTCCCTAACAAGCCAGAGATGAGGGCACCACTAATTATGCGGACAACGAGCATACTGATCACGTAACCAGTCCCAAAGGCGGCGTACCCTGAGCGAAAGTATCCCCAGACGAAACTGAATAGAGCCGCTCCCGCACCAGCTAACATTAATACAGGCAGGTTATACGTTTTATACTTTGTTATCGAAAAAGCTGCTTCTGCTCCTAGACCCTGGATGATACCTGTTAAAATTAAGATCGGTCCCATGGCATTTCCAAGCAGCATTTCAACTGTTGCCGCAATGGTTTCCGATAAAAAGGCCGCTCCCTTTTTTCGTATAATATAGGCAGCTATGATAGAGACGATAAACCAAATTCCGAAGATTAGGTCATAGCCAATTGGCCCAAATAGACCGGCTAGCAGCTTTCCAACTGGTAGAAAAGCTAAATAAACAACTGCAAATACAACGGAAAGCACTGACATGACAACAATTTCTTTTAACTTCCAATTTTTAAGGCTCAATCTACTCTCCTCCTTTTGTTGACGGACTGTTTGCAGACATTGTAACCGTCATAACCGTATGTGCGGACCCTTGCTTCTCTGTTTGCTCAAACACCTGCTCAAGGCCGTTAAAAACCTTATTTCCATCCCCATCTAAACGTGTAGAGTAATGGGCTTCGTTCACCTCGACTCCTTGCTTCTTCATCTCTTCAATTTGACTATAAATTACATCCATGTAGTCCCCGCCACCCATTGGGTAAAGTGAAAACTTAGCTGCAACATCCTGACCGATCCGCTTACTTTGCGATCCGTTCAACGGGACGCCATCCTCTGCCATATAGACATCCCCTGCTGAATCTCCGGGACAGCCAATTGAATAGGTTGATTGGAAAACAACATGTTCTCCCATTTTTGCCGCCTGTAAAAACATTGCTCTGGTTACATCAAACACATGTGTCATTTGTCCTCTAACCGTTGTTGTCACGTCGTCTGTCTTTATCCATACCTTAGAAGTGTCGACCTCGTTAAGTGATGACTTAATAATCTCGACAAAAAGATCGGTCATCGGATAAATTGAAAATGAACTTCCTGTAATACGATTTGTTGATCCACAACCTTGACTCATGATTTCTTCCTCCTTTTATTAAATACAAAAAAACTGCATCCCCGAGGGAATGCAGTTACGAACGTAAGTATATGTGTATACCATTGCTATTCTACGATCGACTCCACTTCCCCACGCTAGTATTATCTAGTTCGGGTTATAAGGGTCGGAATCCATTTCCTCTCAGCCGCGTCCGCAGCTCCCCTAGTGTTCGTTAACTATATGCAGTTTTGTACAATTTCATCGTAATGGAAGGTTTCTGTTTTGTAAAGCTTATTCTTTTTCCTTAACGAGTTCGTCCATTTCCTGCACAATACTCTCAAGCTCATCTAGTCCTTGTTTTGGACTGGATAAAAATACACTTTCCAGTCGCTCAATAATATTTTCCGGCTTAATATTCATTAGGTTTAACGTTTGCCGCTGCCATTTGAATGCCGGATGATTGACATACATGCAGTTGAGTCCAAATAATACCCCCATCATGTTATGCTGGACAGAAGTCATAACGGTGTAGAGCATCAGCCAGTCTTCCCGCTCAATTAAAGCTTGACGGTTTTTCCATCTGTTTCCAAGAACAGAGTGAGCATCAATCATCGCATGACCCAATTGATCAGGATACACTTGAACTTTGGCCTTCAACCCATCCATTAGCTCTGTACCTGACACAGTTTCTCCATAATGAATCGAAGCGATCAGGCATTGACTATCTAGATCGATATCAAACTCTTTCGTTACACGTTGGACGACCTTCCGAATGGTCTCCGTTAAAAAACCGCTTATTTCAAATTTAACATCATTCACTTGAAATGTTTCTGACCATTCTTCATCTTCATAAGCGTAGAAATCCATCAGTTGCCCATCCACCTGTTCAATAACAGAAAGACGATCTTGATCTGTCGGCCCCTCGGACCACAACACATTTAGTTCTACATCGGAATAATAATCCTCCCAGCCTCTCGCAACAGATCCTGCGATATAAACAGCTTCTACTTTAGAATTTTGTTCATATACGTTTGCCACTTTTGTTGCTAATGTTTTTAAATCCATAGTCTATCAACCACCGCCTGTTCTTTAAACTGACTTTTGATAAATGGAATAAGAGACAACACGATTGATTAGTCAGAAAGCCCTTTCATACATGTGAACTAACTACTCCCTAATAACTGTTGATCCTACACATGCCAATCTGTTTCACCTTTCAATATCTTTTCCATAAGTAAAAAAATGATTTCCTTAACTTTACCAAAAATCAGAGAATGAAGCGATAAATTGTTTGATAATTTTGCAAATAAGACTTATTACCATTTCAGGGGGTTTTTTACTAAGACCTACTAAACACTTTACTCCGATCGATCTCCACACAACCATTGTGGGCAAACACCTTTAACATCGGGGTGTTTTGATAGCTGGTAGAACCGATATAATAGGTCGCTTCAAACTCTTGACGCAATATAGTTAATGCTTGGCGGTGCAATGTCTTACTCTTCCCTTTTCCACGTGCTTCAGGGATAAGCCCAAAGTAAAATAATCTACCCTCTGCTATCGTACCAGGTTCAATATGGGGCATGACTACACCAATGGGCTGTTCTCCTTCATATGCAATTAGACATGTACGCCTAAAATTAGGGCCAAGCTCTTTTTCTACACTTTTTAGTCGGTCATCCATCGTCAAATTTGACTGCGCATTCAACGAGCCTGTTATAGCTTGAGACCATATATCTTTGAATGTGTCCTCCATCCCCGGTTTCATGGTAACAAATCTATAAGCCCCTGTTTCCGCCAGGCTCAGATTTGATAGATCCCTTTTCACAGTAACAGTCACATCATGCAGCATAAATCCGGCATCGATTAGTTCTCTATCTATTTTATCAATATGATGGGGTGATTGAACTAGAATGGAAAGGGTTCCTGCTTTTTTCAAACGTTCATCTTTACCTAAATACTCTATCAGTTGAAGAAACTCCTCTTGTGATAAATGCTTCGTTTCTTCAACTGTAGTAAAGTTCTCCCCCTCCACAAATTTCACTTTTTCATAAAGCTTGGCCTTATCAAAATCACATTCTTCCATAATTGCCCTCCTTGCCATGTACTCATTTTATATTCTAACGTCCAGCCGTTTCTTTTTCATCTGGATCCATAGATGCGATACAATAGGAAATGTAAATAATGGAAGGAGTGAGGAGTTTGAATCGAGAAATTCAATTAATTAAAAGGCCAAAAACTGTCCCGACTCATGAGCATCTAAGTATCATTGAGGCTGAATCGCTGCAGCCTCAAGAAGGCGAATTGTTAGTCGAGTTGTTATATGTATCGGTTGATCCTTATATGAGGGGACGCATGAATGATGCGAAGTCATACGTCGCCCCTTTTCAATTAAACGAAGCTATCTCGGGAGGAGTTGTTGCTCAAGTAATAGAGTCTAAAGCAGAGCAATTCACTACAGGGGATATTGTGACAGGCTCTCTTCCATGGAGGGAAAAAGCGATTACATCTGCTGATTCAGTTAGAAAAGTGGATCCAACCCTTGGCTCGATCACCACATCATTAGGAATTCTTGGGATGCCAGGACTTACTGCCTATTTTGGCCTTATTGATATCGGGAAGCCAAAAGAAGGAGAAACTCTCGTCGTTTCTGGAGCTGCCGGTGCTGTGGGTTCAACGGTGGTACAACTTGGGAAACTATTCGGCTGCCGAGTTGTAGGCATCGCCGGTAGTGATGAAAAGACAAATTATATTACAAATGAGTTAGGAGCGGACGCGGCAATCAATTATAAAACCGAGAATGTCGCGAAGGCTCTTCAATCTGCCTGCCCTAGTGGTGTAGACATTTATTTTGACAATGTAGGGGGAGAAATTGCCGACAGTGTTTACCCTTTGTTAAATAAATTTGCGCGTATTACACAATGTGGCGCTATTGCTTCGTACAATGTACCAAATGATCAGGGTCCACGGATACAAATGCATTTAATAAAATCAAGCGCTACAATCAAGGGATTCGTTGTTGGAGACTATCAAGAGCGTTTTAAGGAAGGATTTGAACACCTTTCCGCTTGGCTTAAAGATGGCAAACTCACTTATGAAGAAACGATTCACGAGGGATTTGAAAACATTCCTGATGCTTTCTTTGGTCTATTTAAAGGAAACAATACAGGCAAACAATTAGTCAAAATAGCTGATCCGCAATAATTGGGGTCGAAAAGTGTTATAAAACAGCTGTATTTTGGTTTGAGTTATTTTTCCCAAACTCAGCCGGATTCTGTCCAAATATAGAATGATTCTTCCAAACTCACAATGATTCTAATTTGTCATCATTCTGCCCAAAACTAAAAAGATTCTACCCTATTGATAAATAGCATAATTTCAACCTAACGTATAAAACAAACGCAATGTACTTGCGTTTGTTTTATACCCCACTGTTCGAGAATATCTCTTCCCCAACTTTGAAAGGTGGTTCAACCTACCCCAATCTCATTTAAAGCCTGATGCAGATTGGCCCGTGTTTTAACTTTGCTAAATTTCATTCCCATTTCAACAACAGAACGGGCGATTTCAGGGCGAATCCCTGTTAAGATCGTCTCCACCCCAACGAGTTGCAAGGAATGGGTGACTTGAAAAATATAGTGAGCCACAGACGTGTCAATGGCTGGGACACCCGAAATATCAATTAACAGGTATTGCAGTTGAAATTTCGTACTTTTCTCAAGAGAAGTTTCCATAATCAACTGGGCTCGCTCTGTATCTATCCCCCCAACGATCGGCAATACCGCTACTCCATTTGTGATGGGAACCACAGGCACAGATAATTCCATCAGCTTTTCCTGAGCTTTTTGCCATTCTTCACTATGATGCTTATTATAGATTTGGCTAAGCTGATGCATAACCTTATCTAGTAATGGATCGATTAGCTTACTTACGTGTAAAATTGTTTTCGCAGCAAAGCGGTCCTCCGCTAATTCTTTTTCAAACATGTTCCAAATCACCGTCCTGCAATAACCGAGTGTAGGGATAATCTCATTTAAAGGCACGTCATATTTGGATGCTACGTCGCCGGTTTGAATCGCCCATTCTTCTATTTGTGATTCTATCGTTTCATAGTCTCCATATAAAGCTTCACCTAAGTATTGAAATAATGTCGCCCTCCAGCCGTCTATTTGTTCACGGCTCACATTTGCAAGGACAAGATTGCGTTCAAATCCTTTTCCTTCTTTGGCTTGAATTCTATTAGCGAGTTCATGACGCTGCTCGACAATTTCTTTACCTATATAAGCTAACTCTTCTTCCATAGTATATGAATCTCCTTTTATTCTTTATATATCTATGATAATGAAAGCATTGAGCATTTGTAAAACGATTCGAAGACTTGCGGAAAGTATCTATGCAATGAGACGTGTCGCTAGTAGTCAAACTCCACTCAGAGTTTAATCGAACTTCCTCTGGTAAGCTAAGGCATCTTATTTATACCGAGGTTGATCGTATTGGCCAAACCATTGATAACGATGACCCGAGAACCATCTGTATAGAGGTGATCCAATCCGCTCCATTCCAGGTAAGTATAGCAGCAATCCAATAAAGGCAAACGGCGGTAAAAGGATTAATAGTCGACGAATCGTTTGGAATCCTGCCTTCAATTCCCCTTCTTTTGTGAGCATATGAATTTCATCACGCGTATTCCGGCCTTCTAAATATGGATATTTTCCGTACGTTTTTTCAACCTCTTGGATCGATACCCACTTCATTTGTTTACGCCAATCGAATTTGTGCACTACACGCTTCACATTAAAACAAAAAGGGCACTTTGCATCGTAAAACACAATATGTTTCATCCATATCCCCTCCTTCTAATTATTCGTGCATCTGTACCTTGATCCATCCTCGCAGTCCATTGACCATCCAAATTTCTTCAAAAGAGGCGAGATCACTTTTATACATGACACGTTCTTTTACTTTTCCCTGTTCCACTAACTTTCCTCTTAGGGTTCCACCAAGCAAGCCGCTTGAAATAGGCGGGGTCAGATACTCACCATTCGCTTTTACTACTAGATTGGCTATTGTAAATTCTGTAAGTTCTCCCCTATCATTCCATAATAAGACCGCAAAGCTTTCTCCTCCCGCCTTGTGCTGGTGTTTTTGATACACGCGGCGATGTGTCGTCTTATGAAAAAGAAAAGGGTCCTCACAATCGATTGGTGAATGAGCTAATGTACAATGGGCTTCTTTAGATGGTGGAGTCAATGCTGTTGTTTCAATTTCAACCTCTCCCAGTTGGTCATTGAGCAGCCGAACCCGATGTAACCCTTTGGGATAATTTAGTGCATTTTGTTCCAACCTCTCCACTACAGCCTTTTTATCAAATGAATAATTAAAATAATGTGCCGATTGGCTGATTCGCTCGATATGACGCTTCAATAATGGATAATACCCATCTTTAAGCTGCATCGTTTCAAGAAGCTTAAAGGAGGGTATTGCTTCTGTTAACAACTTTGCTTTCGTTTGAAGCTCATCGTATTCACCGTTTGTCGTCGAGTCCCATGTTACACCGCCGCCCGTTCCGTATATAGCCTGTCCTTTGTTAAGCAAAACAGTTCGAATGGGGACATTAAACACAGCCTCTTGATATGGTGTCATGTAACCTATAGCCCCACAATATACATCCCTTGGCGTTTTTTCAAGGCTAGCGATATACTCCATCGTTCGCACTTTGGGAGCACCTGTAATTGACCCACACGGAAACAAAGAACGAAAGATTTCGTACATCGATGTGCCTTCGGGTAATTGTGCTTCTACTGTTGAAGTCATTTGATGAACGGTTGGATAAGTTTCGATATCAAATAGCCTCGGCACCCTAACCGTTCCTGGCAATGCCAGCCTCCCGACATCATTTCTTAGCAAATCAACAATCATTAAGTTTTCGGCTTGATCTTTTTCCGATAAACTCAGTGCTGCTTTATAATTCTCATCCTCGGCTAATGTACGTCCTCTCTTTGCAGTTCCTTTCATAGGCCTTGTCACAAGACTTGAACCATTTTTACGAAAGAAAAGCTCAGGAGAAGCCGATAAGACATATTGTTCATTTCCTAATGACATATATGCACTGTAAGATGATTGTTGGTTGGAGGCTAATTGTCTGTAAAAGGAAAAGGCATCACCATTAAAAGCAGCTTGCAGTCTTGTAGTGTAATTCACTTGGTAAGTATCCCCACGCTCAATAGCAGCCTTAATTTGCCCCATCCCTTCTTGATACTCCCCGTAAGTGGTACCAAGTTCCCAAGAGGAGAGCGAATACGCTTGTGACGAAGAGATGGCACCTTCAGGCTGAGGTTCAGTAAACACTCCAAACCAAACGAGTGGCCACTTCCCCTTTTGTTTCACTTTCAAAGCAGAGTCAAAAGCTGGTGATGCTTCATAGGAAACAAATCCCGCAACGTAAAACCCCTTTTCTAAAGCTTCCTCTGCTTCAATAGAAGCACTGCGAACCTCCTCCAAACTGTCTGCCTTAATTATCAAATGAGGTTCAGTAAACCACATTGGTTGTTTCTTACCATTCTGATCCGCAAATTCAAAAAACAAATGTGGCTGTGTCATAGCATCACTCCTTCCCCCTTTTTTTCACGAAAGACTAAGGCTTGTTTATAAGCGTTCTCAAGCATTTGAAAACCATACTCTGTCAAAATAGACTCTGGATGAAATTGTATCCCCTCAACTGGATAGATGTGGTGACGGACCCCCATCACGGCAGAATCCTCAGACATGGAACTAATTTCAAGCGATAATGGCAGTTCTTCAGCTGGCGTATGAAGAGAATGATATCTTGTCACTTTCAAAGAACACGGAAGTTTATGAAAAACAGATTTCCCGTCATGTGTGATCATTGTCACTTTACCGTGCATCGGCCGTAATCCTTTTTCTATTTTCCCTCCAAAAAACTCAACGATCATTTGATGACCAAGGCAAATACCCAGAATCGGTGTGGTGCGCGAAAAATGGCTTAGCACTTCATAGCAAACCCCTGTACCATCAGGCTGGCCTGGGCCAGGTGAAATGACAATCAAGTCTGCATCTAACTGTTCTATTTCATCTATCGTCACTTGATCATTTCGAAACACACTCACATCATCATCCAATTGCTTAAAGTATTGGAACAGGTTATAAGTAAATGAATCATAGTTATCTATCATTACAATCATTACAAAGAACTCCTTCAATTCTATCTAAATCATTCTCTTCCCAATTATATCTGTTCACGATCCTAAATTCACGAAACACACGAATTTTACCGAATCTTGTCTTACTGATATTTTTGACCTATATCTTTTGTTTCTACGAAAAGCCATTACGTGAAAGGTTCGGCGCAATATTTTGATAAGTCAGTTAATTTTATTGTAAATAAAGAAAAGTTCATAGTATAATATTTATGAGTTGCAAACGTATACATATAGTACTTGTCACAAACATTAGGAGGGATTTTATGAGTGGTATTTGGATTGCAATAGTCGGAATTATTGTCTTTGCATTAGGTTATAAGTACTATTCAAAGTTTATAGCGGAAAAAATTTACCGCTTAGATCCAAACTACGTAACCCCAGCTCATAAGTACAAAGATGGGGTCGATTTTGTACCCACAAATAAATTTGTACTTTGGGGGCACCATTTTACATCGGTTGCTGGAGCGGCACCTATTGTCGGGCCAGCTATAGCTGTTTATTGGGGCTGGCTGCCTGCTGTTTTATGGGTCTTGCTTGGGACCATATTCGCTGCTGGTGTTCATGATTTTGGAACACTAGTCTTGTCTGTTAGAAATAAAGGTCAATCGATGGGCACATTAGCCAGCAAGTTGATCGGCGAGCGGGCGAAGAAATTGTTTTTATTCATTATTTTATTACTAGTTGTTATGGTTAACGCCGTATTTGCCTGGGTCATTGCAAACTTATTTATTTCGTTTCCAGCAAGTGTTTTATCCGTATTTATTCAAATTCCACTAGCGATTTGGATCGGGTACAGTGTGTATAAGAAAAAAGGCAATATGCTGCTGCCGTCGGTTATTGCCCTTGCCGTGATGTATTTGGCGGCGATTGTAGCAAGCTATGTGCCCATTTTGCAAATTGATCTAGTAAGCTACTTCGGTGGTGAAGGGGCTACAAGTCTCTTCGGCGCAAGTGCTACTTCAATGGCATTCCTCGTGTGGATCATTGTTTTGATGGTATATGTGTACATCGCTTCTACCTTACCTGTCTGGAAGCTGTTACAGCCGCGTGATTACATCAACTCACACCAGCTGCTGGTCGGTTTAGGGTTGCTTTATTTGGGTCTGTTGTTTTCAAATCCAGAAGTAACAGCTCCTGTAAGTAATGGGCAGGCGGATACTTCCTGGTTTCCACTCTTATTCATAACCATTGCTTGTGGAGCGATTTCCGGGTTTCACGGATTAGTTTCATCCGGAACGACTTCCAAGCAATTGAACAACGAGTCAGAAGCCCGTTTTGTAGGATATTTAGGAGCTGTTGGTGAAGGGGCTTTAGCTTTAATCGCTATCATTGCCGTCATCACCTTTTTCCCTACTGCAGGCGAATTTTCTGCAACGTACAGCAGCTTTACAGCGGCAAGCGGCGCTGGGCTTACTGTATTCATCCAAGGCGCCGCACAATTAGCCACAGGGCTTGGCATACCAGCAAGCGTTGCCTCAACGATTGTTTCGGTTATCATCGTAAGCTTTGCTGCTACAACCCTTGATTCATCTGTTCGTCTTATGCGTTATATCATTTCAGAATTGGGTGTTGAATATAACGTTCAACCATTAACAAAGACACATGTAGCTACAACAGTCGCTGTTGTCTCAAGTGCTGCCTTGACCTTAATCCCACAGGGGCCTAAAGGATTTGGTTCCGGAGGCTACTTACTCTGGCCGCTTTTCGGTACATCGAACCAGCTTCTAGCAGGAATCAGTTTACTGTTAATATCTATTTGGCTCAAACGACTGGGAAGAAACTATTGGCCAACGCTGATCCCTATGCTGTTCCTCATGTTTATGACACTATGGGCAATGATTGACCAGGTAATCACGGAATGGGCCCCATGGGCAGCTGGAAGTGATTGGCTCCTATTCAGCTTTGGAGCGATTATCCTTATCTTTACTATTTGGATCTTACTTACAGCCGCCTCAGTCCTTCTTAATGGAAAAGATGACAATATAGAAAAAAGTGCTTAAGTATAATTAGGGTCGCACTGATCTAGTGCGGCTTTTATCCTTATAAAGGAGGAGCTCGAATGGTTGAAATTATGATTATCCGTGCGGAAAAAGAGATCGGAATGGGATGCTGTGGAGGAATATGCGGGGATGGTTTCATAGAAATGAAAGACGAATTTAAGCATCATGATCCTGACCGGCAGCTTATGGGTGAATTCTACAGGAGATTGGAAGCAACATATGGCGATCAAATTTTGATAAATTTTCTAGACCCTAGAAACATCTTCGCGATAGGTATGTACTTTATGAAGCAAGTAAAAGATCGTCATATACCTCTCTTTAAAGCCATTAAACATTTCTCCCTCCATATCAAATATAATGCTGTTTTCATCAATGGCAAATATACGGAAGACTTAGAAAACTGTGATACATTAATTGAAGATATGTTATATGCATAAGGGTGTGGTGTTCTATGACAAATAAAAAGTTCTCACTTAAACGACTATTTGAATTCTATGATGAAGTGTTAAGCCTCCCCCACAAGAATGAAATTGCAAGAGAACTTCGTGATGAAGATGACTTATTCCTGCTGCTCGTTTATTCTGACATGCTCGGCATCCCAAACCCCGCTTTTTATTATACACTCGAACTGTATCCATACATTATTGAGAAATTCCACGACTGGCATCTGCGGATGGGCATGGAGAAATCTCCACTTGATGGCATTCGCTGCTGTTAAGCACAAAAGCGCTTGCGCTGAATGTGGCCACTTCATGTAATTTTACCACAGTAAAATATTTTTACAGCTGCCTAAACGAAAAGAATAGCACCGAACCAGGGTGCTAGGCCAGACACCAATTGGTTCACAAAGAGGGGGGACATGACAATGAATAATTTGCACCGAAACAAAATCCTATTCGTGGGTGGTAAGGGGGGTGTAGGAAAATCTACATCTTCAGCTGCGATTGCCGTTGCCTTCGCTCGCGCAGGCAACCAGACATTAATTGTCTCAACAGATCCCGCCCATAACCTTGGGGATATTTTTCATAAAAAGGTTCAGCATGAAAAAACCAAACTTGAAGAAAATTTATGGGGAATCGAGGTTAATCCTAACAGGGAGTCTAAAAAGTACATTGAAGGTGTAAAAGACAACTTACAGGGATTAGTAAAGTCGAAAATGGTTGAGGAAGTTCACCGCCAAATCGATATGGCCAGTGCTTCTCCCGGGGCTGATGAAGCGGCCCTTTTCGATCGGTTAATTTCCATCATCCTTGAAGAAGCTGACCACTTTGATAAAATCATTTTTGACACCGCCCCAACAGGCCACACGATACGGTTATTGACACTGCCGGAGTTGATGAGTGTATGGATAGACGGAATGCTTGAACGTAGGAAAAAAATCAACGACAATTATACTGAGCTTCTTAATGACGGAGAACCTGTCGACGATCCCATTTACGAGATTTTGCAAAAGCGAAGAGAAAAATTTGCTGCTGTACGGGAAATCATTCTGGATGACAAACAGACCGGTTTTATTTTTGTTTTAATACCTGAACGGTTACCCATTTTAGAAACGCAACAAGCTATCAAGCAGTTGGATAAACACCACCTTCACATTAAAACATTGATCGTCAACAAAGTGCTGCCTGACCATGCAGATGGAGCATTTTTACAGAAACGCAGAAAACAGGAGCAGGACTATCTACACCAAATTGATCAAACTTTCCCGCATCAACAAACGATTAAAGTACCATTGTTCGAGGAAGATGTGGCAGATATGGACAAGCTATCAATCTTCGCTACCCATTTGAAGCAACTGACGAAGGAGGAGACACACAAATGAAAGCAATTACACATGCAGAACTAGAAGGATTAAAGGGACTATCTTACCAGGATATAGACGAGCCGACCGTGGAAAATGGTATGGTTAAAGTTAAGTTGAAAACGGCCGGGATGAACCGCCGGGATATTGCTGTAACGTCAAGACATAAAACAAATCAGCCCCCTTTAATCCTCGGTTCAGATGGGGCTGGAGTCGTTGAAGAAGTTGGCCAGAACGTTCAAGGCTTAACTAAAGGCGATGAAGTCATTATCAATCCTGGACTGGGATGGAAGCATAATAGCGATGCTCCCCCTGAGGGCTTTGATATTTTAGGATTGCCTGATCATGGTACATTCGGAGAATACATCTCCGTCCCTGCTGATAATATCGCACCTAAGCCTGAGCACTTATCATGGGAGGAAGCGGGCATCCTCCCTCTTGCCGCCTTAACAGCTTACCGCGTATTATTTACTCGAGGAAAAGTGACCCAGGGTGATACCATCATGCTGCCAGGGATCGGTAGTGGTGTTCTCACTTTTGCACTAAAATTTGCGAAAGCTGTCGGCGCCAGGGTCATTGTTACGTCGAGAAATGACGAGAAGCTAGCAAAGGCTAAAGAGCTCGGGGCAGATGTAGCGATACCTACCCAATCTGACTGGAAGGAAGAATTGAAGAATGAAAAAGTAGATCTGCTTATCGAGAGCGTTGGACGTGCGACGTTCGATAAGTCCTTATCTATTATTCGCAGAGGCGGAACGATCGTCACGTTCGGTGCAACGACAGAAGATGAAGTCACCATTGATATCCGCAAGTTTTTCTATGGGCAATATAACTTGCTAGGTTCTACAATGGGAAGCGGCGAGGAATTTGCTGACATGCTTTCTTTCATTGAAAAAAATAAAATCAAGCCTGAACTCGATCGCATGTTTAACTTATCACAGTATAAAGAGGCCTTTGAATATCTTCGCGATACGAAAAACTTCGGAAAAATCGGTTTTACGATTGAATGATTGAATCGTCCCCATGGTTAACGCCATGGGGATTCTTATAGGCAAATATCTGTGATGAAAATTCTATTTTTATCGATCTTCCCCATTGCTAACAATGGCATAAAATTATAATATAAATAGTATTAATACTGCAACGTGATAAAGATAAATGATTCGGTGATTTGTGAGGGGAGTGTAAGAATGAAGATCTTAATTGTCGATGATGATGATTCTCTACGTACAATGTTAAAAGATTTATGTGAAAAAGATGGGATTGAAGCAGAGATCGCTATAGATGGACAAAGCGGCTTTAACTTATTCAGAAAACATGATTATGATATTTTAATCGTAGACTATCACATGCCTATCATGAATGGACTTGAGTTAGTTCAGGGAATTCGTTTGGAAAATCAGCAAATTCCTATTCTTGTTTTAACAGAAGATGATCATCAAGATGTTGCCGATGCATTTAGGAAAGCAGGTGCCACAGACTTTGCCTTAAAACCTGTAAAGGAACTCGACATTATTTCCCGCATTCACTTACACATCCAAATCGCTAATATGAGAAAAAGACTCGAGTCCGAAGAAGACGTCTACAGTGCAAAAGGGATCAGCAAAGGGACACTCGACGCTGTAGCACATTTTTTAAAAGAACATCGGGGGGCAAATTCTGTTGATACTATTTCACAAGGTGTCGGGTTAGCCTATCCCACCGTCTATCGCTATTTAATGTATTTATTGGAAGAAGGACAGGTTAAGCAAGTCATCGGTCACCAAAAGATCGGCCGCCCGAAAAAACTTTATAAATGGTATACGAATTAACGGGAGCCTGTTTGACAGGGCTTCCGTTTTGCATATTCTTAAAGGGACTTAGGTACCAATTGGCAGAATGGTAATGTTATGATGATCGTAACGATTTCAAAATATGAATGGAGATTAGCTTATATGGATTTAATAGAGGTTGCTAAGTGCTTTGTTGAGGAATCGCAAGGAATGGGTGCGGACTATGCATTTGTCACCGGTTCAGTAGCACGGGGTGATGATGATCAATATAGTGATCTAGACTTAAGCATTTATTCAAGCGGAATCGATGCAGAGACTTCTAGTAACGAATCCTATCGAAATAAGATGCTACAAGTAGACCTTTATCCAATCTCTAAACGACCTTCTATCGACGAATTCCTTGAAGATCCATGGGGCCATCGTTATCTCGACGAATTATACATCATAAAGGATAACGATGACAGGCTTTATCACTTGCAGAATCAGGCAAAGGCTTTCCTCTATTCTCCAGAAGGAAAAAGAAAGCTAATTAAAATCGTTACAAATATAGTCAATGAACGGCAATCTTATGCGGATAAAATGCTAAAAGCAGGCTATCCCACGACAGCAACCCAAGCTTCTCTTGGAGCTTGGGCCGAGGCAGCCCTCCTGTATTCCTATTTGGAGCAGGGCACGTTATCCACTGGTGCAGTCATTCCTTTTATTCAAGAAAAACATACAGAACACCTTCAATCTTTTTTGACCCATTCACCATTTACATCCTTGCCGAATACAGAGGCCATTATCAATAACATCAGTAATTTCCGACACTATCTAAGAAATCGGAAAAAAACTCTCTCCTTTGACCTCTCTCCACACCAGGATTCTATTTTTGTTAACAAAGCAAAAAGGTACCAATCTCAAGACACCCATCTTGCCTGGATAGCCTATGGCGAAGCTTTGTGGTTGTTCTTTAAGGAGACTGACAACAGGTTAATAGAAGAGTTTCTTGATTCCTGTCCTCAAGATGTTCAAAATAGCTTACTAGATTTAGGCTTCCAGCAGTTGTCAAAAGCAAATATTCAACAGTTACATATGCTAACGGGGGAACTTATTCACTATTCTCATTGTGCAATTGACTAATGAAAGGAGGCATTTTCTAGGTGAAACGTGTTACTTTTTCTAACAGTAGGGATTTAACCTTAGTTGGCGATTTACATAGCAACAAAGGAACATCGGTTATTATTATGTGCCACGGTTTTCTCTCTAACCGCTCCTCGCGCGGTCGCTTTGGCTTGTTTGCCTCTGCCTTTCACCAACTCGGCCTTAGTGTATTACGGTTTGACTTTGGTGGTTGTGGCGAGAGCGAAGACAGTCCGCTTACATTAGCCAATGAGGTCGATGACTTAACTCCGGCTATGCATTATGCGATTGAGTCAGGTTATGAGGACATTATTCTGTATGGGCACAGTTTAGGAGCACGGGTGTGCCTGGAAGCATTTAACCATCGATATGTGAGAACAATGATTTTAACGGGGGCCGGCACGGGACCTGTAAACTATCATTGGCCAGACATATTTAATCAAGAACAGCTAAAAGAGTTAGCAAGAACTGGTACTTTTACAGTAGAAGTGAATGGTCCTTACCGAAACAATATGCTCATCACCGAAGAAATGCTGAAGGATTTTGAACGATGTGATCAAGAGCAGCTGTTGTCGAACGTCACCTGCCCTACTCTCCTTATTCATGGAGATCAAGGGGAAGAAGGAACTCTAATGCCGATTACGAAGCAAGGTATGAAGTGGCTTCCTGAAAGCTCCAAATTGAAGGTCATTAACGGGGCCGAACATAGCTTTATTGACCATCTGGACGTGGTTCAACAAACTGCCTCAGACTGGCTTTTAACATTTGCAAATGGAGGATAACATATGACTAGTTTTTACAGTGAATTATCTTCAGAAGTGTACAACCTAGAAGCCAATTGGCCACTCTTTTGGTGATATCGAATTTTACAAAAAGCGATTAGCATCCGTACAAGGCAAGATCCTAGAACCTGCATCAGGAACTGGCAGGATGCTCATTCCTTTACTTGAAGAAGGATTAGATGTCGACGGGTTCGATCTTTCCGCTGATATGATCGAAATATGCCGAACCAACTGTGAACAGAGAAGACTTCAACCTACTCTCTTCCAAGATAAAATGGAGTCCTTTGCAACTGATGAGACTTACGAGGCGATCATCATTCCTACGGGCACGTTCCTTCTACTCTATGAAAGAGAACTTTCTCTACAAGCGTTACGAAACTTCCATAGACATTTGAAACCTGGGGGTCGTCTTATCATTGATCTCATGGTACCCTCTGAATTTCCAATTGGAAAACATTCTACTCGAACATGGGAGTTGGACAATGGTGATATGGTTACATTAGATGATCATATTGTTGAAGGTTAACCAATATTCTATCTCTTACAGTCAATATGAAAGGTGGAGAAACGGTCAGTTAATACAAACTGAACTCGAACGCTTTCCACTGCGTTGGTATGGTGTGGAGGAATTCAGGCTGATTTTACAAAGCCTTGGGTTTAAGGATATCATTCTGTCAAGCGACTATCAGTTTGACAGCTATCCTACGAATTCCACCGGGACGATTACTTTTGAAGCTACCGCTCATCGTCAGGCCGACTGATTTCGAATTGCACGAAATCATTGATAATTGCACATAAAATGCGATAATTGCACCAAATATCAATTAATTGCATATTTCACGGGATAATTGCGTGAAATCAGACATTAATTGCATATTTAGATGAATTCCTACCTATCAGAGAAAAAGGATGAACCATCAATTGGTTCATCCTTTTTCTTTCTGTTTTATTTTCTCCTGAATACTTCAAAGAAATCGATCATTGCATGAAACATTGCAACAGATTGAAAGGTAAGTAAACTTAATGCAGTTAAGGAGAAGAAACCAATAAATAGAAATCTAGCTGACAGGATGGTGTGAAACCAGGCCATTTCAATTCCTCCTTATTTTTTCAATCATATGAATAGATCACTCCAATCATACTCCTACTGCCTTATATTTTAAAGTTTTTCGCCACGGACAAAGGTTGGCACTCATATCGGGCAATTCTCTGATCTTGCATTATAAAATGATGATCACACGGTTCTACTCCCTTTAGAACTTGGGGAAGATACCTAGGGATCATTCCTCCAACACCCTGGTTCTGCTCATCTAGTACCCATGATTGATCTTTCCAGTCCAAGATCCCTTCAACGTTTGCTGATGGCGTTTGAAGCGCGTATGTCCCCTGCAATTTTACGTGATAAACGTACATACCACCAAA
The DNA here is from genome assembly GCF_022921115.1 of Halobacillus amylolyticus. Taxonomy (NCBI): domain Bacteria; kingdom Bacillati; phylum Bacillota; class Bacilli; order Caryophanales; family Bacillaceae; genus Halobacillus; species Halobacillus amylolyticus. The sequence continues at coordinate 3,055,413 of NZ_CP095075.1, read as the reverse complement.
CCGTTTCTCGTCAATTTCCCATCTCACCGAGCCTTTATTGATAAAATGCATTTGGTCTACAGGAAGTCCAGTTTCTTCTTTAACTTCACGTACAATACATTCATCTGGACTTTCTCCAGCTTCCATTTTACCCCCAACACCATTCCACAACCCTTGGTTAGGTGCTTTGTTTCGGTTAAGCATTAACAATAAATCACCTTTTGTTATAAATGCAATTGTTTGTTTATACACCCTAGTCCACCTCCTAAACAAGCTCCCCATATTTTGCCCACCACGGCTGTGCCTTTTCTAACTGTGCAGCAAGCCTAATTAAAGTGGATTCATCACCGAAACGCCCCATAAAATGCGAGCCAATCGGAAGGTTATTCTCACCCCAATAGAGAGGTACACTCATGGCCGGCTGGCCTGTGACATTCGCAATAGGTGTTAAATGGGCATACTCTGCGGACACTGCCAATATTTCATCCACCGATTTTTCTTCTCCATTATAATGCCCTAACGGCAGTGGTGGCTTCGAATTCACGGGGTGCAGAAGCACATCATAGCTGTCAAAGAATTCATGTACCTTTACACTTTCTGTATGTAGATATTGTCGTGCCTCTTCATACTGCAGTGCTGTCATATTACTACCTTTCTTATGTAAGGTGAAAAGGATCCGCTCCATATTCATCTCATTTATCTCTTTCCGATTTAAACGGGCAGCTTCTTTCACAGCCAATGCTCCCCCTACGACCCATACAGTTACAAAAGCATCCATAAATCGGTGCAAATCAAAATCTGGGTAGGCGAGTTCAACTTGATGACCAAGACGTTCACAAAGCTCAGCTGTAGCTTTCGTCGATTTCTGTACTTCCCCGTCAATTTCCATTAATGATCCAAAGTCCGCCATATAACCAATTTTCAATATCCCCGGTTCTTTCCCTGCTTGCTCTAAAAAAGAACTTTGATCATTCGGGGTGAAAAAGGAATCTGTTTTCTGAGGGCCCTTTAATACGTCTAATAGTGCGGCGCTATCCCTTACAGACCTTGTCACAGCGTGATTGACGGATAAGCTATTGAAGCTCAGCGATAAAGGCGTTCGCCCTCGGGTAGGCTTTAATCCAAATAAACCGCAGCAGGAGGCAGGAATTCGAATGGAACCTCCCCCATCGTTCGCATGGGCAAAGGGGATCATTCCAGAGGCTACAGCAGCAGCGGCTCCCCCGCTCGATCCCCCAGGGGAGTAGTTCCTATTCCAAGGGTTTTTCGCGTATCCTAAATATGTCGATTCAGTCGCAGGAGTAAATCCGAACTCAGGCGTATTCGTTTTTCCTATAACCGTAAGTCCTGCCTGTTTGAAACGTCTTACATTCACATCATCCACTTCCGCCGTATACCCGTCCATCAGCTTCGAACCACTTGTCAACGGCTCCCCTTTAACTGCATTCAAGTCTTTTACTAAAAAGGGCATCCCTGCAAAGACACCATCCTCTTTCGTGCTTGTATGAAACATTGTGTGCACGACCGCGTTAAGCTGTGGATTTTTCTCTTTGATCACTTGAATATAGTGCTCGGTAATCTCTGTAACCTTTATTTGGTTATTTCTTATCAGATGGAGTTGATCCAATCCGTCCATCTGCGCCAATTCCGGGATTTTCATTTTTAACAAAAACTCCTTTGTTTACAAAAGCTGCTGCAAGTCCTCCATCACTTCAATGTAACGAACCGTCTCCCTATGATAATCAACGAAGGATTCCTGCCGTTGAATGGCATTCATAAAGGTCTCCACTTGAAGGCGATATTGATCCCCTTCAATGATCATCTCTTCTGTGCCATTTTCAGTTTGAATGGTAACGATGCCCTGATGGTCTTTCTTATCTGGACGGTAGGCATCATGAACTTTGATCATGCCTTTGGTGCCAATCACCTCATACTCATTGCGCGGCACACCATCAAAGCTACAATCTACTTGCACAATGGTTTCGTCCTCTAACATCAACGTAGCAACTGCTGTTGTATCCACCCCGAACTTATCATCGATGTGTGCAACTGCATTAACGTTCTTCACTTCCTGACTCAGCACGTGTAAGGCTGAATGGATACCATAACAACCTACATCCCAAAGGGCTCCACCGCCTTTGTTTACGTCTAAGCGAATATTATTAGAATCTCGATTAAAATGAAAGGAAAAGCTAGCACGGACAAGTCCAACGTCACCAATTGCCCCCTCTTCTATCAATTGCTTCACTCTCTCATGCTGGGGATGAAATTGATACATAAACGCTTCTAAAAAATAAACTTGATTTTGTTTACAAGCTGTGATCATGTCCTCCACGTCCTGAGCTTTTAGTGCAGCAGGCTTTTCACATAAAACATGCTTGCCTGCTTCAGCCGCTTTGATCGTCCACTCTTTGTGCAAATGGTTAGGAAGCGGAATGTATACAGCCTCAATTTCCTCATCAGCTAAAAGCAACTCATAACTGGAGTAGGCCTTGGGAATACCAAACTCCTCTGCTACTTCTCTTTCTTTACCATTTTGACTGGCAATCGCATCAACTTCCGCATCTTCTGCACGTTGTAGTGCTGGAATAAGTGCTTTCTTTGCAATCGCTGCTGTACTTAAAATCCCCCACTTCATATCAACACCTCTTTCTGCGTACTTTTCTTAAAATTATAACATTTTAAGGCGATCAAGTTTAAACAACATGATACGTTCATTAACGTTATTTTCCTCTACTAAATAAGTCAAAAGTTGACACACTAACCTATATCATTAAAACCGTTTCTTATCGGTTTAATAAATATCCACGCAGGAAATCTAGCTGTAAAGCTTCAAGGAGATGGTAAATATGGGACAAACCTCAACACTTCGCACTCGGAAATTCTTGCCTCACTTATTTATCTGTTTTTTCGTTATCGGTATCGTAATCCTCAACAGTTTGTACGTTCAACCTATCGAAAATACATCACGTAGTTTAATCGCTTTTATAGTTGCTCCTCTGCTCATTTCATACGCAAATCAACACCATTTATGGTTTCGGAGCTCATTTCGATTTTTTGTAAAAAGAAGTAATCGGCTGCTCTCTAGCATGGCTCTGTTTGTTGGTGGAGTATTAGTGAGTTATGAGGTATTACACACGATTTCCAACGAATGGGGAATCGTTCTCCACCTCATGATTCTCGGGTTCAGCTCCATCATTTATTGGGGTCCGCTAATTCTCAAGTGCCCATTCCAGAAATCAAGGGCTTATTTAGACAAGCTTGCCTACTTTACAGGAACAACCTTACTCTTCTTCATTTACCATCAGGTCTCCTTTGTCTATTACGAATCTACTCCGACACTTGGATTTATGATCGCCGGGCTTATCACGATGCTCTTAACATTGGTATACCTCATCCACCAGTGGGTTCAAGCTGAAAAGAAAATCGACAACACCAGTGCCGAGGGATATGTTCGCCCGATAAAGGGAATTTAAGTAAAGTTTAGAGTGGGTTAAAACAGGAACATCATGCACCAACACCTAACTCTCCAGGGTACTCAGCGATTGAACTTCCTCCGCGTGATCATCAAGGGGATGGATAATTAGTCTTGCTCAGTTAAGCTCCTACGTTAACAAAATAATAGACAGGCTCTCGAGTTGAGAGCCTGTCTTTTTCTATCTTACTTATCTAGGTGTCATAAATAATTGAGTCCAGTACGTACCATATGAACCGCCTTCAACATAACCTACACCGATATGAGTAAAGCTTTCATTCATAATGTTTGCGCGGTGTCCAGGGCTGTTCATCCAACCTTCCACTACCTCTTGTGGAGTTCGTTGGCCTGCCGCGATGTTCTCGCCTGCTGTTGAGTAGCTGAAGTCATATTGCTTCATCATGTCAAAAGGTGAACCATAAGTTGGTGACGTATGGCTGAAATATCCTTTGTCTGCCATGTCTTGTGATTTCATACGTGCAAGATCACTTAGGCGATTATGCATTTCAAGAGGTGCCAATCCTTCTTTTGCTCGCTCCTCATTGACTAACTGAACAACTTTTTCTTCGTAATTAGATGTTGCATTTGCTTCAACCTCAGCTGGTGCTTGAGATGCTTCTGTAGACTCTTGCCCTGACTGGGGAGCCTGAGCAGCTTGCTCGACTGGTTGCTCTTGCTGAGCTGGTTGTGGTTGCTCCTTCTCTAGTTCTTGTGTTTGAGAAGGCTGTGCTGGTTGTTGTTCCGCTGGAATTTGTTCTGGGTTAAAGAGAACCTTAAAGTTCTGCTCGAATCTCTCCACACTGAATTCCAGGTTCTGTTCTGATAACCAATCTTGTATATAGGTCATCCATTCTCCAGCAGACTGTGTATTTACTTGTTCTACTTTCCAAGTTCCCCGCTCTTGGGCTGATGCTGTTGCTGGAGAAGAAATGGAAACGATAGCTAAAACAGCGACTAAAATGAAAGAATATCTTTTAAGCAAAGCTTTCACTCCTTTTGTTTTGTTTAATGCAGCTTGAAGCGTTAACATTAGTATTCCATGCCTAGCATCCAGCAACAAGGGCCGATAGTTATCGTAAGTCTTCCCTAGCAAACACCAGGAATTTCTTGCATTCCCAACGAAGAATTATTATCAAACCCATTCCTGTACTGGAAAAATAGTGATGTTTATTTACAGTTTGTTAACTTTCCTTTATAGATCTCTTTTTCTGTAAGGGAGAAGTTGAAGTCTCTCGCAAACTTTTTCAAACGTTTATCTTCTACTGGATTAGTTAGTGATATTACCGTACCCGATGCAGCTCCTAAACGCGCAGTACGTCCAGCTCTATGAATGTATTCAGAGGCAATTTTGGGTGTATCTATATTAACGATATGCGTAATATCTTTAATATCTAAACCTCGGGCTGCTACATCCGTTGCTAGTAACAGGGGAAAATCCCCATTACGAAAACTTTTCAATGCTTTGGCACGTTCTTCCTTTTTAGCACCACTATGCAAGACACCTATTTCCAAGCCTTTATACCTAAGTTTTTCTGCCTGAACACTTAAATTCCCAATATCTTTCACAAATGCCAGCCCTTTAAACGATTCCATTCGGGCTAATTTCCTAAGTGTTTCTACCTTGTCACGGTCTTGCGTAGAAATATATACATGTTCAACATTCGGTTTTAACACTTCTTTCGTTACGCGAACTACTTCAGGATCATTCATAAACTCATTGGCTAATGTTTCTACTTCATTTGGTAACGTTGCTGAGAAAAGGAGGATTTGCCTTTCTTTAAGGGTTGCTTTAACAATGTTGTGGACAGTCTCCTGATGTTCTGGGACAAGAAGCTGATCCGCTTCATCAAAAACGAGTGTTTTCATTTCGTGTGCTTTCAACTTTTTCTGCTTCATTAATTCATATACCCTGCCCGGCGTACCAATAACCATTTGCGGTTTCTTCTTAAGTTTTTCAATTTGACGCTTTACATTTGCACCGCCAATTAACGTCGCGCTTGTTAGACCACTATTTTTTGACCATGCCTGAACTTCCTGATGAATTTGCATGACGAGTTCATGCGAAGAAGCGAGCACAAGTACTTGCGTGTGCTTTTTCATAGGATCGATTTGTTCCAACAGCGGCCATAAATATGCAAGTGTTTTTCCACTGCCAGTGGGTGCCTCAGCGATGACATCTTTTCCTTCTTTGATAAGTGGGATGGCTTGTAGTTGAATGGATGTGGGTTGATCGAAGCTCGATTCCTCCCACGCTTCTTTTATAAAAGGTGCTAAATTCTGAAACCATATAGGGTCTGTCGATTGGGTCATAACTAGTCTTCTCCTTTGCCGGACGCGTTCTTCTAATTCATAAAAAAACAGGTCCCCAAATTTACAGAATGAGACCTTTAATTGCGTACGTCTATTTTGATTTCTCTCATTATATCACACTGAGGCTAACCCTCTTCAATGAATGTCTTCATTTTACCCAAGTGATTGGCATCTTCTTTTTTGATAATCTTTTTGATAAGCGGCTTCATTAATGTGTTGCGTAAACCTAATGTTTCTAATTCACCATTAAATTCAACCTTCGTACCTTCCGTCGTTTCAATAAAAGTATAATGATAGCGCAAATCAATTCCATGCTGCGCACTTCGAACCGAATAGCTCTTGTTTTGCTCGAAATCAGTAACTTCAATAATAGACGCAGATTTACGGCCGCGTATCTCGCGTACTTCTTTAAATTGATAGCCTTCCCGGACTGGTCCCTCTGTTAAGGATTCAACATCGACTACCGTTTTCATTATTTCTGGACTCTTCGAAAAGTCTGTCGCTACAGCGAATACCTCGTCAATCGGTTTTTGTATGATAACACTACTCTCAAGGAACGCCATATGTACCCCTCCATGATCGATCTTCTTCGTGTTATTGTATCCCATTCACTATAGCTTAGCAATTTCCTTTACGAAATAAGGACATGCCTCGTGACTTCATCACCTAGAAAAAGTACACTATCTATAACAATATTGATTTTGCCAAAAACGGAAAGGAACATGTGATGGATATGATAGAACTTCGCTATTTTACAGAAAACGATTTTCCTCAACTAATGGATTGGATCAAATCTCCAGAATTTTTACTACAATGGGGCGGCCCTATGTTTCAATACCCACTTGACTATGAGCAATTACAAGACTATGTAACCGACTCAAATACTGAGCATGCCAGTCAGTTCATCTACTGCGTGATCAACAAACGGACGGACACTATAGTTGGACACATAGCCTTGCGAAACATTGATAGAACAAATAAATCGGCCCGAATTGGAAAAGTCATCGTAGGAGATCAGACTCGTGGAAAAGGGATGGGGACAACGATGATGAAGGAAGTTCTTAAAATAGCCTTCGATGAACTTAAACTTCATAAAGTCAGCCTTGGAGTGTTTGACTTTAACGAACCGGCCATTCGCTGTTATGAAAAAGCGGGGTTTAAAAAGGACGGTTTATTACGTGATCATCGAAAAATGAACAACGAATACTGGAGTTTATATGAAATGAGTATCTTAGACTCTGAGTGGCAGGGCTGACCATAGAACGAGCCCACAGCCAAACAGGTTGTGGGCTCGTTCCTTATACTTCTATCCAAAACCTTTTCATTACATTTCCATCCTTTTCAACAAAGTCATCATCCTGAACTCCGCCATTTTTTCTAATTGTTTTTTCAGATCCTATATTTCCTTCATCACAAACGACGAGGACCTTTAGGATCCCCAATTCTTTCACCTTTTCTAAAGTTAAAGCTAATAATTTTACAGCATACCCTTTCCGCCTTGCAGAAGGACGAATGCCATAGCCGATGTGGCCGCCCGAGTTGGACAACTTTTCTGTTAATTGATGGCGTACATTTACTACGCCTAACACGGTTTGATCACGGTCTACAAGCCAAAAGGTCGAATCAGGCACCCACCCCTCTGGAAGATTCCTCCCTTTTTCTGATGCCAGAAGACTCTCAACCATTGCACCAAAATCTGACGGGTCTTTTCCAATCACCCATGGAACCATTTCCTCTCCAGATTCTTTCCATTCTTGATAAAAGGAAAGGTACTCTTTTTCTAAATTCGCTGTAGGTTTAATCAAAGATACATGTCCCATATACTATACTCCTTCCTGTGATCTTTTATTTCTTTTCTTCCTAATCATCAAGAATACAATTACACCGATGATGATCAGAGGAAGCAACACGGGTATGTTGCCGACAAAGAAAACAACTAAACTTGAGAAAATGGAAATGAGAAAGTTTATACTCTTCAAAAATTGTTGCTTTGTTTGATCCCACGTATTTAGTTCCTCATCATTCATCCCAGAAATACGCACATTATTTTCTTGAATATGAACAGTTACAGTGGCCAAATCAGCTTTATTTTGCAAGTAATTCATTCGCCCTTGTATTTCTTCTATCTCGCCCTGGACTTTAGCCAAATCGTTAGAAATCTTCAATAGATCTTCCGTTTTTTCAGCTTGTTCCATAAAAGAAAGCAGCCGCTTCTCAACTACACGTTTAGATTTTAGGCGAGACTCGAGATCGACGTACTCCTCTGTCACGTCTTGCCCTGAAATCGAACTTTCAAGAACCTTGCTGCTGCCCTCTTCCACCAACTGAATGAACTCATGAAACTCTCCTTGGGGGATGCGCGCGGTTACATGCCCATTGGCTGAATCCTCGCCAGAATCTCCAGACATATTTGATTCCACAATATAACCACCATATTCAGAAACCTTTGCTTGAATATCGTCGATGGATTGTTGGTAATCTTTGACCTCAATACGGAGATTGGCCGTATAAATGACTTTTCGATCAGATTGGTTCACTTCACCTGTTCCTGCTTGAGTACTTCCCTCTTTAGACGCGTCATCTTGTTGTACGTTTTCTAATTCATTTGGTGGAGTAGAAAACTTACCACTTTCTTCGGTCACCAAAGTCGCTTTGTCAGCTGACGATTCCGTACTTTTTGAGTCATCGCTGCAGGAAGTGGCTAAAGCGCAAAAACTGAGAATCACTATCACAACCATCCATTTTCTCATGTTGACCTCCTGTCTGATCAATTCTTCTCCGGGGAAGATTGAACGGCTTTGGTAGTATAGACGGAATTAACTGAAAAAGGTTACATATACTTGATAATTTTGTAATTTATCAGCATCGGGAACACTTGTTCTAAAAATGAATAGGTTTGTGTACACAAGTGTGGTAAAATCATAGTTGGATAATATTCTTTTAGGGTGGTCGGCTAACCCCACGACAATAAGGGGGTGATGCCCATGAGCATGTATGAAGTTCTAATGGTTTTGTTTACATTTGGAACGTTTTTGATTGCATTGCTCGCATTGATCATAAAAATGATCAATAAAAAATAGACCTCCCTATTAACCTGACAAGTTGATCGGGAGAGGTCTATTTCTCTAAATAGCTGATCCCCTGGGGGAACCATTATCTAAAAGGGTCGCAGTAGCAGCTGCGCCCCTTTTTTCATTATATGTTTTTCTATAACTATTATACCATGTGCAAGCTTACCTTACCACTGTTGATCAACAAAGTTTCCACCCCGAACCTTATCTGCGATTTCCTGATTATATCCGCGCGAAAAGCGCATCTCCCCACTATTCATACTTTTTCAGGAAAAGATCCGCGCTGAACAAAAGCATATATCGCCGATCCAGCAAGCAATATTCCCGCAATAAAGAAAGCGTATGGAACTCCAAATGTGTCCGCCAAGAATCCAAAGACTAGCGAAGATACTCCAAATGTGAGGGATACTAACGCACTTTGAGCTCCATAAAGCTTAGGCAACTCATCTGTTGCAGCCTCTTTTTGAACATAGGTCTGAACCGTAATCGTTTTGAGCTGCTCGATAAAACCGTGAAAAGCTGCAAAAATCAGCGCTATCCAAGCTACTGAAATCAATCCAAATGTAAACGTTAGAAGGCTGACACCAAATGAAGATAAGATGAGAAACTTCCTCATTTTTTTCTCAAGGATAAGAGAGAATTTCGAACAAAATACCCCTCCCAAAATTAATCCTATAAAAAATAAAGTATTGAGATAGCCCCACCAAGCTTCTGTTTGATGTAGCACTTCTGTCACAAACACGTAGAGGATAGCGGCTATCCAAACAACATTCGCAATGGCTTCAAAGAAAATCATCACATGGAGGTTCCTAAAAAGCTTGGATCCCCAAATCATTTGCCAACCCTCTTTCATAGCTGCGATTGGGTGGTTGCCACTCTTTTTTCTTTGAAAAGGTGTGTGATCAACAACCTTATGCATCATGTAGGAGGCGCTAATGAACAAAGCAAACGTAAGCCAAATGACATGGCCACCGCTTGTAAGTGCAACAAGAACTCCCCCAAGAGCCCAGCCTCCAAATTGGATGGTTTCACTTACTACCGATACGAAACTATTCGCTTTCACAATATCTTGTTCAGAAACTAACCTCGGAAGCATGGCACGAGTTGCCGGTACTGCCCATCCGTCCAAAAAAGCAATCCCTAAAACAAATGTAAGGATAACCATGATGTTTGGATCGGGCAAAAAACTGATCAATAATGAAAGTCCAAACAATACAGCTGTTTTTCCCACTTGAGACCAAGCTAACAAAGACTTCAGCCGATATTTATTTAGTACAATTGAAGAAATCATTCCACTGATAAAACGTCCAAACGTATTCACAAATGGCAACAACGCCAAATACAATGCTGATTCAGTTAAGGTGTATAAAATGGAGATCAGCCCAACGATTAATAACACATCACCTAGGTTGGCAACCGCCTGGCCGATCCATAAGAACCGAAAAGATTGAGTTTTCATATTCACTACCCCTTTTTATCGTTTTAATGATTGATAAAAAAGGCAGTATTTACATATAAAGAGAACCCCCTAACTATTTTCAAAAAACATTGCAGTTGACACAAAAAACTACTACATTTTTTCACTTAGGAGTAGCGAAATGTCATCAATCCTTATTTTTCAAGAAACCCTTCCCTTTAGTACACCCATAAGGCATAATGTCTCCATTGTAATAGAGATTATTTCTAATGACTCCTTCCTGCCTGAAGCCTAGTTTCTGAAATGATCGAATCACTCTTTCATTATATGAAAAACATCCAGTCCTAAGCGACGCAAATTTAAATTTTCAAACCCAAATTGTAACAGCAATGACATCGCTTTCGTTATATGATCCTTTATCCTCTCTCGTTTCTCTACCTATGTGATAATTTATGACCTTTGTGGGAAATTAAGGCGTACCCGTTTCGTATTAGTTTCTCTAGTCCTTCATTTAGGATAAAATTGGCTTTAGAGAGTCTTATAAAAGTACCCATTCTGTTATGTCTAAGGAGTGTTTCCGCTTTGTTCACCTTTGAGAACGTCACCTATCATGATATCTTGCATATACCTTCATTAACGATCAATGAACATCAGAAAACTTGTATTGTCGGCGAAAGCGGCAGTGGTAAGTCTACATTTCTAAAGCTTCTGAATCACATGATTTCCCCAAGTGACGGCAAGCTGTTTTTCCGTGGCAAAAATGTCTCAGAACTTGAGCCCATTGCGCACCGAAGAGAAGTAGTCATGCTTACACAACATCCCGTATTGTTTGGCGAAAGTGTGAAAGATAATCTGTTAGCCGGCATTCACTTCGCTGAGCAGGAAGTACCCGATGAAGCAGCTTGCAAGAAAGCGATGGAACGTTTTCGTTTACATAAAGATCTTGAGGGCGAGGCTGAAACCTTATCTGGAGGTGAACAGCAGCGCTTGGCTTTAGCACGAATGACGCTTATGGAAAGCCCGGTGTATTTGCTGGATGAACCAACATCCTCCCTTGATGAGGATCTGGAGCATGAAGTCATGGAGAATTTTATGACATTTGCAGAGGAACAAAAGAAAACGGTTATTTTTGTGACCCATTCCAGTTCAGTGGCGGCTGCGTTTTCTGATCAAACCATTGATTTCCATGAATATACGTTACAAGGGAAGGGATCATCATGAGAGATGAAATGATTAACCTCACGCTCTGGCAGCTCGGAGCAGCTTATGTATTCATTATTATTTTATTAGCCATCGTACGCTGGCGCAAAATCCCGAGGGAAAAACAGATCTTAATTGCCACCATACGAATGACGTTACAGTTGCTTATTGTCGGCTATATTTTAATGTTGTTATTTGAAAACCCACACCCATTACTGACCATCCTTGTCGTTGCGATCATGGTCGCCTTCTCTATCCGCAATATTTCAAGCAGGGTCCGTGGGGAGCTAGGCAAACCGCTAAAGCGCGCCGTTCTAATTTCTATGATTGCAGGCTCTGTCGTTAGCTTGCTTTACTTTAATTTTATCGTCATCCAGCTTACACCTTGGTACGACCCTCAATATTTCATTCCAATCGCCGGAATGATTATTGGTAACGCCATGACAGGGGTTACGCTCGGTGTACAGACCCTGCTTGATGGGATGAATGACCAGAGGCATAAAGTGGAAGCGGCATTAATGCTTGGTGCGACGCCACAGGCAGCCACCAAAAAATGGGTCAATCGTGCATTTGATTCCGCCATCCTGCCCACCATTAACAAAATGGTCGGCATGGGAATTGTGTTTTTACCAGGAATGATGACCGGGCAGATTTTAGCCGGAGCGAGTCCGTTCGTCGCTATCGAATATCAAATTGCCATCCTGCTCGGTATTGTTGGGGCCGTTTCGTTAACGGTTATCGTATTTGTCAATCTAGCCTATAAAGTATTCTTCAACGAAAGCAGTCAACTACTCCATAACACAATGAATGGTAAAGGCTGATATGGGAATCTCTCATATCGGCTTTTTTAATTTTTTAGTACAACGCCCCTTTATTGAGGACAATATGTAAGTAAGCAACCACACCTAAACATATGTTTATAATTAACATACCAGCCCCCATAAATATTGAAGCATTAAACCCGAAGATACTGAAGAAAACATGGAAGAGCCGTTGGACGATCCAGAAAATGATGGAGAAGATGAAGATGATCCAAAGACTAAAGATTAGAAAAAAGAGGTCTTTGTAACAGATACTCAAAAGTTACACTGTGGAAAATTAAAAGAGAGTGTCCCACAAACCATTGTGGGACACTCTCTTTTTTACATAATCAAAAACAATGATTCTGCTCTATCCTTAGCATATATCTTTCCACGTTTTTGCTGTTTTATTAAGAATAAGTTTAGCAAGAAAAAACCTTCCAAAAGCCAGTCCTATGTGGAGATGGGGCTGCGGATTTGCAGTTATGTTGTTGGCATACAAATCCACATATTCCTGAACATACCCGTTAGGTACTAACTTTTTAGATTTGGTGGCCTGTGCCCCCCGGCGCGTTAATGCATTAACGCGCCGGGGGACACAGACACTTTCAGTTACTAAAATAACCAGTTGTGATTCTTAAATAGCATGAGAGGATTCTTAATAACCCGGGGTAATTCTTAAATAACATGGGAGAATCCTTAAGTAACCAGCTAGGATTCTCAAATAGCTGGTTTTAGTTTCTAAGCAAGACCTCTTTCTATCATTTGCACAAGACATTACTCAGAATACGCCCCGTTTGTTTAAGAAAAACAGTCTGTTTCATTAAATTGAGAGACCAATTTTACTGTCACTCAGCAAAAAACGCCCCCTAGCCAAGATCCAGGAGGCGTTAGTATGGTTGTCATGGAATTCCAAGAAAAACTATTCGTTCGAAAAAGTAATGGCTTTCCTTCCGTCCACAATAGGCAAGATAACCTTACTCCGTTTTGGATCAACAGTAATCTCAGTCCCCGCTTCCGGACGAATCGTATAGTTATGATCTGAAGAAAGCAGAACCACACCTACTTGGTGGCCTTCCTCAAAGATATAATCTTCAGGCTGCATCCCCCACGTGAACTTATACTCTTTACCTGGTACAAGCGAGTGGGATTTAGAAATCGAATGGCGGTTTTGCGGATCCATCCAACCTCTCGTGACGATTTCAAATGATTTTTCATCTGGATCGTAATCTACTAGCAGTGCCGTTAAATTAGCGGCACGTGCGTCAATGCTTGCTCGAATGGAAACTTCAGGTGTTCCACTTATTCGAAGTGCAGATTCAAGTTTTGGTGTTTGGTAAACTAATCGATTCTCTTGATCACTATCTGGATTCTCAGCGAGTGTTTCAGCTGTTATTGCTGGATTATCTACAAAAGTCGCTGTCGTCTTATTTTTGCCTGACATTGGCTTTAGATCAAGACTAGCCCCTTCTGCCTGGAAGTTTAAAGAAATGTCCTTTGCATCCTTCGCAGGCCAAGACTCATACGTTTTCCAATTTCCATCTTCTCGTTGAATATCTACCATTGGCTCTTCCATTACATTGTTGTCAATGTCGTACAACCAATAGTCAAACCACTTATTTAGCGTATCAAGCCATTCTTCATTACGGAGATAGTAAGGATTGGCATGTCCGCTTTGGTGAAGCCAAAGTTTACGTTCTACATTATTTTCGCCAAGAGCGTCCCACCATTGGGATAGGTGCTTCGTCTTTACGTTCCAATCGTTTAGGCCATGTACGGCAAAAACACTTGCTTCAACTTTACTAGCATCTTTTACATAGTTACGTTCGTCCCAATATTCATTGTAGTCGCCTGTTTCACGATCCTGTAATCTCTCAAGTTTCTGAAGAACGTCATCACATTCTCCTGCGTTCGCACGCGTCGTAACAGCATGTGCCAGGACATCTGTGTCTTCTCCCTGATACCCTCCTGGTGCTACAACAGCGCCATTTGCTCGGTAATAATCGTACCAGCTGCTAATTGCCGCAATCGGAACAATCGTTTCTAATCCTTCTACGCCCGTTGTAGATACAGCATTTGGCAATGTACCATTATAGGAAATCCCCATCATGCCTGTACTTCCAGTGGACCAATCAGCCTCAACAAGATTCCCTTCACTGTCATAAGCTTTTGTTTTGCCGTTTAACCAATCAATAACGGCTTTTGTACCAAGCGTTTCGTTCTCGCCGCCTGACGTTGCACATCCATTTGAAAGCCCACTTCCTAGGCTTTCAGCAAGAACAACTGCATATCCACGGGGAACAAAATAATCGTCATAGTAACCTGGGAACGATGGTTCATTTGGACCGGCTGCTGCAGATGTGCTGGTCGCACCCTGGTCTTGTGCAAGACTTACTTCACCTTGTTCATCCTTCCCTTTTTTCGCAGGTTTCTTATGGTCTACTGGATTTAAAGGGACATCGACATCATGGAAATTGATCGGATTGAGTCCAGCACGGTATGGGCTCATTTCATAGATGACCGGAACTTTTAAACCCTGTTCCGTTTCTTTCGGTCGAATAATGTCTGCGTGGATGCGATCAAGTTCCCCGTCGCCATCACTATCAACAGACGTTTCGATAAAGACTGTTTCCCGTATCGCTTCTTCATGGGAATAAACCGGCTGAGTTTTTCCGTCTTTCACTTCAATTTGTTGGACATCTGAAGGCTTAGAGTTACCGTCTTCAGCACCAGCCGGCTGAACGGTAAGCACAGTTGATAATATCAATAATAAAAACGTGGTATGTAAGAATACCTTTTTCTTCACAGATTACCCCTCCTAAACTAGAATTCATAAGTTATATCTTCGCTGAAATTCTAGTTAGTCCCTCTAAGATTTCGAAAAAATCTAAAAACACTAGAAAGGGCACGGGGCTAATGCACCATGAATAATTAATCACCTCAATAATGCGCCATATATCTATTAAATTATACAAAATTCGCTTTCACTGAATGTAAGGCTGTTCCCCTATTGGCTAAACACGATGTGGACAAACTCATAAGAATAGAAAAGCTAATGCTAGGTTTCTTCTAGCATCAGCTTACATAGTTTACTTATCCGGGGTATTTTTCAACTCCTCTGTCATCGCCTCGACTAAATCCGGCCTGCCGTGATATTGAGCAGGCGTGTTTTGAAAAAGTTCAACTTTCCATTCTTGATCTCTTTTCACCGCAGTAAGTGTCTGATGAGCGTTAAGTTCTGGATTTAGTTCTGTCTGACCTGGGGGAACCATTCCTACGATGGCGCGTAACACAGCACTTTCCTCTCCTAATATTCGAACATCCTTTACTTTACTAACGAATGGTGGGGTGGGATGCTGGCCAAATACTTCACTAAGCTCCGAAACCATTTCTTCTGGTCCCTCCATTAAACTTCCATCAAATCCAATTTGCTCGCCTGTTTCGGTATATAGTGTAGCCATAGCCTTTGCATTTCGATGGTTCCAGGCCTCTATTAACTTTTTATAGAGTGCAGTTACCTCTTCTTTTATTCGAGAATGATCCATCATACATACCTCCTACAATCCCAATGCCGTTCCAATTATCCTCGTATCATTTGAATATCAATATTTGTTCTTAAGCTATCTATACACACTCATATGACAGTATATAACTCAAAGTGACATCAATTCAATGGCCGCCGAACAGCTCCTTTTATAACGAGGTAAATATATCCATTTCAAAAGGCCTTTAAACTACTAACACTTTAAACAACTGTGGGCATATGGAATTATTTTCCTTTCTAAGAAAGGTATCCACCTGCTACTAACCGAAATAGTTTATAAATAAATCTTAGGAGGATGTTTATGAAAAACAAAGTCTTAACAGCAGTAGTAAGTGGAGCCTTACTGATATCAGGGACATTTTTGACAGGGGGAGGTACAGTTTTGGCAGAAGAAAACAGCCCCAACGGACCGAACTATGGAGGAAATGAAACCATTAAAAATGAACGCCTTCACTCCTACGAAGAAATGGTCGACTTCTTGGAAAAAGCAGATAAGCGTTCTGAAGCATTGGAGCTTGAGGTTTATGGTCAATCTGTAAAAGGCAGGGATTTATACTTGGCCAATTTTGGCATAGATGAAGATAACCCAACCATCCTGTTTCTAACCCAGCAGCACGGCAATGAAACACTGACGACGGAAGGCGCTCTTCAAGTCATTAAAAACTTAACTTCTAACGGAAAACAAGTACAAGAAATCCTCAATAATGTAAATGTGCTTATCGCTCCCCGATTAAACGTGGATGGTGCTGAAGGTGATGTCAATTTCTCCTTAGAGAACTACGTCGCCGGAACTCACACTCGTTACAATGCAAACGGTGTTGATCTTAACCGTGACCATGTTGATCGTAACCAGCCCGAAACGAAAGCATTGCATCAAAATGTTTTGCAAAAATACCAACCTGATTACATGATCGACCTGCACCACCAAGGAACTCAAGCCACTCTAGGGGAAACAGGTGAGCTTGTTTCAGGATCCATTCTTTATCCTACAAACGAAAATGTAGCCCCAGAAGTTCGAGAACAGTCAAAGCAGCTAGGTGCTGTCTTATACAATGCTATTGACTCCAAAGGGTACGGCCTTCTTTCCAAATATCCTGGCAGTAACAAACCAACAATCAGCAGAAACGGACTAGCTTTAGAGTATGGAATCTCTACTCTATTACTTGAAGTTAGAGGAATGGCAGACCATTATTATGAAGATTACGTATTAGGGCAAAAAAGTAACGGCTACTTAATTAAGCAAGTTGTAACAGCTATGGAAGCAAGCTTAAATTCACTAGCTGACGGTTCTATCAATTCAGCAGATACCTCTTTCTGGGAAACACTGCCGGAAAGTAATTACTCTGCAGAATAATTATTAATTTGACAAAAAAAGTTGAAGGAGTGTGGTGAGTTTGAAGAAGAAAAAAATTCTGGCTGTTTTAAGCACGATTGTCCTTTCTACCAGCATGGTGATGCCGGCATCTGCGGCAGGGAATCATCCGGGAACTCCTGATCAACAAACCTATAATAGTTCTGGTTTCACGGACTATACTCAGTTAGGTAAGAAACTTGATAAAATCGAACAAACTAGTAAAGGGAAAGTTGAAGTCAGTGTGGCCGGCCACTCGAATAGTGGAAGGAATATCTATCAAGCAAGGGTCGGGACCGGAGACCGCGTCATCATGATTGAGAGTGAAATTCATGGGAACGAAAAAACAGGAACCGAGGCATTGTTAAATATTTTACAATACTTAGGTTCAAGCAATTCCCCCATGCTAAAAAAGTAAGAGAAGAAATTACTTTAGTCGCTTTGCCAAAAATGAACCCAGATGCTTCTGAATTAGACCGAAGAGGAAACGATATGTCTTGGAAAGAAGTATTAGCAGATTTCCCACAGCTTGCCAAGGCGGATGGGCCTACATGGAATTATTACACAGGAACTTTGCAAGGTGATAACTATGCTCCTCGTCCCGGTTTTGATGTAAATCGTGATTTTAATCCGGATCTTGATTATGTACCAAAAGCCAAAGACATCCCGGGAACCTCCGACGACCCAGGCTGGTATATCACTCCAGAGTCACAAACGGTTCGTGACGTGTACAAAGGGTTAAAAGAAGAATTCGGTACGGTTGACGTCTTTGTGGACTTGCATCACCAAGGACTGTACTACGTTGACGGAACAGATGACCCTGTCACCCTATCTCTATCAGGCCAATTTGTCCCCCATCCAAATAGTTCTGAAGGACAAGAGTACGCAGAATATGCAGACACCTATAACTATGAGTTCTCACAACAACTTAACCTAGCAGCCTATGGTGCCCTTCAATCCATGGGCAATTCGCCTTTTGATAACATTACTCTATACAGTCAAGGACTGGATCTCCCAGGGACAGCGCTAGGCTCCTTCGCCTTAAATGGCAGCGGCGCTGTACTATTTGAGGTAACAGGTCAAACTCAGAGCATGGGACAGAAGAAAAAAGGAATGCTCGTTAAAGCAGTTGAAACAGGTCTAAATGGTATTATTGAGGGAGTAGCTGAAGGTACAGTGAAGAACCTGGATGCTGATCGGTATAATGAGATTCCAACAACATCCTATTCTCCAGGTTTATAAAATCGCAGGAAGAGACGAGTTATTTTTTCGTCTCTTCTTTTTACATAATTTTAGGGAGAATGCGCTCTGCCCTCCCCATTTCAATTCAGTCAGGAGAAAACCTCTCAATCTTCACCCCCGATATATTGCTGTGTAAATCATTAGTCGTATAATAGACATAGATAGGGAGCCCCTCCAATCTTTTGATTAGTAGTCGTTTACTACCATTCTATAAGATTTAGGGCAGTCCGTTGTTATCGAAGATTCTAGGGGGAAGCGACACATACAGAATGACGAAAAGCGTTGTTTGGCTTTTCGGTCAGACTGTAGCGCAGTCGCACAGGTCATTTATTTTTCACCCAAGCCAAACATTTGCATGAAACCTTTAGTGTGAACTACTTTGCTTATCAAGTGTCCCTAAATACTGTTCACACGTTTGCTGATGCCAATATTTTGTACCTGCAGCAACCATATCGGGGTTTGGAAAAACACCTCGGCTCAAATAACTGTTCAACTTGTGACGAGTAAACGGTACATCGTGTTCCGTTAAAAAATCCGCGAACTGTGATTGGTTTAAATATATATCTTTTTCAGTTACAAAGTACGTTGTTGGATTTTTGATTAAAAACGTATCTTTCCTAAAGAAAGTATTTACCACTTCAAGTGCAACTTCCAACCATTCATTCTCTAAATGCTTATACAGACATTCTAAATTGAAATTTTCCTTTTCAGGATTTTCAAAAAACCAAGCTAACTTTAAAAATGTCTGTTCCACTACATCTAAGGAAGATAACGCATCATCAGCTAAAAGCGTGCTTTCACGGTTTGATAAATACTGCTCTAAGTTTGGAATTTAAGAAACCACTTGTTTTGTAGCTTTTTCATTATAATCCGCCCTTTCATTAAATCTTTTTGTTTTCTCATTTTTGACAACGTAACTAGGCAAAAATGAGCATCTTTTTAAGAAGAAAAACTCGAAAGGGGAAACCCCCTCTCAAGTTAATTGATGTAGCATTTTTCCTTCAAGCTAACATGTTTATTGGAATTACTGTCGACAATAAGGGAATCAAGAACCTCGATACCGACAATCTTGCCTGCTTCCAACATGCGTTTCGTTACCTGTATATCCTCCGGGGAAGGACTAGGGTCACTTGATGGGTGATTATGTGCAATGATGATGCTTTCAGCATTATTCAATATTGCACTTTTGAATATCTCTCTCGGATGAGCGATACTCGCATTTACCGCACCAACACGAGCGCGATGAACAGCTATAACACCATTTTTCGTTGATAAGCAAATCACCAAAAACACTTCCCGATCATCATCACCAATTAGCTGATGGACAATGTCTGCACCGTCTTCAGGTGATCGAATAACATCGACATTTGATAATTCTGCTTCCCTTACCACTTGCTTAATTCGTACAATTTTATAAATCGGTTCCATTTGTAACACGCTCCTAAAATTTGTGATATAGTAAGCACATAAGAAAAAAGGGGAAGTGGCACCTTCCCCTCGTCGATTACAGATTGTTTAATTGATACAAGATGTAATCAGCAAACCAATGAAACAACATGAACACAGTGAACAGTCCGTATGCTACGACCAATAGCGTGCGGACTGTTTCATTTTCAAAGAAATCATACAGCTGCAAGAAAACTAAACACCCTGCAGCTATGAGAATAACTGTGATTACTAATTCGATGATCATTTGATTCACCTCTCTTTCTTTTTTTGATGGCTCCCCACCACATTTTTGTGAGAACGGAATCAAGGGTCGGCTTGAATTGTAGCCGACTTGCCAGAAAAGCATAGGACACGTAGGCACAAATCAACATATTAGCTCTCTCATGGTGTGTCCGTTGGAAAACGAGTGAAACCCAATGACTTACTGGCCATTGCCAAAACGTACTTTGCTTTGCTAGTGCCAGTTAGCCTACTTGGTTTTGCCGATTTCCTTTGCTTTTCGCCTGCCCTTGATGGAGTTACGAACAAAGAATGTATAATGAGGAGACACAAAGAAGAAAGGTAAAAAAATACAGCACACAAAAACGGTAAAGAGACAGCTTTTATCTTTTTCAAGGGTTGGATGCCCGCAGAACAAGAGTGAAAGCGAAAAAAATAATGCTGCAGCCAATTGGTTTTCATTGGCCGCAGCATTACGATTTTGAGCGAACTATTTCAGCGCACTTTTGAAATAGTCGGTTTGTGAGGGATCGATGCCCGAAACAAGGCATATAAAGTTTTGAGTGAATCATTGGAGTCAAACGAAAGTAAACGACACGATTTCCGACATCAGGAGGAAATTCACCTTTGGATGGATTTATTTATCTCAAAGCATAACGCCTTTGTTGTTAAATACGAGATAAATATTATTCCCCAAGACAAAATAAAAAAGTCAACATGTAATGTTGACTTAAAGGTATCTTATTTTACTGCTTCTTTAAGGCTTTTCCCCGGCTTGAATGCAGGTACTTTACTTGCTGGTATGTCTATTTCCTCACCTGTTTGTGGATTACGGCCTTTACGTGCTGCCCTCTCTCTTGATTCAAAGTTACCAAATCCAATTAATTGAACACTATATTCGCTTGCAAGTGCTTCTGTAATGGATTCCAAAGTGGCATCAACAGCTTTTCCTGCATTCTCCTTCGATAGCTCAGAATCCTTAGCAACTTTATTAACTAAATCTGTTTTGTTCATTAGTATCTCTCCTTTTTATACGACACACTTTTGTTTTACCATATATACCCTTAGTTATCAAGGTAATGAGAGAATCCGGTTATTTACCCGGTTGACCGTTACTGTTTAAGTGATGCACTTAACTGAACTGGTTTCAGTGAGTCTTATTAAAGGGGTTCGGAAACGATTCGTAGATTGAGGGGCGATACGTTAGGGGTGGCATCTTTTTACTTCTCCTCCGCCAGTTTTCTGTACAAAGCTAACCTTGATACATTTGTGAACTTACAAATTTTTTTCACAGTCATGTTTCCCTCTTTGTAAAGCTCCGTAGCATAGTTAATGCCTTCATGTTTCGAATGATACTTTTTTACTCGACCTCTATATTTCCCTTCCTTTTTGGCGAGAGTAATTCCTTCACGTTCTAAATAAGCGAGTTCTTCAGTCACTTCGCAAAAGGCACTGTCTATTATCGAGACCAACGTGCGGTAACGGCTCCTCTTCCTCATACATCGTATAATTGGAAGCTGTCGCTGTTTTGGTGCCATTCAACACCAATTCAGCAAGTTCATCTGCCATTTCCTTCACGAAAAAAATCGATTAGTTCTTGTCTTTTAAAGACTTTGACATCCCCTATATTTTGGGTATATGTTTGACCGATTAGTTCATCAGCTAAAAGTTTATCTAATAGCTTTGGATCAAAACTTCGAATAGAATGGATAACTTGAGTCTTGTTCAAAGTTTCATTCATCCATAGTTCTGGAAAGCTTTTCAAAGTGCGATTCATTCTTTTCATTATTTCTGTTTTATAACTTTTTGACACGCAACCCGCGCTAGACCATTTTCTTACAAAAATACATTTAAATTATCGTAGATGTCGTATTCTACGATAAAAATTCGGCTTCAAAATCACCTAATTATGAACTTCGGGACTTTTTCAAATCATTAATGCGTTTAAAATTTTTGCGTAGAAATATGAGATTATTGCTTAAAGTTGTTAAACCCGTGTTTTTTATGGAAAATACTGTCTTAGCGTGGGTGGAACGTTAAAATGATGGCTAGCCCCCTGAATGGGAAAAGCTGATATGGGTCTTGACCCATATCAGCTTTTTTAAACGAAAAGATTGTTTAGTTATAGACTCACTTTTAACGTACTTCGGCTAATTCTTTTTCATCATGAACAAACGCCATTCGCTCCCAAACACGTGAACGCCAACGGATCAGCATAATCACACTCCGGAGCCACTCATCAACAATAAAAGCCAGCCAAACACCGACGAGACCCCAATCAAATACGATGCCGGCAACGTAAGCAAGCGGGACACTGATGCCCCACATTGATATGATGCCCATGTATACAGGAAACTTGACATCACCTGTGGCACGCAGCGAGTTAATGACGACAAGATTGAATGCACGACCTGGTTCAAGGATAATCGTCATCGCAAGCAACGTACCACCGAGTGTGATAATATCCGGGTCGGTTGTGAAGATGCTGAACAACCTATCTGAAAGAATCGAAAATGCAATCGCAGCCGAGACGGAAATGACCATCGCCATTTTCAAGCTGGTCAAGCAACGGGTGTAAGCATCATCGACACGTTTGGCACCAATGTACCGTCCAATAAGAATTTGCGTTCCTTGGCCAGAGGCAATGGAAAACAAAAAGATGAATATCATTAAATTTTGCGTATACACTTTAGTCGTAATCGCCTCGGTTCCCATCATAGCGATAAAGTACATAATCATCATTTGCGACATATTGTAAGCAAGATGTTCTCCCGCAGAAGGGATGCCGATTTTTAACAAGCTTCGGATATGGTGCCTTGGAAAAGTAAACAGCATCGAAAGCGGCAGCTTTTCATCGATTCGTCTGACAATCAGCACGAGTAAAACAACAAGACCAATACTTCTGCTGACCGAAGTTGCAATCGCCACGCCGGTGACACCGAGAACTGGGAAACCGAACGGCCCGAAAATAAATAAGTAGTTTCCGATAACATTCAGCGCGTTCATCCCCATTGTCACGTACATTGCATCTTTGGTAAAACTGTAACTACGAAGGGAAGCGGCCACAGTCATAATAAGAGCTTGAACAAAAGAAAAGCCGCCGACAATTTTAAGGTAATTTAAAGCTTGCTCTATCAATTCTTCCGGCAGATTCATCACCAGCAAAATCGGTTTTCCGAACAGAAATAAGACCAAACTTAAGGCGAGCCCGAACAAAAAGTTGACGGAAAGGGCGGTCACGACAACTTCTGAAGCACTTTTACTGCTATTGGCCCCGAGGTATTGCGCGACAATAATACCTGTACCCGTCGCCACAAATCCAAACATCACAATGATGACGACGAGAACCTGGTTTGCGACACCAACAGCAGCAACGGCAGCATCCGAATACTGGCTGAGCATTAACGTGTCCGCATTCCCCATCAGCATGTGGAGGAGCACTTCAACGAAAATTGGCCATGTTAATGCAAAGAGGCTAAGCTCATTTTTAGTCAGTTTTCCTTGTTTTGTCATGATCTCATCCTCGTTAAAAAAGCAGTGAATAAGGTAGCTGCTAGCTTACTTTTAATACAGAAAATCCGTATATATCTAAATTCACTGTCAATGAACCATTGTTTGTTTCTACTTTCTCGTCAGTCCACAAATTTTCGATTTCTTTTTCGTTAAAGTTCCCTGGAATGGTCACATCTACAGGTTGTTCCGTGTTATTAATGACTATTAAAATAATCCCATCCTCATGAGACTTTGAGTAGATTAAATGATTCGTTTCACAGTTTGCTTCAATGAAGCGTAGGTTGCCTTCATTGCCGAAAGCCGGCTCTGTTTTACGCAACTGGATGAGTTTCTGCATATATGATTTTAAGTCTAAATCTTGTTGAGTTTCATCCCAAACCATACATTTTCTACAGCCAGGATCGCCTCCGCCGGTCATGCCGATTTCGTCCCCGTAATAAATACAAGGCGTTCCTCCGAACGACAGCTGCAGAAGATAAAGCAGTTTCGCTTTTTCCTTCTGATCGTTACACAACGTCAACACGCGTGGTGTGTCATGACTCCCAAGCAAATTAAAAGCAACTTCATTTACATTCTCCGGGTAAGATTGAAAGACATTCGACATTTGATTCGCGAAATCTTTCGCGCTGATTTCGTCCTTAGCAATATAATCTAGGGCCGCAATCGTAAACGGATAATTCATAACCGCATCAAACTGATCTCCCTGCAGCCATGGCATCGAATCGTGCCAGATCTCCCCGAGAATATAAGTTTCTGGTTTGATCTCCTTCACTGCTCTTCTAAAATCACGCCAGAATTGATGATCGACTTCGTTGGCGACATCAAGACGCCAGCCGTCAATATCAAATTCCTTAATCCAGTAGGTTGCAACGTCCAACAAATACTGTTTCACTTCCGGATTTTCAGTATTTAGCTTCGGCATATTCGGCTCGAATGCAAACGTGTCATAGTTTGGACTAGGCTCCTTTTCAATCGGAAATCCCGATAAGTGAAACCAATCCGTATATGCCGAATTCTTTCCTTTTTCAAGAACATCTTGAAATTGAGGGAAGTAATAACCGCTGTGATTAAATACCGCATCCAACATAACGCGAATACCTTTTTCATGACACTTTTGAACAAGACGTTTAAACGTTTCCCTATCTCCGAACTGTGGGTCGATTTCCATGTAGTCGATCGTGTCATACTTGTGGTTGGAATACGCTTTGAAAATCGGTGTGAAATAAATGCCGCTGACCCCAAGCTCTACAAGGTAATCAAGGTGTTCGATGACGCCTTCGAAATCTCCACCAAAAAAGTTTGAAGGCTTCGGTTCTTCACTGCCCCATTCCAATGCACCTTCAGGATCGTTATCCTTGTTTCCGTTAGCAAAGCGTTCCGGGAAAATCTGATACCAGACCGTATCTTTCACCCAGTGAGGTGCCTGAAAGACATCAATCGCATTCAAAAACGGGAAACAGAAGTAGTTCTGAATCTCGTTAAACGGTGCTTCATCAAAAAAACCCTTCTCCGTGTACACGAGTTTTTCAGTTCCATCGGTCAGTTCAAAACCGTAGCGGAGACGGCGGAAAGGTGGCTTGATTTCGACAAACCAATAGTCGAATAAATCATCAGATGCTGTTAAGGACATTTCTTTACGGACAGTCTTCCAGCTGTTGTCCTCCCAATCATAAGGGTCGCCGTGAATGAGCGAAACGTTCTCAACATCATGCTTTTTTGTACGCAAGCGAATGTGCAGCGTTTTCTCATCGTATGCATAAGCAAAATTATTTTTCGGGCGGTGATATATCGCTTCTTTCAGCATAAAAAGTCTCCTTTCAAAAATAGAAACCCCCGCTTTCCGACTGGGAAAACGGGGGTTGTTGTCAGTACAAAGCATTGCCCTTAAATTAATTAGTATTCTATACAGTAGTCGTTTTAAGGTCAAATATAAAATTTTCAAAAAACTTTATGAAAACGCTTGCGCTGAAAATATAGTTCGTTTATAATAAAAACGAAAACACAGTGCAAACGGTTTCCCAATTGCAGAGTTTATTTTAACCGGATTGGCGCAAAGTTTGTGTTGGATAAACTAATCATCTTATTGGAGGGGTTAGAAGTGAAGAAGTTGGCATTATTATTGACGTTTGTTCTTTTGCTTGGTGTTCTTGCCGCATGTGGACCGGCCGAAACAGGATCAGGGAATACTGATGAAGGTGATAAAGAGGGGGATAAAAAATCAGGAGAAACCACAACGAAACCAGAGAAACTTGTTGTTTGGGAAGACAAAGACCGTGGTGTTGCTTTAGAACCAGCAATTGCGAGTTTTGAAGAGGAATACGGGATTGAAGTTGAGTACAAAGAATTTCCAATGATCGATATCAAGAAACAACTTCGTTTGGACGGACCAGCTGGAAAAGGTCCTGACGTACTCACACTTCCGCACGACCAAATTGGTGCTTTAGCTGTTCAAGGCCTTCTTGAACCGATGGAAGTAGATCAGTCAGTCGTTGAAAAATTCACAGAGTCTTCCATTCAGGCATTAACATATAAGGGTCAACTGTACGGTTTGCCTAAAGCAGTTGAAACACCAATATTTATTTATAACAAGAAATACATGGACAAAGCCCCGGAGACATTCGAAGAACTATGGGCATTCTCCAAGGATTTTACGAAAGAGGGGAAATACGGATTTTTGGCACTCTGGGATAATTTCTATTTCTCCCATGCCGTTACGGGTGGATACGGCGGATATGTGTTCAAAAATGATGGTGGTCAATTGGATCCGAATGATCTTGGTATCAACAGCGAAGGTGCAATAGAAGGTGCCAATTATATTCAAAAATGGTATGAATCGGGTTTATTTCCAAAAGGTATTATCGGAAAAAGCGGCGGCTCAACGATGAATGGATTATTCAGCAACGGGAAAGTAGCTTCAAAAATGGATGGGCCCTGGGCTTTCCAAGCGATTGAGGATGCCGGAATCGAATACGGTGTATCTCCGCTTCCAAAGCTGCCTAACGGCGAATATCCTGAAACGTTTATCGGTGTTAAGGGTTGGCATGTCAGTGCCTACTCAGAGCATAAGGAATGGTCAAAGAAACTTGTCAAATGGATAACCAATAAGGAAAATTCAAAGATTCGGTACGAGAAGACCGGAGAGATTCCACCGATTAAATCTCTAGTAGAAGATCCGCTTATTCAAGAAAATGAAGCTTCAAAAGCAATCTTTGTCCAAGCAAAACGTGGTGTTCCAACGCCAAGCATTCCTGCAATGGGTCAAGTTTGGGAGCCAATGGCAACAGCACTTCAGTTAATTGCAACAGGGAAGCAGGAACCAGAGAAAGCACTTAATGAAGCTGCAGAAAACATTCAAGCAAAAATTGATGCAATGAAATAAACATATTAAAAAATAAAAAGCGGTACCTCAAAGGTGAGGTGCTGCTTCTCACTTTATCGAGTGAAGTTAGGTGGAAAGGAGATCGTTGGTGTTTATGGATGAAAATACGAACAGCACGAAACGACGAAAGACAGCTTTAGCTTTATCTGTCATTCCAGGCTTGGGTCAGATGTATAATCGTCAATTTGTTAAAGGTTCGGTTCTCCTCATTATCGCCATTTCCTTTATCGTTGTATTCCGAGATCTTTTCGATATAGGGCTGTGGGGATTAGTCACGTTAGGTACAGAGACCCCGCGAGATCACTCAATTTTCCTTTTAGTCAAAGGGATCATTGCGCTCATTGTGCTCATGTTCGGGCTTGGTATCTATGCCTACAATTTAATAGATGCTTATAAAAGCGGTAAGAGAAGGGACATGGGAATCAGACTAGGGTCACTTTCAGAACAATACCGAAATGTTGTGGATACGGGTTTTCCATATTTGATGTTGTCACCAGGTTTTTTCTTATTGGTTTTTGTTGTTATCTTTCCGATCCTTTTCGTCATATTGCTCTCATTTACGAATTATGACTTGTATCATTCTCCCCTGCCAATTTAGTCAATTGGGTGGGCTTTCAAAACTTTATTGATATATTCAAACTTGACCTTTGGCGCGAGACGTTTATCGATGTATTTTCTTGGACGATTATCTGGACATTATGTGCCACAACGCTCCAAGTTGTGGTCGGCATCTTTTTAGCCGTACTAATGAATCAGAAAGATTTGAAGTTTAAGAGGTCCATTCGTACGCTATTCATCTTGCCTTGGGCGATTCCAGCCTTTGTATCAATTCTCGTTTTTGCCGGAATGTTCAACGGTACGTTCGGAGCGATCAACAACCAACTTTTGGAGCCTTTAGGGATTGGGCCAATCGAGTGGCTGCTGGACCCATTTTGGACAAAGGTTGCATTGATTATGATCCAAACGTGGCTGGGCTTTCCGTTCATTTTTGCCATGACAACAGGTGTACTGCAGTCGATTCCCGATGAATTGTATGAAGCGGCAACCATGGATGGTGCCTCAATGTGGCACAAATTTCGCAATATTACATTGCCGATGATACTGTTTGCCACCGCGCCTATTATCATTACGCAGTATACGTTTAACTTTAATAATTTTAACGTAATATTCCTATTTAACGGCGGGGGACCTGCTGTTCCTGGGTCGACTGCCGGCTCAACAGACATTTTAATTTCTTGGATTTATTCCTTGACATTGGAATCTGCACAATATGCGAAAGCAGCTGCGATTACGATGATTCTTTCACTAATTGTCATATCGGTTGCTTTATGGCAGTTTAAGAGAACGAAGTCATTCCAAGAAGAGGATATGATGTAATATGAATATAAAAACTCAAAATATCATTCGACTTACGTTGTCTTACGTTATTATTTTCACGGTCATTGCGATTATTTTATATCCGGTCATCTGGATTATTGGCTCCTCGCTGAACCCCGGGAATAGTTTATCAGGTGCATCGATGATACCAGAGGATGCAACGCTTGTGCATTATAAGGAACTGTTTAATCTTGAAGAAAGTAATTACTTGCTTTGGTACTGGAACACGGTGAAAATATGCAGCATTACGATGGTTGTGGCAGTAACGATGATTTCCTTAATGGCTTATTCCTTTTCAAGGTATCGCTTTTTGGGCCGCAAGTATGGGTTAATGACATTTTTGATTTTACAAATGATCCCTAACTTTGCTGCGTTAATCGCTATCTATGTATTGGCGTTAGTCACCGGGTTGCTTGATACCCACTTAGCACTGATATTAATTTATGTCGGTGGTCTGTTACCGATGAACACATGGCTTGCTAAAGGTTACTTTGACACAATTCCAAAAGAGTTAGACGAGTCAGCAAGAATGGACGGAGCCGGGCATTTAAGAATCTTTTGGCAAATTGTTCTACCGCTTGCGAAGCCGATTCTTGCTGTCGTTGCACTGTTTAGCTTCATCACACCGTTTACTGACTTCATTCTTGCTGGGATTATTTTGTCATCTGATGAAAAGTTTACACTAGCAGTTGGTCTTTATGAATTAGTAGCCAATGACTTCGGAGCTGAATTTACGAAATTTGCGGCAGGTTCTGTGTTAATCGCCATTCCGATTTCACTATTGTTCCTGTCACTGCAACGCTACTTGATTTCAGGATTAACAGCCGGCGGAACGAAAGGTTAATACAGACAGGAAACATACTCGTAAAATAGAATGAATATGATAAGAGCCAGGATAGGAGGACACCAATGCAGGATACAAGCTTTGCTATTCATCCAGGTAAAAAAAATCAACTAAAAGACACAACTTATCACGATATCGGAAACCTTAAGCATGTAAAGAAAAGCGGCAAAGACGTTCAGTTTACTGGTGAACAAGGTTATGTAAAAATAAGGTTTTATCGTTCGGATAGTGTCCGTGTGGTGATGAATCCTTTTGAAGAACCGTCGATGAAAAGCAGTTTTGCTCTTGTGAAAGAACCTGAAGATGTGAAGATTGTTGTAAATGAAGAAACAGATTCTATCACCATTGACAGCAGCCACATCAAACTTGTTGTAAAAAGAAAGCCTTTTCGAATTTCGGCTTACGATGCAAATGCCCGTCCTCTCGTTCTCGAAACGGAGATGGGGATGGTCTACAAAGAAAACAAAGAAGTGATTTGTTTCAAAAAAATGAGCGAAAACGATCACTTTTACGGCTTTGGTGAAAAAGCCGGTTTTCTTGATAAGCGCGGTGAAAAGTATACAATGTGGAATTCCGATGTTTATGCTCCGCATAATCCCGAAACGAATGCGCTCTATGAATCGATCCCTTACTTTATGACACTAAGGGACGGCAAAGCCCACGGTATTTATTTTGATAACACGTTTAAAACCGTTTTCGACATGAAAACGGGAAAGAATACTTACTCATTCTCTGCTGACGGCGGACAGATCGACTACTATATCCTTGCGGGCCCAACACCGAAGGACGTAGTTGAACAATATACTGATTTGACCGGAAGAATGCCGCTCCCTCCAAAATGGTCACTCGGTTATCATCAATCACGATATAGCTATGAAACCGAAAAAGAAGTAAGGGAGCTTGCCAATACGTTTCTTGAAAAAGGGATCCCACTTGATGCGATTTATTTGGATATCCATTATATGGACGGCTATCGTGTCTTTACATTTGATCACGGACGTTTCCCGACACCGGGAAAGATGATTCAGGACTTGAAAGTCAAAGGGATTCGAACCGTTCCAATCGTTGATCCGGGCGTAAAAGAAGACCCGGAATATGCTATTTATTCAGATGGTATTCTCGGTGATCTTTTTTGCAAATACCTTGAGGGAAATATCTTCTTTGGTGACGTCTGGCCGGGAAACAGTGCATTCCCGGACTTTACGAACAGCAAAGTGCGTAAATGGTGGGGCCGAAAACACAAGTTTTACACAGACCTCGGCATTGAAGGTATTTGGAACGACATGAATGAGCCCGCGGTGTTCAATGAAACAAAAACGATGGATGTTAAGGTCATGCATGATAACGACGGTGATTTGAAAACGCATCGTGAAATGCATAATGTATATGGTTTATACATGGGAGAGTCAACATACAACGGAATGAAGTCGCTTTTGGACGGTAAACGCCCATTTCTGCTAACGCGAGCCGGATTCTCCGGTGTTCAGCGTTATGGTGCTGTTTGGACGGGTGATAACCGCAGTTTCTGGGAGCATTTATCGATGGCTCTGCCGATGTGTATGAATCTCGGTCTTTCCGGCGTTGCTTTCACCGGTCCGGATGTTGGAGGATTTGCACACGGCACATCCGCTGAGCTGTTAGCACGCTGGACTCAGTTCGGGACATTCACGCCTTATTTCAGAAATCATAGCGCATTAGAGTTTGCAAGACAAGAGCCATGGTCTTTCGGTGAAAAATACGAATCCATTATCAAAAAATATATTGAACTGCGCTACAAGTGGCTTCCTCATTTATACACGTTGTTTAAAGAAGCAAGTGAAACAGGTGTGCCAGTGATGCGTCCATTGTTAATGGAATCCCCTTATGACAGTAACACGTACAAATTGTCAGATCAGTTTTTAATAGGGGAAAATGTAATCATCGCACCGATTCTAAAACCAGACACAAGACATCGCGTCGTTTATTTACCGGAAGGTGACTGGTACGACTATTGGAATGACCATAAGTACAGGGGTGGAAACCACGTACTTGTTGAAGCCGATCTTGACACACTGCCGATTTTTATAAAAGCAGGAGCTGTCTTGTCTGAAGGTGAAGTCAAGCAATCAACAGCTGTGGCTGATGAAAAAATGACAATTCATGTTTATCCAGTCGAGGAAGGTCAATCGGCGTATACGTTTTATGATGATGACGGTGAGACGTTCGCCTATCAGGATGGCATCACAGTGGAAAAGAGAATAAGCTGTTATTTTGACGAAAATACCGTTAAAATAACAATAGATGAGCAAAACAGCCGTTTTGAACCGAAATGGGAAAAGGTTACCTTCGTGCTGCACGACCAAACAAAAGAGACAGCAGTTATTGTAGATGACCGACAGTTGGATGAGAATGAGTTGACATTCAACTGTAGCATAAAGACGTTAACTTTTAATATTAGTATGTAAATGGTCGGATCACTTTCGGACCTGAGGAGGAGCACGAGAATGGCAGTCACAATCAAAGACGTTGCAAAACTTGCAAATGTAGCACCATCAACCGTATCGAGAGTAATTGCTAACAATCCTCGGATCAGTGAAGCAACAAAAAAACGGGTCAAAGAAGCGATGAAGGAACTCGGCTATCATCCAAATTTCAGTGCCAGAAGCCTCGCTAATCAAAATACGCAGGCAATTGGCATTGTTATGCCGAGTTCAGGTAATAGTGTGTTTCAAAACCCGTTCTTTCCGGAAGTGATTCGCGGCATCAGTGCAAAGGCACACGAAAATAAGTATGCGCTCTATATGACGACAGGAACGTCTGAGCAGGAGATGTATGACGGTGTGGTTGACATGATTCAAGGAAGACGTGTAGATGGGATCGTTCTGTTGTATTCACGCGTTGATGACCGCATCATGACTTATTTGCAGGAAAGCAATTTCCCATTTGTTGTGATCGGAAAACCATTTCGAAACATTGAAGACATTACCCACATTGACAACGACAATTTTAGAGCAGCTCAAGACGCGACAGAGCATTTAATCCAACAGCAGCATGATCGGATTGGCTTCGTCGGGGGAGACAGGGGCCTTGTTGTTACAGTTGACCGGCTGCTAGGCTATGAAAAGGCTATTCAAAAAGCAGGATTAACGTATCGTGACGATTACGTCGTTCATGAGGAATTTCTTGAAGAAGGAGGGCAGGAAGCCATTAATGAACTCATGTCCCTTGAGGAACCGCCGACTGGTCTCGTTGTTACCGATGACCTGATGGCACTTGGCATATTAAAGACGCTTAGTGAAATGGACATTAAAGTTCCTGATGATATTTCAGTCATCAGTTTTAATAATGTGATGCTTTCGGAAATATCGACACCGTCGTTAACGTCGGTCTGCATTAACATTTTCTGGCTCGGTTATGAAGCCGCGGACAGTTTAATCGAAAAAATTAAAGTCCCGGAAACAAAGCCCAAACGTGTGACAGTCCCTTACCGACTTGTAGAGCGTAACTCATGTCAAACCCGCCAGACAAATTAATTAGTGACATAACTGCCAAAAGGTGTGAAGGAAAGCCAGGCCGCTTTCTCTTCATACCTTTTCTTTTTTTCAAAGTTTATAATCATACAATGGATAGTATAAATGGGTGTTTTTGCCCAACCCCTCGAAAAGGTCAATTTCAGAATAGTCTGACAAAAAGGTATATACATAATGACCCTTTACACGAAATGAGGAGAATGGTACTCCTTATTTAACAGGATCGTCAGACTTTTCCTTGGATGGAAAAGGCATCAACGTTACAAAATGGACAACTAAACAAAAACCCTAGCAAACCATTAGGTAAATTGACAGTCTTAAATGTTGAGAAAGCTGCTATTAGTAGACAATTGATGGCTATTCGAAGTGATTTCTATTTAGCCCCTTATCCGATTTGAACACCTCCCCACTCATTTTTTATAATGAAAATATAAGAGGAGGCGTCTATATGAGTCAAAAAAATCAGCCGATGGAAGAGGTTAAAAAACAATATGTTTGTATGGCTTTAGAATCTGGCAACATGGCTTTTATCGCTCGGAAAGTAGGGGTTTCTTCCTCCACGCTGCATAAATGGGTACGACGCTATCGGGATGAGATAGAGGAAGAGATGCAACGGGAGAACGAAACGACCCTCTCTGTCCCTTCTTCATCGCACGATCTATAAACAAAATATGATCAGGCCATGAAGCGCCTAGGAGAAAAAGAACTAGAGGTCGCTCTCCTTCGGGAACAGCTAAAAAAAAAGCTTCCGACCTCACCGAAAAAATAGATCTCGCTTCTCAGTGGGTGGACGAGGGATTCCCAGCTAAACGGGTATTGTATTTCTTGAAGATCTCCCGTTCCACGTATTATTACCGGCGTAAACATGGGACTCCTGTTCCCCATAGAAAGGGAGGGCGTCCCGCGCCGGGATACACCAAGACGCAGATCGGGGATACAGTGACCGACAAGCAAGTCAAAACGTATATCCTCACGCTTGTGAAGGGGGAAGCTTCTGCTTACGGTTATCGGAAGTTGACAAGTTGTTTGCGTCGCGATTATGACTTAATCATCAATAAGAAAAAAGTATATCGCCTGTATAAAGAACTTGATATCCTGATCCCACAACGGGAAGTCAAAGAGAAAGCACCGCGTCATCTCGCGAAAAACCGCCGGGTGACAGGCCCCAATCAATTGTGTCAGGTGGATATCAAATATGGATCCGTACGCTCGTCTCGGCGTTTCTTCTTCCTGGCGATTGCGATTGATGTCTATGATCGCTCCATTGTCGGTTATTACCATGGTCATGTATGTGAGGGATCTCACATTGTCTCGATGTTGGAACAAGCCCTGCAAAACCGAGGACTTAACGATGGCGAAAAGAACCTCATCATACGAAGCGATAACGGGCCACAGTTCTGTGGTTGGGCATTTCATCGTTTCTGTGAAGAAAGGGGACTGGGCGAATACCGCCTAAATCGCCCAATATGAATGCCTATATTGAATCTTTTCACAGCATTAGGATACCCTGTGGCAGAAGAAAAAGGGAGTGGAAGATTCTGTGGGATTATCCTAAATAACAAAAGCTTCCTACTCAAAAAAGTAGGAAGCTTTTTCTGTCAGGCGGCTTCATTCACAGCTTGAATCCGTTCCACCGTCGCTTGGTATTCGTTTTGCGGATCGAATATAAAGATATATTTCCCACCTGCCTCAGGTGTGAAACGGAGGTTATCACCTTCAAGCCATTCGCCGTCACGGACAAATTTATATTCCACCGTTTCCCCTGCGATCAATTCAATCGGCTCACTTTTCCAAAGGGCATCTTTTTCATCGAAGGTCAGCATGTTGGCATCACTGGACCAGTCGAACGGTGCAGATCCACGCAATACGACTTTGTTGTATTTCTTTTCTTCCGATGGAGCTTCGTAGCGTAGCTTCCCTTTGACATCATAAATATCCACAGAGCCAGCTTCGCTCGTCATCTCAAGCTCGCCCTTATGACTCTTTAGCTTTTCCTTGTCAAGAAGTGAAGTGAGCTGTACTTTGTTCGGTGTTTGCTGGTTGTAGAGGTCGATGATATCCAGCTTCCGGTCCTCATCACCCAGGTTCATGACGACAAGCACTTTGTCCTGTGGCACGGAACGTTCAAAGACCAGTACATCATCATCAGAGTGGATGATGTTGAAATCTCCATGCGTTAAGGCCGGCTGATTGTTTCTTGCATCAATCAACGTTTTGTAGTGTGAGAGAATCTCCTCGTTCTGCTTTTCTTCCTCCCAAATCATCATTTCCCGGTAGTAGCGGTCTTTCCACTCGTCCACAAGGTTATGGTCACCGCTCTGAGACAAGCCGACCTCATCTCCATAGTAGATGATTGGTGCGCCAGGCAGCGTAAACTGTAAAGCAGCTGCATTTTTCAATGTTTCTTCATTTCCATCTGCTTCGAACAGGAAGCGCGGCATGTCATGACTATCTAAAAAGGTTGCCGCAACAAATTCATCGCCATAAGTTCCGAAAGTCTCCTCAAGAGATGACGCTAGTGCGTTTACTGAACCATCTTGAATGAAGGCATTCGTAATCGCTGAATGCGTCTCAAAATCGATCGCCCCATCTAACTTTCCTTTGTAAGAAGAGATGGTATCAAGGTTGTCCCACA
The DNA here is from genome assembly GCF_022921115.1 of Halobacillus amylolyticus. Taxonomy (NCBI): domain Bacteria; kingdom Bacillati; phylum Bacillota; class Bacilli; order Caryophanales; family Bacillaceae; genus Halobacillus; species Halobacillus amylolyticus. The sequence goes on along the minus strand of NZ_CP095075.1, from coordinate 3,020,099 downwards.
CTTCTCCGAAGATGAAAGCATCGTCATCCAGTGATTTTACTTTATGACGAAAATCGACCCAGAAGCTTTGGCTTGGACCTTTGGCATAATCCAGACGGAAACCGTCGACACCGATTTCATTCATCCAGAACGGGACGACTTCATCCAACATGTACGCGCGTGTTTCTGGATTGTCGTTGTTCAATTCAGGAAGTTCTTGAATGCCATAGAACGTATCATATTCATTCGGGTAATTCGTAAATGTATACCAATCATAGTAAGGACTTTCCGGACCTTTTTCTAAAGCATCCTGGAAAAAGTCATGCTGATCGGATGTGTGGTTCGGTACGAGATCATAGACGACTTTCATATCACGTTTGTGTGCTTCATCGACAAGCTCTTTCATGAGTTGATTGCTGCCAAAACGAGGGTCGATGTTCATGAAGTCTGTCGGATGATACCCGTGGGAATACGGTCCCTCGTAAATTGGTGAAATCCAAAGTGTATTCACTCCAAGATTCTCGATATAATCCATTTTTTCAAGGACACCTTGAAGGTCTCCACCCAGCCAGCCTTTTAACTGTTCGTCATATGGTTGTTCAGGCTTTACAGACGTATTGTTCTCTGTACTTCCATCACGGAAACGGTCGACGAACACCTGATAAATGACCGCTTCTTTCGCCCACTTCGGAGACTCATATGTGTCTACATAATAAGCGAATTCGGTGGCTTCTTCAGAATTCAACACATTATTATCGGCAAATTGAGAGCCGTCACTGTTTGAATTCCAAACATCGAGTTTATATTTTACGCGGGTTTCTTTTTTCTGTGGGGGGATGATCCCTTCCATAATTGATGTCTTCAATCCATCGGCATCTTCAGATGTATCCGTCACTTTTAAAGGAACGGTTTGTCCATCGACAGCTTCTCCGCGTTTTCCACCTGGAGTGGTGCCGTCCGTCGTGTAATAGATGGCTCCTTTGTCGATTGGTCCAAAGTGCTGCACCTCGACTTTAACCGTTACATCATCACGGTGATCAGGTACGTATGGGGTATGGTTAAAATCATGAGTGACCGATTGGGCGACAGGTACTTTTTTCCACTGGGTGACTGTATCCTCTTTGGTATCGCCAGTTGTGGATAAAGTCACTGTACGAGGTTCGGAGCGTTCTTCATTATAAGATTCCCCGGCAAGACTATAAAAATAAGAAACTTCTTCGCCTGCTTGCCCTACAATTTTAGCTGTGTACGTATGTTCAGAGGTTTTTGTCATAGGTGCGGCTGTGTAATGGAAGTCATTTTTGCTTGAACCGACCGTAGGCGTTACCCATTCTGGCGTTCCCTCAGGGACGGTGAGTTCAAGCTCTACACTTGCTTCGTAAGTATCAGCGAGGCGGATGTCGACTTTGCGTTCGTTTTCAGGGTGAAAAGCGAATATATACTCCGCATCTTGAGGAGCTGTGTACGTCAAGTTTGCTCCGGGCATCCAATTTCCATCATAAACAAACTTGAACTCTGTCACTTGTCCACCTTCCAAAGGAATTGGCTTACTGATCCATACTCCTTCTTCGGCATTGTAACTCAGTGGATTATCATCCGAACTCCAATCTAAGGTTTCAGCGTTCCCACGCAATACTACTTGATCGTAAGTTTTGGCATCTGCATAAGTTGATGCAAACGGTTGCGCAATTGACAAAAATAAAAGCGCAATACCAATCAGCCAAACCCATCGTTTTTTAATCAAACGAACCCCATCCTTTCAAAATATAAGTGAAATCGCTCTCATAATAAAGGAGTCGAAAGAGAATGTCCATAGGACTAAGTGATTAAATGTCAGAAAAGGAAAAAAAGTTCCGTTTACTCAAAGATAAACGGAACCAATAGACTGCTATTTTCACATATTCGCTGAACGTCATTCTTTTTTCGTGTTCTGTCATTCCATCGGAAGGATTGAAGAAAGAAGGAGCAAAGGAGTGGTTCAGCTCTATCTGGTTGTCATATATATCATCAAATGTCATCTTTGTTCGCCGGGAATGGTAATCACTAGTGACCACAAGAGAGGATTTAAGTCCCTTTTTTTCCATAGTGTGTTTTGAAAGTGTCGCATTTTCATATGTACTACTAGCATCAGCATCAGGTTCTTCATAAATGGCCTCTTGAGGCACTACCAAATCCATGGCTTCCTCCGGGGTGGTCCCACTTTCCGAGGAATTCGTCAAGATCATATGTTCAGCTAGTCCTTCGCTGAATAACTCCGCTGCATGTTCAAAACGTTCCTCATTTCCACTTAAAACGATGATGGCATCATTTAGAAGAATTCACGGAATCTTCAGCCACAAGAAATTCCGGTCCTAACGCATGCAGGAGTATTGGCGGGATGGTTTCAGAAAACATGGTTCCGTCATTCCCATCCTCCATTGTAAAGTTGAATTTTTAAATGTCTAAAATTCCTGTATTTTCACGCTGAAAAGCGCTTATAACAGAACTTGTCGCGCGCGCCCGATACTTGGACATTGAAAAAGCCCCCGTGTTTATACCCACAAAATCATTTTAGTAATCCAGTGAAAGTGTAGCCACAATATTGTTTCCCGGGCATATTCATCGTTCCCATACCTCTTAAACAAAAATCGCAAATTAGAAGCATAAGCAGGACCCCACAAAAGAAGTGGAGCCCATTTGTCACTAGCTTATTTCTTTCCTCTCTTTGGTTTTTCACAAGGGTCATGCCCATTGCCGGGAGAATCACACTTCACTACAACCGTTGTTAAAGGCTCCAATGTAATCTCATTGGCATTCAATTTGAAGCCTGAACGATCGCTTACTTTTTCCTTTCCTGCCTCATCGTCATCTACTATAACTTTACCTGCTGCTAAATTGTATTCATGTAATGTAAGTTTACGCTCTTGATTATCGGCGTTAACGAACACAAAGTAATTCCCCGTGTCATCGGTAGATTCTGCTTTATAAGCGATGACCATGTCTCGTTCATCGATTTCGGGGACATCGATCATCGAAATATTTGAATTAACTTCGTCCATCGTTCCTAGTCGAAAAGCGTTTGTTGAGCGCCGTAATTCAATCAAACCTTTTGTATATTCCATAGTCTCCTTATGAACACCTTTCTCTGTCACTTTGCTCCAATCAAACATATTGATACGATCGGAAGAATCATAGGAATTGTCTATAAAGTAAGGGTGATCAAAAGGTTCACCATTTTGGTCTACCATATAGATTGCTGAGTTCTTAGGCTTTTCCTCGCCTTTCCATTGCTTGGTTCGTCCGTATTCTTGCCCGGCATGCAGAAATGCAATTCCCTGACTGGTTAAAATCATGGAATTTCCTAACCTGATTCTTTTTTGGATTTCTTCTTCGTGTTCTGCTGGGTCCTTTTTAATCGAATAAGCGATAACGTCATGAAGGGTCAGATTATCGTGTGCGGCTATATACTGAACGACGTCACCCGGATCATCTTCCTTGATGTTTCCTGGTTGGGCCTTTATGTTGTTAAATATAGTTCTTATGTCACGCGCCCCACCTGTTATAAATCTCGGTTCACCTGCGATTCCAAATCCTGACTTTAGTTCATTTCTTATTTCATCAGAGAACACACTTACGCCATTTGTATGATTCATCCAATCCTGATCAGCTGGCATGACCTCATCTTCAGGACCACCATCTCCAACAAAAGTTCTCCAGCCTTCTCCGATCATGAGGATATTCGGATTTAATTTTTTAGCTTCGTTATAGGCTATTTGTACACTTTCGGCATCCAAATCTCCCATCAAATCGAATCTGAAGCCATCCACTTTAAATTCTTCTACCAGATATTTAATGGAATCAACCATTAATTTTCTGGACATGGCATGCGTAGTCCCTACTTTTCCACCACCATAGCCCACTTTAGGATTGCCCTCTTCACCCATGAAGTGGTAATAGTTTGGAACGAGATCTTCCAAAATACTTACTTTCGCAGTGTGGTTGTAAACTACATCAAGAATGACTCCCATATCTCTTTTATGAATTTCTTTTATGAGGTTCTTTAGTTCTGCTATCCGTGCTTTTGGATCTTTTGGTTGTTCAGAGTACATCCCCGTTGGAGAAAAATAGCTGTGTGGATCATATCCCCAGTTGTAATTATTGCCTTGTGAAGAATATTCCATTTCTCTTTCATCACTGTTAAGCTCATTTCCGAAGTAGTACTTCATCACTGGAAGTAGTTGAATATGTGTTACTCCTAGCTCTTTAATATAATCTAATTTCTCAGCAAACGCATTAAATGTTCCAAATTGTGACTTTAGATCTGAATCAATGCTCGGATCAGAGGTGAAGTCCCTGACATGAGCCTCCCAAATAATAGCATCTTCTCGGTTTTCAAACCCATCTATATCTGCATAATCTAATTGTGGTCCAATCGACGATGGGTCAATAATAGCAGCTTTACCAACGCTATCTCCATCTTCGTTGCTCCATGCGGCCATTGATTTTGCATAAGGGTCAAGGCCTATGTTCGTTTGTCCATATACATGTATTTGGTATTGATAGTAATAGCCACTCAAGTCACTAACCCCGGTATTAGCTTGATCTAGTTGGACTTTCCATACACCATTTTCACCTTTAGACATCGGTGTACTTTCTTTAATCACCTTATATTGGTTGTCTTTATCATAGAGAATAACGGAAACGTTCGTAGCAGGAGGTGACCAGAACTTTAATGTTGCCTCTCCATTATCATGTAGAGTAGCCCCAAGATCGTTGCCCTTGTAGGCAAATTCTTTGTCCATTAATTCCCAAGAAATCCTCGCATGTTTTTCTGTACCGTTAAGAGAAACGGTATAACTTTTCAACAGATCAAGGTTTTTAGTAGTAGTCAGCGTGAATTGTGAATGACTTACCTTGACGCTCTTTATTCCGATTTCATTGCCACGTTGATCAACGATTTGTAACTCATCACGTGATAGCTCTTCACCACTTCCATTTAAGTAACCTGTCATTTGACTTTTGCTAGTAATTTCAACATATGTCAGTTCGCTACTTGTTTCAGGTTCTTCCAAATAGACTTTTTCTTGACCTTGAACAAGCCAAAATTCTCTTTCCCCTGATGTCGGAAAAGAACGATCCTTTACAACATCTTTTGTATCACCCTTATGAACAATAAAGTTTAAGCCGTTTTTAATATTACTTACTTTGATATCTTTATAGACTCCCCAATCAGATTTCTGATCGAACATAATAGGCTCTGACCAGTCCACAACAAAATCAATAGCGGGGTTGTCCCCATCCTGATTCCAAAGATGCAACCCCCAACCACTATAATCACTATCTGTCCTTTGGTAATGAACTCTTATATGACCCTCTGGAATCGGTGATTCAGTAAGTGATTTAGAGGCAGTATCTTTACTAAATTCACTAGCAACAATGCTACCTGATGATGAATAAACCATAACAAACGCCAACATGATAAGAACACTTTTTCCCAGCACTTTTCTCATTACATTTCCTCCCTATCAATTTATGAAGAATCTGAGCCTGAAATTTAGGCAATCGTTTGCACAATGAACAAACAAAAAGTTCCAATTATCTTAATTTCCTCCTTTCACATCACTAACCACTTTATCATTATTTGTAAGCCCTTTCAATTTATTTTTATAATAGTCTGAATTTTAAACCATCACTATCTCTTAGTAGACTCCTTCTTTCACAAATCTGCAGCTTAGTGGTTATAATTTCTTTCAAAAAAATTCCTACCGATCTTCCGCAAAATGGCCCTTCGTATTAACGGAAGACTTTATTTCAAGATAATCTCAAACAAATATGCCCCCTTTATGTAGAAGATTCAATATCAAGATAACCCTAATAGGATGATAATGGTATGTCTAATTCCTGTTAAAAAGGGAAGTCAAAGGATGTCAGGGGGATAGAACTTGAATCAATGGGAAATAGCCTTTATATCCAGGGAACTGATACGACTAAAGAGAGAGATTAATAACTGCAATGATAAATGTGTGAAAAATACTATAGAGCAAGAGATTACTTTTTTGGAAAAGGTCCTTTTTATGGAACGAAAAAGGTACAGGAAAAATGACGAGTGAAACTGGTTTCTTTACTCTGTTTACTCTTCTCATAATCGTTCGTTTTTGATAACAAGCATACGAAACCGAAAATTTATCTGTGAACTTCAGAGATAAATGGCGGGATTTTTTCATCTTTAAATGACGTACATAACCCATAATGTTTCATTCAAACTTTTATGATGAAATAATCAATAACAACTTCCTATTTATGACCAATTACAAGACTTTCCCTGGCCGCATCAACCACTTCTTTCGATATAGTCTCGACCTGATTGATGGCCATGACTCGTTCAACTTGCGTGAAGAGGCGCTGAATAAGCCGAAAATTCCCACCAGTCATACGAACGACAGCCGTAAAGGCCTCGTAATCCGTAAAATCTTCAAGGTTAATGTTCAGACTGAGTTCCTTCCATTTATTTTTTAATATGAAGGTCATTTCATCTCTTTTTAACGTTCTATATTCATGCGCAAAGCCAATACGGGAATATAACTGCGGATAGCGCATTAGTTGGCGCTCAAAACCAGGCATACCAATAAGTACGACCCCCATTGGATGTTGATCGTACATGTCTCGGATTAATTCCAACCCTACTAATTTAAGACGATCAGCTTCGTCAACGAGTACAAGTTCGGTACTGCCATAAAAATCTGGGATTCGTCTCTGTATGCCATCTTTTTGATAATGCGCTTTTTCATGCAGCATGGCTAAGCGAAGATTCAAGACAGATAAATCCCTTCCAATCTGAGCCGGTTTAACAACAGGAGCTGTATAATACAGAGTATGTTCATCGAGGACTTCTAATGGGACTTGTTGATCATCTTCTATTCTTGGAAGATCAAGCCATGGCGATAATAGGTCCCACCGGGTGAGGTGCTTTGCAGCCATTGTCTTGCCGACACCAGCCTCCCCATAACATACACCAATATATTGGTACTTCCGGCAAGCTTCACAAAATTCCACAAAACGGCGATATTCCTTCGTTTCTAAAAAGGTTGACTGATCACTCATACTTATACCTCTTTAATTTTGTGTTAGATGATTTCGGAGTTTCGTCAGCTTCTGTTGTTTTGGACCTTTTATGGGAATCTTGTACCAACTCTTCAAAAACCGCATTACGTGTCTTGATTTGACGGGTGGCATTTCTTTTCCGATGACTTCGTGCAGCTATAATATCTTTGATATCCACTTCATACCCAGCTAGTTCCGGACAAATTGCCCGGCATAAAAACTGGCGATGAAAAAAGACCCTTATTTCAGCTAAATCACGAGGGTTATATCGAATGGTCACATCTTCTCCGATATAAGGAGCTAATGTCGTTGATTCATAGCGAAAACCTTGAAATCGTATGCCATCCGGATGGATACGGCGAGATGTAGCAACATTCAATAATAGTAAATCCAAATCCTCGAGAGAATTTGGGAGTTGAGGAAGGAAACCTTCGGATTCCCAGCGTGTCACAGGTGGGAAACCAGTTGTTCCATGAACACGAAAATGATACGTTTCAATCAGAAATTCTCGTAACTGACGATCAAGTTCGGGTAAAGTCATAGATGGAGATAGTGAAGGTCGTGAATGGGAGATGTAACCGGGTTGCTCCTGTAAAAATAACTGGTTGATGGTTTGGAAAAAACGCTCAATCTTCCCTCGTCCTCTAGGGACCCCAACAGTGGAGAAAATAAGTTGCATACGTAGATCAGCACCAACCTGTTCCAGATGGTCCGAAGTAAAATCACTGCCATGATCCGTATAGAAAATACTCGGAATACCACAAACCCTCCATCGGCTGTCTTCCTTTGACCAAATGGCTTGATGTAATGCGAGAGACGTTTGAATAGCCGAAGGAGCATCAAAACTTAAAAAGTAACCAGCTACGGCACGGCTATAGTCATCCATAATAATGGTTAGCCAAGGGCGAGCTGGTTTTTCTTTTTCATTCCAAATCCAAATATCCAATAAGGTATGATCGGCTTGCCATATCTCATTGGGCTGTTGGGCTTCTCGTCGATGAATTAAATCAAAGTTTTCCTTGTATATAACTGATCCTTCATTCCCTAATGTTTTTAACGAAGAAGGAAGGGATTCGATAATATCGTAGACAGTTCCATAGCTCGGAACCGTCCATCCATGCTCCATCGCAATCCTTTCAACTTTTCGATGGATGGAAGCCATACTGGGAGGTGCTTTTTTTAAAGCAAGCCCTTCAATCACTTTAACGATTTCAGGTGATATTTTCGGCTGCCTCGATCGAAGCGTTCCTTGGTCACCAGTGCTTGCAATCCCCCTTTGCGATAATATTGGGCCCACCTTTGCAAAGTACGTAATGAAACAGAAGTGTCTAAAGCAATAGTCGATAAAGACGTTTCGCCTTCTAAGTAAGGGCGAATAAGACGGAACCTTTCCATGGCTTTGGCTCTTTGTTCTTCAGTGTAAGAGGTCAGGACGGAATTATTATGAGGCGACATGTTTTTTCCCCTTTCTTATACTTCAGGTATAAATAGGTAGGATTATGTCGGATTCTCCTCCATCTGTTTCACAAGCTTATAAAAGGTCGTTTTCTTAACCTGGGCTTTCTGCATAGCCCGAGTGGCCGTGATTTTTCCTTCTTTCCATTCCACATAGGTTTCTCGGAAGACTTCTGTTATATTAGCTTTCGGTCTTCCAAGGGCTTTCCCTTGTTTTAATGCGGCATCAATACCTTCCCGTTGCCGTTTTCGAATGCGATCTCTTTCTTCTTGCGCCATCCAAGATAGAATTTGTAAGACGAGGTCAGCAATAAAGGTCCCCATGCTGTCTTTGTATTGGGTGGTGTCTAACAAGGGCATGTCCAAGACAACTATATCTGCCTGAATATTTTTTGTGATATCATTCCACTCTTCGACAATTTCGTTTTTGTTTCTTCCGAAACGGTCAAGCGCATGAATGTATAAAATATCACCTGGACGAAGAACACGTTTGAGGAGTTGATAGTTTTCGCGTTTAAAATCTTTGCCACTAACTTTATCGATGAAAATATCCCGTTCGTTAATTCCATGTTCTTTCATAGCCGCCATTTGTCGTTCTTCATTTTGGTCTTTGCTACTTACCCTTAAGTACCCCATTCGTCTACTTTCCATATTCTAGGATGCACCTTTCTATAAGAGTTATTTTTATATTCTTAATTATACATCAAATCGTTCGTAAATGTATAGACTAAACCGCGGACGTTCACAAAATGATTTTCGGTTATTTTCGAACGTTAATAGATCACTAGTAGATGTAAAACTAAACTGTTCGAAAAGGTTTACTTTTACAAACACTAATAAAACACTATTTCGGAAAAGGGCCATTATCTGGAATAAAGTATTGTGAAAAAGATGTGATTTTGAAATAATTGGTATTAAGTTAAAGGGCAGTTATTTAGAAGATGATTGAGAATCTCGAATATCTTCTTACTAAGAACCAACGTAGAAAAGAGGTTATAGACAAATGAATGCAATTGGCTTTGTATATGCAGCTAATATGACGAACAGATTAGCAATAGAAATTCCTGAAAATCAATGGGATAAACAGTTAATAACGGAATTAGGTACATTAAGAAAGTTATTTATTCATTTAATTCGAGTACGTGATACATATACAGAGGGATTAAGAAAGGGTACTGTATCGTTCCCTGGAGTTCTTCCTTCGAAAGATATAGACATTAAAGATCAGTTAGAAAGAAGTACAAATGAATTAGCAGGAGAGTTTTCGAACACTAATCGGGAAGTAATTCGAATGGGAGGCGAAAATTTAACTATCTTAGAGTTTTTAAATACTACAGTTCAACATGAAGGGGTACATCAAGGTCAATATTTTGTTGCTCTCAAACAAGCAGGATTGACTTTGCCGAACCAATGGATAAATGAGTGGTCAATGTAGGTTTTAAGTAATTATAGAGAGGAGAAGTCATGACTTTACTTTTAAGTGATCTTGACATTAGACAGTTAATCATCCCAAAACACCATATTAATGATCTTAAGGAAGGGTTTATAAAATATTCACATGCTACTAAAATTAAGGGGCAACGTGCACAATCAAACCTTCCAAGAAAGAATACTAGTTCAATGGTTCTGTTCCCAGGGTTGTTAGAATCAATTCCAGCTTGGGGTCAAGTCAGGAAAATGCGGATTTACAACGTTAAGCCATTTTGGTACATGTATATGAGACAGTCAAAACACTGTAATAATCGTCATGCAAAAGATTATCAATAGAGTAAACCCTACTGATAAGATTATAAAATTATTAGATAAGTGTTTCATCTTTCTCTTTCAACAATCGGCCATTATCTTGAAGACTTGAATTCGAGATAAATGTGAATTTTATAAAGCACTATTATGTTTTTTAGAATTCAAATTTACTTACTGATTAGCTTGAAACTTTTTGGTGTAATGATGCGTACATGTATTATTGGAATTTTTTAAGGAGGAACAGAAATGAGAGTGTTATTGTTGTCCATTATAGCAGCTTTTTTTATTTTAAGCGGGTGTACAAATGGTAATGCCAGCGGACAAATATCCTACGATGGTGAAAATCTTCGTACACAATTGGAGGAAAAGTCTTATCAGCCCATGCTCCCAACAGAATTTCCTTTTGAAGTTGAAGATGCCTCTTTTTCACCTACTCCAACTATGGACGAGGAGAAAGTATTTAACTTTAACTTTATTGGTGAAAATAATTCTGTAGAGTTGATGACTTTTAACGGGGAGTCCATTAATCTGGACATGGAGACGGAAGAAGTGAAAGTAGGTGCCATTGATGGTGACTATGCTGAAAGTGAAGTGAATGATAAAAAAACAAAAGTTAAGCGGTTAGTTTGGAAGGATGAAGGTGTAGTTTACAATTTATCTACGGCTAGTACAAGTAAAGAAGCGGAAATTTCCAAAGAAGAACTAATTCAAATTGCGGAATCTTTTAAATGAGTAAGTAATCAAGTTTAGACAGCATGTAATGCTTAGCTCTTTCTTTCGGCTTAGAGTATGTAAATTCAATTCTTCAATCTAACGACGTAATGTTGAATTGATACTGATGAGAAATACAAGGGTAGAAACATCAATAAAAGGTGGTATTTAAATTGGAGCTGCATTAGGGTTAGTTATTATTTTTGTTCTCATTGGAGTAGTTCGTGTTCTACTCGGAATTTCATCCTCACGTAGGAGATCCGATCTTTACAATGATCGAGACTACTCATAAGTGTCTGATTCTGACACTCATCGAATTAATATATCCTAACCAAAACAGCTTTATACGAACTAACACACTGTTTCATTTATCTTTAAACTGGGCTTTCTGCATAAAGGGGCAATAGTGGAAGGTCTGTATCATGGTCTTTTTAGATTATCTTGAAATCAAGTCTTCTGTTTAAGGGAGCAAATCTTGAATAAGACTTGCGCTCTTTCTTTCAGAAAAGGGGCATATTCTTGAATAAGGATTTTTAAAGTAAGACTCCAATTTGTGTTAAAATTAATACAATCTAAATAAGGCAATTGGCTCTACTCCATTATCTTCCCTTGTAGGGGGGCGCGTGTATCGAATAACGCATCCGTTTTACTTTTAAGGTCCAGTGTTAATATGAAGGTGGTTTCAACTTCTTACTAATCCAAACGGAGGGAGTGATTGCTTATACTAAGCGCAGTCTTAACACTATTTGGAATTCTCTTTGTGTTGTTTTTACCTGGTTTAATTGGAATTATTTTCAAAAAAATATTCTTCAAAAGCAAAAAGAACAACAGAGATTATCGGTTAGACAGAAGAAAACCAGATTCCCTAAACCAAGCAGAGGCTAAAAGTCGGGCATACGCGGAAGCAAATAGAAATACATTTGGCGGTGGATCAGGCTTCTAGGACACCCATTCCAGAATTTTTTTAATGAGATAACAAATTGCAAAAAGGCATTCTATAATTGGAATGTGGCTTACCTATGTGGCAAGTAAATGAATTTATTATCTGCATATTGGAACAAACAAGATCACTTCACTATGTTTTGCTTATCTATATGGGTTTTCCTTTAAATTATCTTGAATCCAAGTATTCAATTAATGGGGCGCGCTAACGGAATAGTGAGTCCTTCTGAATCGGGCTAATTAATGCAGTAATGAAAGAAGCCTAATTTCTCAATTCTAATACGGAGAAATTAGGCTTTTTGTAACTTCTTAAGTGAGATATCGTCAAATTAGTATGGGGAGGGATTGATTTTGTCCAAAGTAAACAAGAAAATTTTCAGGTATGCTGGTTTGTTTATGATAACATCGAGCTTTATTCTAACTTTTTTACCAACTAACAGTTATGCTTGTTCATGCGTGTTACCCGGTACACCAGAAGAAGAACTTGAGGAGAGTATGGCGGTTTTCTCTGGAAAAGTGGTGAAGATAATGGATAAGAACAAAAATAATCTTATTCAATCATCTACTGATCCAATTGCAGTTGTTTTAGAAGTGGAAGAGACATGGAAGGGAATGGATAAATCAGAGGTTGTCGTACATACGGAAAGAAGTTCAGCAAGCTGCGGATATGAATTTAGTTTAAATAAGGATTATATCGTCTATGCCAATGAAAGGGATGGCGGGCTTCATGTCAGCCTCTGTTCCAGAACAGCACTATTGTCGGAAGCAGATGAGGATATTCATGCTCTAGGTGAAGGAGAGGCACCGAAAGAGGAAGTTTCTGTTGATTTAACAAATACAAATAATCATTCTGTATATATCTATTTGGCTGTTACGGTCGTTTTATTGGTTGGCGTGTATTTCATTATAGCGCGACGAAGTAAGAGGTAAATATAATTTCTGCGGGATATTATATTACAGTTTCAATTATAATTATAGAAGAAAAGATGAACAGGAGTTGAGTTACAATGGAAAAGGTGGCACCATTTTTAATGTTTCAATGATCAATTCTTAGTTTATTCTGTTTTGTCCACTTCTTCATAAGGAGCTTTTCTATGAGTTTCTACAGGTGCATGACTGCTATAATCTCTATTCTTTCCACTATATACATCACTTGTGGGAGTGTACTCTCGTCTTTTGGAATCCGAAGGTTTTCCTTTAATTGCGAATTTAATTACACTAATTGAAATGGCACCTATGATTCCTCCTAGGATTATTAATTCCATCGAATACACGCCTTTCTATACTTATAGTGGATTATTTTCCTATTTTAACATACACATTTTGAAACGTATTTTAGTGGAAGGTAAAACAGATAATTTATTGTCTTTTAATTATCTCGAATCCAAGTCTTCTGGTAAAGGGGGCAAAATCGGAAGATCGTTATTAATAATATCTCGAAATCAAGTATTCATGAAAAGGGGCGCGATTGTTGAAGATTAAGAACCTAAATTCTCAGTTAATACACAGAGGATTTAGGTTCTTTTCCCTTTTTAAATCTTAACGTTGTAAATCCGCATTTTCCTGACTTGACCCCAGCTTACACTGTTAAAACTCATGCTAAGTTTCCAGACGATTCTAAGGCCATAAAAGGAATTATCCAACTACATGATATAGAAACAGGAGAATTGTTAGCTATTATGGATTCTTCTTATTTGACAGCAGTTCGAACAGGTTTAGCTGGCGCTCTTGGCACTCATACTTTATCAAGAAAAGAAGCGAAGAACGTTGCAATTGTAGGTAGTGGAGTACAAGGAAGAACACAATTGAAATCCTTATCTTACTTTCGTTCAATATCAAGAGTCTACGTATTTGATACAAACAGTCAGAATTCAATCAAATTTGTTGATGAAATGAGTAAGGAATTGAAAACCTCTTTTATTATATGTGAAAGATTAGAAGAGGCTTTGATGGATGCTGATATAATTATTACGGCTACCTGGTCAAAAGTTCCCTTTATTTATCCGGAGATGATAAAAGAAGGCACACACATTACTACTCTCGGTGCTGACCAACCAGGAAAGTTTGAAGTCAGTCCAAATGTTTTAGGACAATCAGTCATTGTTTGTGATGATGTTGAACTAGGCCACAGAATGGGGGTACTTCAAGATAAGAAACTTAAGGAGTCGATTTTTAATGTCTATGAATTAGGAGAGGTACTAGGTAGTCAAAGATGTGGAAGGGCTGATTCCAACCAAACGACGATATTTGGTTGTGTAGGTCTGGCCTTTCAAGATCTTATCATTGCTTGGGAAGTTTTCCAAAAAGCAGTTAAGAATGATGTCGGGTCTTTTTTTGAATTTCACAAATAACTGAAATTGTGCGATCCTATTCTTCCCTTATAGGGAGCCACGGTGGAAGATAACTTGAAATCAAGTCTTCTGTATAAGGGGCGCCATTCTGAAATAATGAATTGTGCTCATTCTTTATGTATAGGACCATATAATGGAGTAACTCCTTGTGAAAGTTATGGATATTTGAAATAATTGTTATTAACTTAAAGAAAATTTTGTGAACAAAAAACTTCAAGATAGTACACTAAAAGGCATAAGTGGGAGGTCATAATTTTATGGGAATTGCTTTAGGAATAATGATCACCTTTATTCTTATAGGGGTTCTACGTGTCTTGCTTGGTATCCCGTCTTCTCGTAGTAATTCTAAGCGATTTCAAGATCGTGACTACTCTTGACACTAAAAGCTTATCTTACTTAAACGGGCGCCATTCGCTAATAGCTTGATTTAGCAATTATTGAAAGGTGAGTACACATTGCTTTCTAACATTTTATGGGGATTGTTTTTAGTTTTATTTATAATTTTCATGGTTTACCTTGATAAACGAAAACAAAAAAGGAAATTCCACACCCCTTATCGTGAGAAGACAGAGCAAGAAAAAGAAGTTGAAAGGGCCATTGAAAAAGAGAAGTCTCGGAGGGGTGGTCCTCCAATGGGCGGTGGGGGATTTTAGATTTATTTTGTACCGCAACTAAAGTAATTGCTTAATATCAGCTAATAAGAGCTCTTCACTTATTAAATAGCGATTGCAAAAGATAGAAACACTGTGTTGAACGTCTAATCATAAAAAAATCTTTTAACACCGTACGAAAAATTCGTATGGTGTTTTTATATAACAACCAAATTCGTTTAGGGATAACCTTCTTATGACAAATAGCTCTCAAATTAATGCGTCATTTATCACTGAAATTCACAGAGTTACAAAAATATGTTATTTGGATATGCCCGGGTCAGTACAAAAGATCAAAATTTACATATGCAATTTGATGCGTTAAAGAAATACGGTGTGGAAGGAAAAAATATTTATTCAGAAAAAATTACGGGAACGAAAAAAGATCGGCCCGCATTCACTGAAATGATGAAGTATCTCCGTGAAGGAGATACAGTGGTAGTTTATAAGCTTGATCGAATTGGTGTAACTGCTAGACTAAACTAGACAGATTTTGATTGATAAATTTGAACACTTTTTGATCCCCAATCACCTCCCATCCGTTAAAATAAATAGGTATGAATGTTAACGGATGAAGTGGAGGATCAGGAAGGTGAACAAATTAGAAACCATTGTGGAAGTGCATCAATTAAAAAAGCAAGGATTTAGAGTGGCAGCCATTGCCCGGAAATGTAACCTATCTAGAACGACAGTTTATGAATACCTAGATAAAGACTTTGAAGAAGCATTGGAGTGGGTGGAGATTTTGAAAACCAGATCAAGAAAACTGGATCCTTACCAGAAACAAATTCTTTCATGGTTGAAAGAACACCCGGATTTATCAGCCTCTCAAATTTCATACTGGCTGGAAGAACGATGTTCTTTTTCAGACGTAGGGGAAAGCACCGTCCGAACGTATGTGAGGGAATTGAGAGATAAGTATCACATACCAAAAACGTTGACGTATCGAACGTACGAAGAAATAGAGGAATTACCCCCGGTCACCAATTGCAGGTGGACTTTGGAGAAGCGAAAGTTGAAAAGGCTGAAGGGAAAGGGGGAAAAGTTTATGTCATTGCCTTTGTCCTCTCTCATTCGCGATATAAGTATGCGGAATGGCAGGAACATCCTTTTACTACACGTGATGTGTTGCGTTCTCATGAGAACGCCTTTGAGTTTTATGGAGGAAGAACAGAAGAGATCGTTTATGACCAGGATAAGTTAATGACCGTAAGCGAAAATGGTGGAGATATTATCTTTACAGAAGAGTTCCAAGCGTACAAACAGCAAAGAGGATTTTCCGTTTATCTATGTAAAGCTGCTGATCCAGAATCAAAGGGTAAAGTTGAAAATGTGGTCAAGTTCCTTAAAAGGAATTTTGCGAAGCACCGCCTCTTCCATAATATTAGCTCCTGGAATGAACAATGCATGAGGTGGCTTGAAAAGAAAGGAAACTATCAAGTTCACAATACAACAAAAAAGAGACCTGTCGAAGTGTTTGCCCTGGAAAAGCCACACTTACGAAAAGTCTCTACCCTACTCTCTTTCGAGAGTAACCGTGGTTCAAGTATAACAAGAACGGTCCATAAGAACAATATCGTAAAGTATCTCTCTAATCGTTATTCCGTCCCTTTGGGAACTTATCAGCCTCATGGGGATAACAAGGTCTACATACGAATCGACCAGAACGAGTTGATCATTGAAAAGACACGGGGAGATACTCCGATAGCTATTCACGCCCTTTCCAAAGGGAAAGGGCAACTGATTAAGAATAAGCATCACACCAGAGATCGAACAAGAGGAATTAACGCCTATAAAGACACTGTCAAAGAGCCATTTCAAGAGGAAAGTAAGATTAATCTCTTTCTTGAAGAAATATCGAAACGCTATCCCAGGTATGTCAGGGATCAGCTGCAAATTATACAAAAAACCATCAAATGTTTTCCTGCGTTCATCCATCCAGCCCTGGAGCAATGTATTGACCAGGAGCTATGGAGTGCCAATGACTTTTATGACGTAGCCGAGCACTTGCATAGAGTTCAGATCATGGATACGAATAGCGTACCATCACAAATACCGGATATGTCTCCACCCCCTGCCCATTTTAAAGAGAAAGCAAGGTTAAGAGATTTGGATAGTTATCTGGATATCTTAGGGGGTGCCTGAGATGGAGTATTCGGTTAAAAACTTGCAGGATCAGCTTAATCACTTAAGACTGTCCGAAATGTCCAAAGAGCTTCCGACCTTTCTCCGGAAGGCCGAAGCTCATTCTTGGACTTATCAAGAGTTCCTGAGGGAACTCCTCACATATGAGGAGAAAAGAAGACAAGAGAAAATGATTGATAAACACTTGAAGTGGGCGAAATTCCCGTATCAAAAGACTCTTGAGGAGTTTGATATCGAGGAGATCTCGTCGTTAAGTGAAAGACAGATCAAACAGCTAAAAGAGCTTACTTGGTTGGAAGAATCATATAATTTAATCTTTCTGGGACCGCCAGGTGTAGGTAAAACACACATCGCCATCGGACTTGGATTAGAAGCCATTTATAACGGTCTTCGCGTCTCTTTTGTGTCGATCGGAGAGCTGGTACCTTTATTGAAAAGTGAAGAATATCTTCGCAAATCACAAGTGCAGTTAAAGCGAATAAGAAACGCTGATTTGGTCATCATTGATGACTTGATGTATATGGCGATGGATCAAAACGAAGCGAATCTATTTTTCCATTTAGTAAATCATCTGTATGAGCAAAGTTCAATTATCCTGACCTCAAATAAAGGACCGGAGGAATGGGGAGAGCTCCTTGGTGATCAAGGAATTACGACAGCCATCTTGGATCGTCTTCTTCACCGTTCTGAAGTTCTTCATTTCGATGGGCCAAGTCACCGAATTAAATATCGAAAGTCATTATTTCAGTCAGAAACTGTTCAGAATTAATGATCAAAAAGTGTTCAAAATCACTTGACGGTTACAATTGGTCGTAGCACAAAACACTTGGTGGATCTAATTAATGACTTCCAGGATAAAGGCATTAACTTTGTTTCTATAAATGAGAATATTGATACGACAACAGCGATGGGGAAACTCGTCTTTACGATCTTTAGTGGTTTGGCTCAGTTTGAACGTGACATTATATCTGAACGAACGAAATCCGGATTGGATGCTGCAAGAGCTCGGGGGCGAAAAGGCGGGCGACCGAAAAAAGACCAATCCAAATTGGATATGGCCTTTAGGATGTATGATAGTAAAGAATACAGTATTCAGGAGATATTGGGTGCTACAGAAGTAAGCAGGGCTACGTTCTACCGTTACCTTGGCAGGCGGTAAATATCTTTATAATTCAACTTTGCTATAATATTTTTAATAACTGTTGATCACTTTCTTTCGAGTGGTCTTAACTCTTCTATACCTAGCTCCTTAAATTGGTGACGAATGTATTGATATCCATATTCTTTTTCAACTTCTTTTGTAACCATTATAGTTAGATCGCTTTTCGACCTTGTAAGCCCTACATATAAATAGTTCATCATTTTATTTTGGTCAACAACTTCCTTAAATAAGTATGGTGCAAGCTGAGTAGAAACAATGAATAAACAATTATCTCCTTCTAAACCTTTGATCCCGTCAATTGAATTTACTAACACACCAGGTTCATCTGATAGAACCCTTCTGTATTCATCTACAGCAGAACCAATTTTCCCCTTATCTTTGTAATCCATAATTATTGAAAGATCATTTTCAAGTCCATTAAAAATTGTTCTAGTGCTTTTTCTGTCTTTAATTGTATTAATCGTCTTCCTTAAAAGTATATATGCCTGTTGGTCTATGTTCTTTTCCTTCATAGAAGACGACTTACGTGTGAGTATTTTCAATTCGTAAAATAATTGACTTTCTATTTTTGTTTTATCTTCTTTATGAGTTTTAAATCGAGCATTTTTTTGATAAATATAAGCTAAATCATATATATCACTTTCAATTTCTTTTTGAATATCACAGCTGGACTCCACTAAGTATTTTAAAGTACCATCTTCTTTTGTCGAAATTTGATGTTCTTCTGATGCTATAAATCTATTTGAAAAATCAACATGTATAATGGGACAGCGATGGTTTTCTGGCTTGTATTTGACAGGTATCTCCCCAGATATAATTTGCCTAAAAGCACCTCTATTTCTCAGGTCTTGTTTAGGATCACCTATTAGATTAACACTAATATTATTATGATTTAGCATAGACAATACCTTGGAAAACTCATTGTCCATATCTTGTGATTCGTCCACAAATATTGAATCCAAGTATCCGGATAACATTTTCAAAGCATTATCACGCCTAAATTTAATCTTTTTGGTATCATTGCTTTTTCCACATAAAAGGTATCTAGCAGTCTTTGTTACGTCTTCTACGTGTATTAGATTTTTCTCCCTTAACTCCTTTTTCTTTGATGCTTTAAATGCATGTTTCGTGGGGAGAGGCATTTGCGAGGCAGATTTATAAAAGTCGCCGTAAATTAAATGATTAAAAGGGTAAATAACTTCTCGTAACAAGAAAGAATGAATAGTCTCAACTTTTACTTGTCTAGGAATACTCCCCTCATTCTCCCTTATTTTTTCTCTAATTCTATCTCTTGCAGAATTAGTGTAGCTAATGACGTATATGAATTTACCATTTGCAACCTCTTTAAGCCTTGAAATTACGACTTCAGCCATCGAGGTTGTTTTCCCTGCGCCAGCACCAGCGACTACAATATTCATATTTTATCACCTGTTTTCAAGAAATGAATTACATTGCTTATATGAGGTGGCATTTCAACGTCGTTTAATGCATCAGTACCTATATCTCTGCAAAAGCGTAGCATTGTATCCGTTTTTGCCTTTTTCCACTTCTCAGATAGCTGTTCTTCCGTATCAATTTCTTTCCAAGAATGTTCAGTAGAGAAGTATGCTTTCAATTTATCGAAATTATCACCTGTTTTTACGAATTCAGGTTCTAGTGTGTATTCTTGGGTAGTTGCAACACAAACATTGGAATAATGATTATATTCTTCATGATGCTGTTGAGCTTTTGGCTGGTTGTCATAGTCTCTGATTATACCAATTCTGTGATTGGACCCTTCATTCACTTTAAGCCATATATCTATCATGTCTCTGAAACCCTTATGTAAAGAAATCACTTCAATGTCATGCAACTGGTCGGTTTGTGTACTTAAATATGATTTGATAAGCATTTCTTCTGTGGGGCCTTCTACTAAAATGCATCTTCTTGAATATAGGAACTTAAGAAAATCTAAGTTTGGTTTTTTCGCCAAGTAATCTAACTGATCCTCTTCCAGTTGTTTCTTTAAAGCATAAGTTTTCCCTTCTGATACTATAGTCACATTCTTTAATTCTAGCTTATTAAGAAATTCTGGGCTGTGTGTTGAAATAAAAAGCTGCAGTTGATTGTTGTTATTCATTGTTGTATTGATAAAGCTAGCTAAAAGGTGTTCATTGCTTACACTTAGATGAGCCTCTGGCTCTTCTATTGTTAAGATGTTTAAAGCCACATCACTCTCTATACTTAATGAGTTCAACATAACAAATAAATATATCAAGTTTCGATAACCTAGCCCTTGAGCATTTAAGTATTCATCTCCATATCCCAAGCGAACGTTATTTAATAAAGAGTTCATTGTAGGGATATTCGGAAGTAAAGTAATCTGTTCGAAGAAATCTCTAGCGTTCTCTAATCCCGATGTTTCCTGCCAGTTAAATACTTCTTCTAAACTACTAATGTCCTTTAAATCGCTGAAGAAAGTCTCATATGATTGTTCTACTTTCTTTTTATCATCAGAGTCCATCTTACTATGCAAAAGAGATACTAATGATTTAGATCCCAACTGAGAAGCTTTATTTGAGAAATCATCTCTTTCAGCAGCTAAAGAATTGTATTTGAAATAAGAAAGTTCTGTAAATGAAACCTTTTCATTTGTTGTAGGGATAATTATTTGGTATTTATAGAACTCAATTGGTAGTAAATTCATCTTTAAATTTTCTATAGAATCTACATCCTGTAATACGCCTGAGATATGATTAAGTAGATCTTGAGGTTCTTCAACTTTGAATTCATATCTAATAGAAAAGGCAGGGGATTCGCTTCTAAGTTATTAGTCCAATTACGAACATAATACTCCTCCGATAAAGCTTGAGGAGTGAATGATACTTCCACACTTACTGAAGGTATGTAACTACGAAAATCATCTAGTTCACACTCGTCGCCTCTGATTTTGTCTAAGTTACTTTCTATAAATGAGTAATACTCTTGTCTTGCATCATTATTAAGATCCTGCCAACCCAAATTCTTATTAAATGCTCCAATTTCATGATTAATAAAAGGAAGGGTTATAGCCCTGAGAAGATTACTTTTTCCACTATTATTATCTCCTATAAAGACAACAACATTATTAGTATCAATCTTAACGTTTCTAAGGTTTCTATAATTTTTGACCTTTATATTTGAAATTTTCAAAGCGATACTCCTTTACATATTGGGGTGGTTCAATTATACTACCATTCCTAATTATGGAACAACATTGTTGATAGGGAACCTAGCAGAAATTGAGCTTTTCATTCTTTATTCCCGAAACTGAGTCTTCAACAATCCTGCCCTTATTTTCCATAACTTTTGCAAGAAATCAACCCATTATATGAACCGTTTGCGGAACAACCCGGAATGAAGATTTTACCCTTGGTCCTATAGTCTTTTTACCTGTTTCCTCAGGGTGTACCGTAAGTATACACATCAGATATAATACTGTAACCAATATTATTACTGGCAGCTAAACCATCGGATTAAAGAAATGGGTAATTTCCTCCATCTATATAGTTAGAATACGTTAAAGTTGAATAGCACTAGGAAACGAAGATGTACCGATATTCCAAACTAAACCTCTTTACAAGAAGTATCGCTACTAAGAGATCTTCCTGAAGCACTTCCAGTTTGAGTATCATTTCTTACTTCGTAGTAAAGGCTATTTCTATCCCAAGATGAGCTCATATAAGAAGGTTTTACAAATGTGTCTCCATCAAGGGCTCGCTCTTCAACCCCCGATATTCAATTAGTGAGAGATTCTATGATATAATAGCATAATAAAGGGGTTTTGAGCGTCACTATTAATCTCCTATTCTGTCTCTATTTTAGTAGACATCTCAAGACGTGACGCCCACAGAATCTCTACCATAACTCACCAGATATATCTTTTGGTTGATTATTAAACATACCCCCTCAAGTGCTTTGTTTGGCAGTGAGGGGTCTTTTTCATAGTAGTATAACCAAACCTGTGTTGATGTTCGATTTACTATGTGCCGTTACCTTAATATTAACTAAGGTTTTGCGAAAGGCGGATTAAAAAATGTATCAAGATATCACGCTAAATAAATTACTCACTTTACAAAATAGTGAGGAGATTACCTTTGTCGATGTCCGCTCCCCGTCCGAATATAACGATGCTACGATTCCCGGCAGCTTAAATATACCTGTATTTAATAATGAGGAAAGAGCCGAAGTTGGTACCCTTTATAAACAAGTGAGCTCACAAGCTGCAAGGGAGCGGGGACTTGAAATTTTTTCAGCTAAGCTCCCACAGTTTATCAAGAAATTCAATCAAATTGATACACGGAAAGCTGTTTTTTGTTGGCGGGGCGGGATGCGTAGTAATACTGCTGCTACTGTCCTTGATTTAATGGGAATTCACGTTTATCGCTTAGAAGGTGGGATCAGAAGTTATCGGCAATGGGTCGTTCATACACTGGAACAGCTGGAATTCGAACCAAGAGTTTACGCTCTCAACGGATATACAGGATCCGGAAAAACCACCATTTTACGTCATCTGCAGAAAGAAGGATATCCCGTTCTTAATCTAGAAAAAATGGCGAATCACAGGGGATCCATCTTTGGCCAAATCGGACTCGAGCCAAATAACCAGAAGAAATTTGAATCACTTCTCGTGCAAGATCTATTGCGTTACCAACAATCGCCATATGTCTTGTTAGAGGGGGAAAGCAAACGCATTGGAAAAGCAGTTCTCCCTGATTTTCTATTTAATAAAAAGGAACAAGGAACACAACTATTTATCGACTTACCTATAAATGAGAGGATTATGAACATCTTAGAAGACTATCAACCTTGGAATCATCAAGAGGAATGTATCGAAGCCTTTCGGATCATCAAAAAAAGAATCCACACGCCGATTGCCAATGAGATTGAAAGCCATTTAGAAAATGGAGAATTTTATTCAGCGGTTCAATTGCTGCTGGAGTATTATTATGACCCTCTTTACGACCACAATGCCAAGCAATACCCAGATAACAGTAAAATCACCGTTCAAGCGAATAATATCACTGAAGCGATAAAGAACGTTCAAAATATCGCAGATGAATTACAAGTGAAATAAGGATAACTTCAATTTGACAGTCCTCTCCCCCATAGCAGGGTGAGGCATGTCAAACCATTTCAAATCGAAACGATGCGAGTGACCTTGAATCCTCCATATCTTCCCCCAAATCCCTAACCATACATATTTTAACTTTAAGTCTACTTTCAGATGATTCAACTTATTAACAATAATTTCACAATAATCAAACATCTAGTTAAAACAAATTTGCTAGCTTATTAATAGATTCACCTCAACATTATCAAAGGAGGCATCTTTTAATGAGCGACAAATCTAATATGAACAGGCGTGATTTTCTAAAAGTAAGCGGAATGAGCACGGCAGCCATGGCACTAGGTACATCAGGAATTCTTTCCCTCGGTGGAAATAGTGCACTAGCCTCACCAAAGAAGTCCAAATCGTTAAGTGGCTATGGGCCTTTAGTAAAAGACCCTGGTGGAATCCTCGATCTCCCACGGGGATTCCAATATCGCATTATCTCAGAGGAAGGCGGTAAACTTTCAGATGGCCGTCCTATACCGGAGAACTTTGATGGTATGGCAGCATTCGATGGGCCGCACAATTCAACTGTTTTAGTACGTAATCATGAATTGAGCGGCAATCCAAAGTATCCTGTCATTGGTAAAAATCCATATCACAAAGATAACACTGGTGGAACTACAGCTTTAGTTGTAGGAGCCAATCGCAAAGTAAGCAGTGAGTACGTCTCGTCTTCAGGGACGATTCGAAATTGTGCTGGAGGGACGACACCCTGGGGAACTTGGTTAACCTGTGAAGAGACGCTTGAGGAAGGTCATGGCTATGTTTTTGAAGTCGACCCTCATGATCCAGAAAATAAGACCTCAAAAACTCCAATCAGGGAGATGGGTGCTTTTTCACACGAAGCAACGGCCATAGATCCTGTTACAGGGATTGTTTACCTGACAGAAGATGGCGGTCCAAGCTATCTTTATCGGTTTCTTCCAAATGATCGCAGTCAAAAGATTGGCGCCCTTCAAAAAGGGGGTACATTGCAAGCCGCAGCTATGGAAGAAATGAGCGCAGCTAGTACAAGCGATTTTTATACCGGACAAAAACTCGGAATCGTTTGGAAGGATGTTGATCCGGAAAAACCTACCCTTGAGGCAGGTCGTAAAGGATGTATTTCTTTCAGCCGCTTAGAAGGTGCTTATTTTGAAAGTGGTGTGTTCTGGTTTGACGATACTTCAGCAGGTGAAAAAAATTTAGGACGCGTTTACCGCTATATACCAGCGACCAATACATTAGAACTTTTTTATGAATCAACGTCAGCTAATGATTTAGAGATGCCCGATAATATCTGTATCACTCCATGGGGAGATTTATGGATTTCTGAAGATGGCGGCGGGGTTGATCGCATCATTGGGGTTACACCTGAGGGCGAAACTTACGTCTTTTCGGAAAATAAAATCAACGGCTCTGAACTGGCTGGCCCTACCTTCTCCACAAAAGGAAATACATTTTTCGTAAATATTCAAAGCCCTGGCTTAACTTTCGCGATTTGGGGGCCATTCGCACGTAAGAATGCCGGTCGCAGAAGACAAATGGGACACGCCGCTCCACCAGCACAGTATGCACCTAAAGTTTCGGACAAGATTTCGGCATTTGCTGAAGTTCAAGGAATGTCTGATTTAGAAGTTGCTGCATTTCAGCGCCATGGCATGCCAATTTTGTAGTAAGAGGTAAAAGAAACCCACTTCAGGCTGATAAGGAGACAGAAACAAGCTTTAGAAGATAAGATACGAAAATCTGTAGCAGGTAGGTCCTGCCACAGATTTTTTCGCATCTTGTCTGTCATTTAAAGACAACCGAGCCTATCCACAAAGCTCTGTTTACTTATTCCGTTTACGCGCTTGTTCCGCACTTTCCATTTGAGTAGCCCCAGGATAATCCAAGCTTTGATCACGGTCAGACTCAACCCTGTTTGACTTCTTTAACTTTTTCTCTTGTCGATCTTTTCCCATTTTATAGCCTCCTTTCATAGTTATTATGAAGAGAGACCGACGTTGTCATACTTTAAAAAATAGAAGATGTGATTAGTTCCAGAATTTTATTACAGTAATAAGGCCTTTTAGGATCATTCTAATAACATAGACCAAGAGTTCTGGAATAGAAATTAGAAGGTCAGCTACCCAGCCCCATTTACTCTCTTTATTTTTTCTTGTGTCTATACAAATCACTTCCCTTTACAAGCTTTAATTCAATAAGTATAAGACAGGTTTTGCTTCAGGCCGCTTACTATAAATAACTAGAGAAACTCATTAATCAAGAGTACGCTTATAATAAAAAGGCCAAGGTCACTTAAAGTAAGGATGTAGCATCTAGAATTCTCTGCGTATTTCCACACCATAAATGCACGAAAACTTAAAAGAACAAACGTTTAGACAAATGGTGCCCAAGTAAAAAAGAGAGAAAGATAAGGGTACGCTGCTCTAAAGAAAAAGAAGACAACTAAAAACACGATACTCATAAACCATACCCCTCGTCTATGAGTATCATTGATGAAATGATTGTTAAACCCATTCTTCTTTTTCAAACCTAGCCATTTTCTCACTAACGTATGGAGAATTAAAAATACACTTACGAACACTGCAATGAGAACAACCAACCTAATCATGTCTATTGGTTCGATTCCATAGAAATACACTACAAAATCTTCCCTTCCAGATCCTTCATTTACTGTTACTACGAATAGGAACAGCAAATGTTTCAATTGGAATTAGCAAAGTCAAAAATTTTCCTCATTACATTAATGGTGATATCTTATTATAAATACATGAAAAGAGAGAGCGGCAACACCAAAAAACCCTGAAAAAGTTGGAGAAACCATGGATTTTCTTACTTGACCAAGTAATGAATGTTATTCGTTATGGGGCGCGCGAAGTGGATGAAGAAGGTACTTTATATCACGTTTAAATGCTACTTATTCTGCAATGCTCCTTACTCTATAATTAATTAACCACATTAAAAAACGAACACTGACCATAAATAAGAAAACACTTGTAAAGGTATAATACCAATCCCACTGTAGGTATCTAATTAGATCTGTGTATCTTTCCAAGCAAAATTCAATGATCGTCAAAACACCACTAAATACAACGGCCTGCCAAATGATACCGAATGCGCCAGTAAAGTAGGACGTTTGATAATAATAGGTACATAAAACTGGGAATAACAGAAATTCAAACAGAACACTCGATTGGAAGTGTTTGAATAACGAAACGGGATATGTAAGGAGATGTTCCTCCACGACTATGACGCCCAATATAATGGCAAAGTAGGCGCTAATCAAGAACATTAACAACCAATCTTTCCGCGGTGGCTTTCTTAACGCAAATATGAAAAGCACCAAACCCAATATGTGCAAACACCACAGGGTGATCATTTCCACGGTAGCATCCCCTCAACCTTCTATATTAATATAAGCAATGGTATCTGTCTCCGGTATGGTAAAGCACCGGGGACAGATACCATAATTTTGTTATTAAAAAAGTCTCTCCTCTTAATTAGGGGTGACTATTTGTCCCATTTTCTTTCTTTTCACCTTTTTCTCTCTTCAAGGCATTTATATCTTCTTTACTTTTGTTTTTAGCTTTCTTTCCCATATGATAACCTCCTTTGCCCTTAGTTTGTCTCACTTCGACTAAAAAATTTAAAAATGCGCAGATTTAAATTAAGCTAACCACTCGTTATTATTCCTGATCCCGCTTATCTTTGCTTGAAACCTTTTAAAACTAAATGTGTGGTTGATTGTGATAAAATGTAAGTGGCAAACGAACGAGGAGAGTAGAACAGAATGAATAAAAAATTTGACCATATTGGAGTGGCTGTCCGACAGCTCCAGGAGAGCATCGACTTTTATGAAAATATATTAGGGGCTACGATGATTGACCGTTACCGCAGTGAAGCACAGGGAGTCGAAAGCGAGATTGCGATCATGGATATTGACGGAAATCGAACAGAGCTGTTATGCCCTACAAATAACACCACTTCCCCCATTGCTCGTTTTATTAAGCAAAAAGGAAAGGGTGTTCACCACGTTGCTTACCAGGTTGATCACCTTGATGAGGCTATTGCTTCGCTAAAAGATGAAAATATTCGTGTAATGGAGGACACCAGGAGGACAAATAAACATGGTCGACGCTTAATTTATTTAAATCCTGCAGATACAGAAGGAACGATCATCGAGTTTTGTGATTATCCTAATGAGCATTAAGAGTCTGGCTGGAGAGCGATGCAAATATCGATTGCTTCCAGCTATATTTTTGTCTTCCTGGATAAGTGTAAATCATTCATATGTCCACAGATGCCAGACTTCCCATCTAACACAATTCCAGAAAACCTTCTTCAGGATTCTGACTAAATAATAAAGATTCCTCCCTAATTTGTATTGATTCTCCCCCTTTTCTCCTGGATTCGAACTTAACTCAAAATTATTCTAACTTATCTGATTTCGATAGTAAAACCTGATTAAGCCTGTGCAAAAGCTCCTCCTAAACAACCCCATCCACAACCGATGAATAAAATTGAACATAAGTAACAGTTACGTGCTATTTACGCCTTAATTTATCCCCATTTACATTACAATCTTGTGAAATATATCCACATGTGGACAACCTCCTACTTGAGTACTCACACTTATCCCCAGGTTTTCCTGCATTCATTATGCATACAAATCACCTTCTTCATCCATGCTAAAAAAATGATCTATCAACGGAAAGAGGTGCCACAATGGGTTGGTTATCAATTATTCCTTTCGTTGTCGTAATTATTGCGGCAATTTGGACAAAGCAGGTGGTTCCGAGCTTACTATTTGCCGTGATTGTTGCCGGATATTTAGCAGAGCCTCACTGGCTAAATGGAATGCTTACTTCTGTCCAGTTCATCATTCAAGGGCTTCAAGATGAAAATAATTTAAAAATCATCATCTTCCTATACGCTTTTTCCGCCATGATTGGCCTTGTACGCATGTCAGGGGGAATTAAAGGTTTTGTGAAGGCAGCAACAGAAAAAGTACAGAATAAGCGAGGAGCGTTTATTTTGTCATGGTTGTCTGCAGTGGGAACGTTTAGTACACCGAGTTTTCGTATTGTGACGATCGCACCTGTGATGAAGGCGATGCGCAAGAAAATTCCGATGACAAAACAGGAGATTGGTTTTGTTATTGAAACGACGGCCTCGCCACTCGTGGCTGTTATACCTGTTGCGACAGCATTTGTAGGCTACATGACCTCGGTTGTTGAGCTGTCCATTCATCAGGCCGGTACATCTGGGGACCCCTATACCCTTTTTCTACAAAGCATTCCCTTTAACTTCTTTGCCTTTGCGATGCTGCTTCTCGGATTTTATTTAAGTTTCTTTCATCGTTCGAAGAAAAATGCAACGGATGCGGAGAATAAAAATAAACAAGGCGACAACCAGCAGGATGACCAACAGGATGATAAATGGGAGGATTGTCACCCCGCCGTAAAAAAAGACCTTCCGGCAAAACCTTGGAATTTGATTATTCCCCTTGCCAGTGTCATTATCCTTACGTTTGCCTTCATGTATGCGATCGGAGTTGAAAAAGGAAAATCCGGATTCCAAGCCTTAATTAATGATAATGTGCTGGGTGCCATGGTCTTAGCGGTTGTCTTAACACTAATTTGGTTTGTCGTGTACTTGAAATTTTCTAAAGAACCGCTCCGCAAACAGATGAAAGAGTTGATTGAGGGCGGCAACGAGATGATGGGAGTTATTTTGTTGCTCGCAATGGTGTGGGGATTGAGTAAGGGCACAGCTGCGCTTGGCTTTGCGGAAACAATCTCCTCCTGGTTCAATTGGATTCCATCTGGATATGTTGCTGTTGTTATTTTTGTTCTAGGTTGTGGACTCGCCTATTTTATTGGATCAGCGTGGGGCGCCTGGGGGATTTTGATGCCTGTTGCTCTTTCCATTGCGGTAACGGCAGGCAGCTTCCTCCCCGTTGTTATTGGTGCCGTGTTTGCGAGTGGAACGTTCGGTGCCTTCGCTTCCCCTTTAAGCGACGATACAAATACGACAGCCGGGATTTTGAACTTAAATACGATTGAGTACGCCAAATTTAAGTTGAAGCCGGGCTTGATGGCAGCAGGTGTGGCAGCTTTAGGTTATTTAGCACTAGCGTTCTTCATGTAAAAATCCTCACCCCGCGCGGGTGAGGATTTTTCACTGTATTTTGTTCACCTATCTTAACCAATCACAGATTGGAGGATTGCTTTTTGTACGTGCAAGCGGTTTTCAGCTTGTTGAAAAACAGCAGATCGCGTACCGTCAATGACGCTTGCGGTGACCTCCTCTTCACGGTGTGCTGGCAGACAGTGTAAAAAGTGGACATCTGCTTTAGCTTCTTTTAATAGCTCATCATTGACTTGAAATCCTTGGAATGCTTGCATGCGTTCTTCTGCTTCCCCCTCTTGCCCCATACTTGCCCAAACGTCTGTGTACACAACATCTGCATCCTCAACAGCCTTGATGGGTTCATGTTCTACAACAACAGACCCGTTATTTTCTACTGCTACTTGCTTGGCTTTTGCTAAGATTTCTGTGTCAGGTTCATATCCTTTCGGTGAAGCGATAACGATATCCATGCCCATCAGCACCCCTAGGATCATGAACGAATGGGCCACATTATTGCCGTCACCGACATAAACGGCTTTTATTCCGGCTAATTTGCCTTTCAGTTCAAGGATTGTGAAAATATCTGCCAGCGCCTGACAGGGGTGATACTGGTCACACAGCCCGTTAATGACAGGGATGGTAGCATGCTCAGCAAGCTCCTGCAGTTTTTCATGTGATGTCGTGCGATACATGATGGCATCGACATAGCCTGATAAGACTTTCGCTGTATCCGAAATCGTTTCGCCACGACCGATTTGAATGTCCCGGGAGTTCAAGTAAAGGGCATGGCCGCCCATTTGAAACATGCCCACTTCAAAGGAGACACGGGTACGCGTGGACGACTTTTCAAAAATCATGCCTAGCGTTTTTCCTGCTAAGATGTTGTTATGGGGATTCTCCTTTAAATGCTGCGCTTGCGCGAGCAGCCCAGATATATCGGATTGGGAAAAGTCGAGCCATGTATTGACGTTTTTGCCCTTTAATGAGTAAGTGTGGTTCATCATTTCATACATTAAATTCATCCTAGTTGCACTCCTTCTCGTGAAACCCCGGGTAATGGGGTTGGTCTATACGGATTTGAATGCAGTGAAGTTATATAAGCTTCAAAAGTTTCCTTTTGACTGAAAACGGTAATCCCGTATTTCAATGCTTGGATTCTTCTTTCCTTCGCTTCCACTGTTTGCTGATCATTTACATATATACTCGCGTCTTTTGTCTGGATCCATTCTGAGAAATTGAGCTCATTCGGTAGCCCTTCATGTGCAAAGGTGGTTTCCATAAAGCAAACATTTTTCTTATAAAAGTGTGGCAGATGCTCGAACACTTTCGCCAATGCTTCCTGGACTGTCTGCCCAAGGCACATGCCTTCACCGGTTGACTTCATATTAGCATTCAGTTTGTGATCAAGCTCTGGTAAAGCATGATCAGAGAATAGTGGATATTTGATTGCCACATGCTGAAATTCCGGCTGTGGTAGTTTACTTATTTGAAGGGAATCATCGCCGGCAAGAATGCGTGTCACAAGATCGATCAAGGAAATATTTGAGACTTTACTAACGATCGGCACCGTACGGCTGGCACGCGGATTTACTTCGAGCACATAAACCGTGTCTCCAGTTAAGAGAAACTGAATATTCATGATGCCTTTGTACGAGACATGCTGTACCATTCTACGAGCATATTCTTTGATCGTTTCCTTCACGTTTTCATTGATGGTTGATGGAAAAATAGCCATACTATCGCCTGAGTGAATCCCTGATGGCTCAACGTGCTCCATCACTTCCGGAATGAAAATGTGCTCTCCATCAGCCGCCAAGTCCACCTCCACTTCTTGACCTGTTAAAAATTGATCAAGCACGATTGGATAGTGACGGGCTTCTGTTTCCGCAAGAGCCGCCTTTAGTTCATGTTCGCTGTTAACTTTCACCATGCCTTGGCCGCCGATGACGTAGGATGGGCGGCACAGGAGTGGATACGTATAGGAGCTTGCTGCGTGCAAGGCCTCCTCTATCGTGTGGCACATCGCCCCGGGAATGTGCGGAATATCAAGACTTTTTAATAGTGAATAAAATTGATCACGGTCTTCAAGTTGGGCGATCGTATCCACCGTGACACCGGCAAGTGGCAGTCCGGCTTCTTCAAGTTGGGCTGCAATGTTGATCGCGGTTTGGCCGCCGAATTGGGTGTAGATGTGATCGATTTGTTCGTGTGCGACGATCCCT
This sequence comes from Halobacillus amylolyticus, assembly GCF_022921115.1. Lineage (NCBI taxonomy): Bacteria > Bacillati > Bacillota > Bacilli > Caryophanales > Bacillaceae > Halobacillus > Halobacillus amylolyticus. Next base: position 2,988,408 of record NZ_CP095075.1, on the reverse strand, counting down.
TCAATGACTTCTTTATTGATTGGTTCAAAATAGAGACGGTCGGCAGTTTCGTAATCGGTGCTGACGGTTTCTGGATTGTTGTTAATCATGATCGTCGTCCAGCCAAGCTCTCGCAGTGTTTCGATGGCTTTGACGGCACTGTAGTCAAATTCGACTCCTTGGCCGATCCGGATCGGTCCAGAGCCGATGATGAGTGCTTTTTTGTCGGATTTGAGCGGCTCGATTTCGTTTATGCCTGAATAGGTAGCATAGGCATAATTGGTGGCCGCTTCAAATTCAGCGGCACAGGTGTCGACCATCTTGTAACTCGGATAAAGATTGTAATTTTGCCTTAGTTGTGTGATGGTTTCTTCGTTCGCTTTGATCAGCTTGGCGATCGACTGATCAGTAAATCCATAGGTTTTTGCCTGTTGCAAAAGTTCCGCTGGCAAGGTTTCACTCGTGTACGTTTGAATCGATTGCTCCATGTGCACAAGGTTTTTCAGAATGTTTAAGAAAAATAGATCGATCGCTGTTTCGTTGTGGATATGTTCCACCGTATTCCCTTGACGAAGCAGTTCTAAAATGGCGAAATAGCGCAGATCTGTTGGCTGTTTCAAGTGTGTCATCAGGTTGTTAGGGTCAAGTGCTGGAATCGACTGATCAAGTGATTCAACAGCCTTTTGAAAAGCGCCTTCGAGTGTACGATCAATCGCCATCACTTCACCCGTTGCCTTCATTTTCGTACCAAGCTTACGGTCAGCTTGAGGAAACTTATCGAACGGCCATCTTGGGAATTTAACGACAACGTAATCGAGTGTTGGCTCAAAGCTTGCGTATGTTGTTCCAGTCAGCGGGTTTTTCAACTCATCCAGGGTATAGCCAAGAGCTATTTTTGTTGCCATTTTAGCGATCGGATAGCCGGTCGCTTTGGATGCAAGTGCAGAGGAACGACTTACCCTTGGATTGACTTCGATAACATAATATTGCTGACTGTTTGGATCAAGAGCGAACTGTACGTTGCAGCCGCCAATCACCTCAAGTTCAGAAATAATTTCAAACGCCGCTGTTCTGAGCATTTGATATTCTTGATCTGTTAGTGTTTGTGATGGGGCCACTACGATGGAATCACCTGTATGGACACCAACGGGATCAAAGTTTTCCATGTTACACACAGAAATACATGTGCCATTCTTATCGCGCATCACTTCATATTCAACTTCTTTAAATCCGGCGATGCTTTTCTCGATAATAATCTGACCGATGGGGCTCGCTTTCAGGCCATTTTGAATCAGGTCTTTTAACTCCACTTCGTTATCGGTAATCCCGCCTCCGCGTCCGCCAAGGGTATAAGCCGGGCGACTAATGACGGGATATCCTACACGTTTAGCAAAGTCTTCAGCTTGATCCACGCTTACAATTACTTCACTTTCGGGAACAGGCTGGTTAAGTTCGCTCATCAGCTCACGAAATAATTCACGGTCTTCTCCTTGCTGGATCGAGGGTACACTCGTACCTAAGAGCTCCACTTGGTGAGCTGCTAAAATACCGTGCTTATCAAGCTCGACCGCCAAGTTTAAGGCCGTTTGTCCTCCAAGTCCTGCAAGTAAGGCATCTGGTTTTTCTTCTTTTATAATGGCTTCGATACTGTTCACCGTAAGTGGTTCACAATAAACGGCATCTGCCATCTTTTTATCCGTCATAATCGTTGCCGGATTATTGTTAACAAGTACAACATTGTATCCTTCTTCTTTGAGGGCGAGACAACCTTGGGTTCCAGAGTAATCAAACTCTGCCGCCTGCCCGATCACAATCGGCCCTGATCCGATCACAAGAATCTTCTTAGACATAGGCTTTCTCCCCTTTCGTTGTTGTTACTAGCTCGAAAAAGTCATCGAATAACCATAGTGCATCCTCAGGTCCTGGCTTCGCTTCCGGGTGAAACTGTGCAGATAAAATCGGCAAACTTTCATGTTTCAGCCCTTCTACTGACTGATCATTGACATGGGTAAAACAGGGGTGGAGTGCTATATTTTCCAGGCTGTCTTCATCCACAACGTAATTATGGTTTTGTGAGGTTAGAAACACTCTCCCTGTTTCGAGATCTTTCACAGGATGATTGGCTCCACGATGACCGAAGGAAAGCTTTTTCGTATCCCCCCCAAATGTGAGGGCAATCACTTGGTGACCGAGGCAAATGCCTAGTGTCGGATAAGATTCAAGTACGGTCTTCAGTTTTGGCAAAAAGGGTGCGGTGTCCTTTGGATCTCCTGGACCGTTTGAGAGAACGACACCATCTGGATTGAGTTCATCTATCGCATGGATTTCAGTGAATGGAACAACCGTCACGCGAGCACCTTTTTCTAAAAGACGGGTTAAAATCGAATGTTTGAAGCCAAAGTCGATTAACACGATGTGTTCGGTCCCTTGGCCGTAGGTGTTTATTTTCTCGCCTTTAGCCTGGTAAATCTGCTTTTTGCCAGGAAGACCTTCAGGCTTGGCTGGTGTCGTTGCCAGTGCTGCTTGGCGGGTCCCTCCTGTGCGGATCGCTTTTGTAACTTCACGAGTATCGACGGCTGTTAAAAAAGGGACACTTGCTTTTTGAAGATATTTTTTGAGTGAAGTCGTCGCTTTGTAATGTGACGCTGTATCAGCGCATTGAAGCATGACAACACCTTTCACTTGTGGTTTGCTGCTTTCGAAATCATCTTCATTGATGCCGTAATTCCCGATTAGCGGGTAGGTGAAGACGACGATTTGGTCTTGATAGGATGGATCTGTCAACACCTCTTGATATCCAGTCATACCGGTGAAAAAGACGATTTCTCCTTCAATGGGGTCAGCCCAATCTTCAGATGCTTCGCCCTGAAACTGTTGACCGTCTTGTAAGGTAAGATATCCTTTTTGCATAGCTAAACACCTCGCTGTACGTTATTATTTATGGGTTGCGGGCTCACCGCTCTGTTTTGTTATATTAATGGGTTGTATTTTCAACATTAGCTTTCGCTTGAGTTGTGTACTTGCTTTGTTTGAGTACGAATTCAAGTTGCTGGACTGCTGTTTGGAGTTCCTCATAGGACACATTTAAAGGTGGCAATAGGCGTACGACTTGAGCTCCTGCAGGGACGGCTAGTAAGCCTTGCTCCCTCAGCTCCTCAATGATGGCCGGAACTGGTACGTTCACTTCGATACCAATCATTAATCCTTGGCCGCGTATTTCACGAACAGGTGCCAAAGGAAGCAGCCGCGTTTGCAATTCCTTTTGAAAAAAGGTTCCTCGTTCCTCCACTTCCTTTAGGAAATGATAATTAAAGATCGTGTCAAGCGTCGCTTTCACGGCAGCCATACCGAGTGGGTTTCCTCCAAATGTTGAACCGTGTGAACCTGGATTAAAGGAGTTAGCTAGTGGTTCCTTTCCGATCATTGCTCCAACGGGAAAGCCGCTCCCAAGGCCTTTTGCGGAGGTTACAATATCAGGATCTAGTTCCGCATGCTGATACGCAAAAGGTGCGCCTGTACGGCCGATTCCTGTTTGTACTTCGTCAATAATGAGCAAAGCACCGATCTCCTGACATTTTTTCTGAACGGCGTCAAGAAAAGCAGTGGTTCCTGCTACGACGCCTCCTTCTCCTTGAATGACCTCAACCATAATGGCCGCTGCATCATCAGCTTGGAGATATTTTAGTGCTTCCACGTCGTTATATGGCAAGTATTCAAACGTCGGCAGCAATGCTCCGAAGCCTTTATGAACTTTATCTTGCCCTGTTGCACTCATCGTGGCGAAAGTTCGGCCATGAAAGGAGTGCTTAAAGGTGATGATCTTCTCTTTGCCTGTATGTTTTCGTGCCAGCTTGATCGCTGCTTCATTCGCCTCTGCTCCACTATTACAAAAGAACACATAATCTAAATTTGTCACGTTCGTTAGGAGCTCTGCTGCTTGCTGTTGTAGAGGGATCTCATACAAATTCGATACGTGCCACAATTTATTAAGCTGCTCCTCCATAGCTTGTTGAACGGCTGGAGGTCGGTGGCCCAGGTTGCACACGGCAATACCTGAAACAAAATCCAAGTATTCTTTCCCTTGATCATCCATGACTGTTGTTCCATTCCCCGACACGAGTGTCAGTGGAAATCGATTATAGGTTGGAAATAAACTCATTCGATCCCCTCCTTTCGCTTTGATCGAATCTTCGTCCCGACCATTTGGTTCTTCTGAATCAGTGGCTGTTCTCCACTGACAATCATCACTTCCTCAAGCTGATCAGACAGCGCATCTACAGCTGACTGCACCTTCGGAATCATTCCGCCGTATATCCAGCCATTTTCAATCAGTGAAGTGATCTCTTCTGGCGTAGTTTCCTCCATGACAGCACCTTGACGCATTATTCCAAGAACATCTGTTACAAACAATAATTTCTCAGCATTCATAGCCTTGGCTACAGCTGCCGCTGCAAGATCTGCATTAATATTAACGGTTTGCCCGTCTTGGGTTTTTCCAAGTGGGGCAAGGACAGGCAGGTAATCTGCTTCAAGTAAGCGGAGCAGCAGATCTGTTTCTACCTGTTCCACCTCTCCGACATATCCCCATTTCTCCTGATCAATCAAGCGAGCCGTTAACAACGATGCATCCGATCCCTTTATACCAATTGCCCGAATCGACTGGCGCCCAAGCTTCGAAGTGATTTGCGCGTTCACCTTTCCACCCATCGTCATCTCAACCACTTCAAGGATCTCTTTCGTACTCTTTCTAGAACCCTCATGGAACTCGGATTCAATTTTCAGCCGGTCAAGCATCGACGTGATCGCCGGGCCCCCGCCATGAACAATGACACAGTGATAATGTTTGCGCAGCTCCATAAAGCTTTGGTAAAAGTCTTTCGACAATCGATCAAGCATACTCCCACCAAGTTTCACCACCACAACAGGCTTCTGATTACGTTCGGTAGCTAGCGTTGATTTTGACATAATCATACGTCAAATCGCACCCCCAAGCCGTTCCCAATCCATCACCTTCATTGAGTCCTATCGCAATCGTCACTTTTTCCTTACTCATATCTTGTTTCGCTTGCTCTTCTGAAAAAGGACACGGGGTGCCTTGACTGAAAACAAGCTGATCTTCAATGGAAATGCTGCATCGATCAGCATCAACCTTGGCCTCGCTATAGCCAATGGCACCGACGATCCGCCCCCAGTTGGCATCCATTCCATACACGGCCGTCTTCACTAAGTTCGAGCCGACAACATTCTTGGCGATAATTCTTGCTTCCTCATTTGAAGCGGCACCTGTTACGTTGACTTCAATTAATTTCGTTGCCCCTTCGCCATCCTTTGCAATTTGCTTTGCCAAATCCTCGCAAACAAGCTGAAGCGCCTGTTGAAAAGCTGGCCAATCCGGGTGCTGTGGTGTAAGGGAATTATTTGCGATGCTGCCATTCGCAAGAGCAAGCACCATGTCGTTAGTGGACGTCTCCCCATCGACCGTAATTTGATTAAAGGATTTTTCAATCGAATGACTTAGAGCAGTTTGTAAGTATTCAGATTCAACCGTTGCATCTGTCGTAATAAACCCGAGCATCGTAGCCATATTAGGGTGAATCATTCCAGACCCTTTCGCTGCCCCTGCGATCGTCACTGTTTCACCATCGATAATCAGCTGATAACAAGTCTTCTTCTCTTTTGTATCTGTTGTCAAAATCGCTTGTTGAAAATCGTTGGCCCCATCCTTTGTTGCATACACGTTCTGAGCCCCATAAGTGATTTTATCCATCGGGAGCTGTTCCCCTATTACACCCGTTGAGGTGACAGCCACGTATGATTTTCGAATAGAGAAGCGATCAGCGATCAGTTCTCTCATTTTATAGGCATTTGCAAGGCCCTGTTCACCTGTACAGGCGTTCGCTATGGCACTATTAATGGCAACAGCCTGCAGTTTACCTGAAGCGGCGATGCTCTCTTGCGTTACTTTAAGGGGAGGTGCCTGAAAATGACTTTGCGTATAAACAGCTGCGACGGAGGCAGGCTGATCGCTCATAAGTAAGCCGAAATCTTTTTTCACACGCCTAAGGCCACTATGCAGGCCACCCGCCGTAAACCCTACAGGCGTTACAATCGTTCCTTCTTCCACCTTTTCAATCGTGTATGCCTCCGTTGCTTGCATCAATCGATCTCTCCCTTTCGATAATTATGGATAAACAGGAACATGAAGGAGCCCTGTCGTTTCCTCTATCCCCATTACTAGATTCATATTTTGGACAGCCTGGCTCGCCGCCCCTTTCATTAAGTTGTCAATTACAGAAACAATCGTTACTCGCTGTGTACGCTCATCAACGGCTATAGCCATATCGCAATAATTCGACGCATAAACATCCTTTGTGGAAGGATATTGCCCTTGTTTCCTAACTCTAATAAAAGGATGTTCGCCATAATAGGCTTGGTAACAATCATGCAGCTGTTGAGCGGATACATCCTTTGTCAGCTCTCCGTACATCGTTGCCATAATTCCTCTCGTCATCGGGATCAAATGAGTGGAAAAGGTGACAGGCGATACTGCTTCATTCCAAATCGTAAGCTGTTGCTCAATTTCTGGAATGTGCTGATGCTGATTGACCTTGTAAATTTGCAAATTTTCCTGTGTATGAGCAAAATGAGTAATCGCGCTTGGATTTTTCCCCGCACCAGACACTCCCGTCTTCGCATCAATGATGATTCGGCTTGGATCTAACAGCCTCTCATTTATCAAAGGGCCAAGTCCCAGCAAGGCAGCAGTTGGAAAACATCCGGGATTTGCAATGACTTTCGCTGATTTAATCGCTGACCTGTTCCATTCCGGCAAACCATAAACCGCTTGTTGAACCACTGAATCAGGAGCTGCCTCTTTCTTGTACCATTGTTTATAAGAATCCTGGCTTAGGAGGCGAAGGTCTCCGGATAAGTCGATCACTTTCGCTTTTTTTCCAATAAGGTCTGGGGTTAGCTCGCTTGACACGCCAGCAGGTGTAGCTAGAAAAATGACATCCAGTTCTTCCTTCATATGTTCTGGCTCTAATGGCTGCAGTTGATCTTGTATCGTATTCAAATGGCTGTATATCTCGTTCACGTTCTCCCCTGCTTGCGAGGAAGAATATAAAGTAATGGACTGAATAGAAGGATGTGAGGATAACAATCTAAAAAGCTCTACTCCGCCATATCCAGTGGCTCCAACGATTCCTATTTTCAATCTGCCGGCTCCTTTCGTATATAAATGTATATTTATTAATAACACCGTATAATTATGCTATTATTCCTTTTTACGTGCAAAATGTCAATAGGTTATGAGAAAGTTTCTGAATTTTCTCGGCTTTAAGGGGGGAAGACTGAGCATGAAATCGGGATTGTGCGCAAATGGGCCTTCTTTTTTTGGATATATGCAATTATGGCTCTATTTCGTGCAATTCCCCACCAATTTCGTGCAATTGTATTACTGCTTTTATAACCTCAGACACCCCATAAGCGTTTACTGACATAAAAAAAGGCCAGCCGAAGCTGACCTTTTTCTCCATTATTTATAGTCCAAAGTTTTGGAAGATGTTTTTTTGCGGGATCGAATACACTTCACGATCCATCAAATGATTAATGATTACTTTATTTCGGTGAACCGACAAACCAAGATTGGTTGAACCAACACCGTGCGTATGAGAAATCCCGCTGTGAACATAGATTTCATTTGTTGAGTCATCTGTTTTCTTCAGTCGATAGTCCGCTTCAACCCTATAACGTCCTTCTTCATCCCATTCGAGAAAGTCGCCTAAATAATGAACGAAGTCTGGCACATTAGGCTTGTAGCCGGTTGCCGTAATCACAACATCACTTTCGTGTGTAAATTCTTGCTTTTTTTGCGTGTGATAACAGGTAATTTCATAGCCATTGCTGTCTTGTCTAGGCTTAATATTCTTCACTTCGCTTAGCACCTGAAGTCCGACATCAAGCTCGTCACAGCCTACAGAGTATTCATATAAGAGATTGTAAATGTCATTAATCGTGTGATTACTGATTCCCTTATAATATAACCCTTGTGTAGCAAAAATCTCGTCTTTTTGCTTTTGCGGCAATTGGTAAAAGTAATTCACATAATCTGGTGAAAAGTGCTCGAGGCTCAGCTTGGACTCTTCCATCGAAGCGAAGCCTGATGAGCGGGTAATCCAGTCGAGCCTGTAACCGTAATCCTGCTGTTCTTTCAATAGCTCGCGGAAGGTTTCGGCGGCGCTCTGACCGGAGCCAACGACGGTAATTGACTTAGCGTTTCGGCAACGTTCTCGGTTAGGGAGGAAATCTGCTGTGTGGAACACGTCTTCAGCAGGGAGGTCCTTAAACGACTTTGGCATAACAGGAACGGAGCCTGTGCCCATAACGAGGTGCCGTGACTTAAATTCGCTTGTTTGGTTGGTAGCGAGGTTGAGTACTTCTACTTTGAAGTATTCTTCATTGTCATTGATGTGGTGTACGCCGGTGACGCGTTGGCCGAACTTGCAGCTAGGGAGCCTGCGGGTGACCCATTGGCAATATTCATTATATTCACGTCGTGGGATGTCAAGTCGCTGTAAGAAATAGAATTGGTACATGCGTTCGTTTTCGTTAATGTAGTTGAGAAAGCTGTGTTTATTGGTTGGGTCGGCCATGGTTACGAGGTCTGCAATGAAGGGGACTTGCATTTTCGTGCCTTCTATAAGCATACCTGGGTGCCAATCGAAGGTGTCTTTTTGTTCGAAAAAAAGATTATCGACACTGTCTATGTCATCTAAGAGTGCGGCCAGACTCAAGTTAAAGGGGCCTACTCCCACCCCGATTAAGTCGTACATTTTGTCTTGTTGTTCCATAATTACACTACTCCTTTTTCTGAAAAGCTCCGTTTCAGAACACTACTCCCATGTTACCATATTCCTAAGAAGGCGGTAACAAGCCTAGGGAGGCGGCTATTTAAAGTATGGTTTATATTTTCTCTTCTACCTCTCTTACTAAAATCCACTGTTCGTCCGCTTTGCACCAGTTTTCTATCGTAAACAGTCGGCTGACCTCTTCCTGTTCCCTGTTAAGAAGTACTTGTTCATAGAATCCCACGACATTATCTTTATTTCTCATTCGGATAGTTCTGTTATCATATGCCTTTGTAAAGCCACGAGCGGATGCTACAGAAGCACGCATCCCTTCTACAGCTTCCTTGCCATCAAAATACTCAGGAAGCTGATTTTCAGAGAAGAAGGTAACATAGTAGTCTGGTGACATTCTCTCGATGGTAGAAGTATCTCCGTTTTCCAAGGCTTTAGACCACTCTATCAAAAATTGATTATGCATAGCCGTGAACTACTTACGCACATCATTCATTTAACTTCCTCTTTCCACAGTTCTTTTCCCATGATCACTAAGGGAGGAAGATTAGGAATGACGGCTGCACAGTCTTTCACAACTTGCCAGGAGCACTGCTTATACAATTGGATCGCTGGGAGATTATCAGTAGATGTAGTCAAGATGGAAGTGGCGTGATTTGTGGTCTTTAATAATTCATCATGAAGCATACGTCCAATGCCCTTCTTTCTACGGCCAGGGGCCACAGCCAGTTCTACAAATTCAAACAGTTGTCCAGCCAATGAATTCGTTCCTCTGCATTCAACTGCGATTGTAATTTTTCTCGGTAAAATTGACCTGGCAGAGAGGAATATCCATAAGCAAAACCTAATACTTTTCTACTCTCATTTACATATTTTATCCCTGAGATTCCTTCATATGTAGAATGCTTGATTATTGTTTGCAGGACTATTTCTGCGTTTTCCTCTTGAAAGGACTAGCAGTAAATTTCCACAATCGCTTCTAGATCCTTATCCGTATTAGTAAACGGTTTTATTTTCATGTACACCAATCCTTTTTTACTCATTTTCCCTCATTAGTTTAGACTTTCTTCTTAAAAATCTTTTTTCCTTCCTGAAACTTAAATTTCGTTAGAATCGTTAATAAGGTGAATCAATTTCATTATTGCGCTTTTAAAAAATACAAAGACGAGCCGAATGTTGAGTTCTTGTTTTTTAAAATACTCTATTCGTAAAGGTTATTGTTATGAAGGTGTTCGTGATGCCGCAGTGGAGTCACTGTTACGCCAAACTAGAGTCTAAGGAAATTAATCCAGCCTGTTGTTCATATCAGTGTGCATTGATACGGTCTGCAGCTAATTTTGAGGGGCACAAGGGTCTTAAATTATGAAATTTATTCAAGGTAAGAAGAAAAAAGGAGTGATCATTATATTTCAAATTGGCAGTATATTTATCCCGCAACGAACTTAGAACGGTTGAAGAAATGGTACGAAGTGAATTTGGGTGTAAGAAAAGTGGATAAATGGTATGAAGGGGTTGATCAGGGGCTGGCCATTATTTCCATAACAGTACAACAGGGCTTGTTCTTATTAAAGTTGAAGGGTTTGAGGTTTCAGTCAACTGAACCATCCACCTGGTGGCCAACGCTGGATTTATTAAGAGAGGAAAGGTAGGGATAATAGTTAAGAAAGGTCATTCATTTTGTTGGTTTTTTATCTTCATAACCCAGAGATTAGCAGCAATACAGCTCCAATGCCTACAAAAACGGAGTCTATGTCAAAAAGTGGGGTTTGTATATCAGAAACCCAAAAGCCGACACCAATTACGAACAACAGCCAGCCTGCAAGCGAAACTTTCTTTTGCATTACTCTTACACCTCCCCTTACGTATTGCTATGATAATTTGTATCAAATACCTTCCCCATTTCTTTTATTTTAACACGTTTGAAACAAATTTTTTCTTCATTCGTAATGATGTTAACGAGAAGAAGGCTAAAGTGAACTGACTCGAACTAAGCGATCAAGATTTTATTCGACTAAAAGAGGAACTATCCAGTGAGGAGTATGCCATATGGCTGATTCAATTAAGTTAACTCCTGTTCAGAACAGAAACGATTATTTACCGTATCTTCTTCTGGCAGATGAAACGGAAGACATCATTAAAGAATACATCAATGAAGGAGAGATGTACTCCATTGAGTATAATGACAAAACTATCGGAGTTTGTCTGTTTACTTTCTCTTCTCCTTTAAGCGTTGAGCTGAAGAACTTTGCTATCGATTCCAGTTATCAGGGAAGGGGCTTAGGAAAACTTGTAGTAAAAAAAGCTTTCAAGCTGTACAAAGATAAAGGGGTTCATGACATGGTTGTCGGGACTGCTAACTCAAGTATAGCCAATATGGCTTTTTATCAAAAAGCCGGCTTTCGAATCGATGCTATTTACAAGGACTTTTTCACCAGCTATCCTGAACCTATTTATGAGGACGGAATTCAGGCATTAGATATGATCCGGTTTAGGAAAAGGCTCACTTAATACGCTGTGGGCTTTTTCTTTATTATTTCCTCTGGCTAGAAGATAGTAGAATCGACCATTATTCCTCCCATCACAATTAAGACAGCTGTGAGTAAATGAATCTCGACATCATTCATTTTCAATTTTTCAAAGCTATAGCAAATAGCCCCCGTGACTATTAAAATTACCAACCCTTTGAATATGTATATGCTATTCATTAGAAATGGATATGATCCACTTTCTACAATAGCAGCAACAATGCCAAATGTCATGATGATTAGAGGAAGTCGTGCTTTAATTTTCATCTAAAAATCCCCCTCGGATGATTTTATCTATTATTCGACACACGCTTAAACAACGTTTCATCTGTAACATTTATTTCTTGTTCACTCTGCTTCTTCGTTTCCCTCTTTTCCTTACTATTTATTACTCTTTGATAACCTTCGAGCATCAGTTTTACCGCTAGTACCGCAAGTGTAAGCATAATAATCGGAACGAGGGCGATCCACCAAAAAGGAGTAAATAAAAAGGTGTAATTTTCTCCAATTAATCCTGACCATTCATTAGAAAGCGATACAAATATAGAATTATCAAAGATATCAACCGCCATTTGCCCCCCTCCAAAAAAGATCCCCAGGATACCAAGGTGCGCCAATAGGATTAGTACTTGGATGACCTCTCTAAGTAAGATCACCACAAGCTGTGGTTTAAGAAAGGGATAGATGTGTTTTTTTATAATATGGAAGCGGCTGCCACCTAGTATTTGGACACTGTCCATGAACTCCATTTGCCTGATTTGCTTCACTTCTTTGGCGATTAACGTTGACGTAATCGGAAGCGCCACAATCACTAATACAACCAACTCGAAAATAATTCTGGTTTCGAAACTATAAGTGAAATCCCTATTGGGACCGTCAAATCCATCCTGGAATAAAATCCACTCTAGAACGAGAAAAGAAATGAGTGTGACGGGAAAGTAATAAAATCCTTCTAAAAAATGTTGTAGCTTTGCAGTTAGTCTTGGTAAGTAAACCTCAGATAACGTACCAATCATCGTGGCAAAAGTAAACCTTAGAATAGCGATTCCAAAAGCGATCCCAAGTGTATATTTCGCACCAATCAAAATGATATGAAATAGACTTTGCGCCATATTATTTGTTCCAAATGGCGGATATTCAGCAGGAGAATATGGCGGCCGTTTTACCCCATCCTCTGTATAGCGAAGTTCTGCCGTCGGAATAGCATTATCAAATAACCAACCATACATCAGGCTTCCTAACACCATTAAGAAAATAAATAAGAATCCAACCATAAACGACTTATTTTTTAACAACTTCATCGACTTCACCCCTCCCCTATCGACCTTCTTCTAACCTGTTGGACGATGCACTCTACAATATAAATAGGGATAAATAAGAGGATCATACTGATGGTTGCTATTTCAAATGTTGGATGATTGATAACAAACCATGTCATACCATAAGAATTAAATAGAATTTCAAGCATAATTAGGTTAGAAATCATGAAAGCTATGACCATTTTGGAATGATTAACTAGACTTGTAACCCCATTACGAAAAACGTGGCGCAACAGTATGTATGTGCGTGTCATTCCTTTCCCTTTAGCCAATTCGACGTAAGGTCGTTTTAATTCCTCCTCAAAGATCATGATCAACGTGCGGAAAAGAAAGATCGTAGGTAAGATCGAATACGTGAGCAGTGGGAGCATGAAGGGCCTGTCGGATGCTCCTGCCACCTGAAATACTAAAAGACCCGTTTCTCTATAAATAGCAACAAACGTGACTTGAGCAATGACAATAACAAAAATGTCAGGAAGAGACTCAAATAAATTTGATACCCACAAAACGAATTCACGTTTCTTAATGGAAAGATGGAGTGTAAGGACCGTTAATAGCAGGGAGAGGATCAAAGATAATAAGAGACCGCAAAACAGCATAAACAACGAATAACCATAGTACTCAAAAAATTGAGGAAAGACAGGGTATTCGGTGGCATGAATAGATGAGGTGGTCCGAAAAGTTAGATCTAAGGGGTTGAATATCAGAGAAATGAGTGTTTTCATATTTGAAAAAAATGTAGTTATATCGATATTAATACCGTTTTGAAATAAACTAGTGATGCCACCGATGATAAGAATAGTAGTAATGATGATAAAAAAGCGAACAACATATCTCACACCATCTCTCCTTTTCATAAGATCTCTATAAGACCAAAAGGATTTTTTTGGAATATAACTATAGTATATTAACTTTTCAAAAAAGTGAAGCCCCCTCAACATACTAAAAGGAGCCATAATAGGCTCCTTTTAGTACGCATTAGGTTATTTTAGTTTTACAAAATATAACACATAGACTTTGGAATATCTTCCATTTACTTAAAATCCCCCTTACCTACCAGGTACTTTTTGTTGAGTAGCCAAATATTTATATAATCAATTTCATAATTGCTCTTTTTAAAACACCAAAGACTGGCAGAATAGAAGGCTCTTTTCCGAAAAGTGATGAACGGAGCCATTCGTAGTCCGAATGAGTCTCCCATGTTCAGAGGGTTTCATCCACCATGATATGGCATAATAACTGCATCACAAGAAGATTATCCTCTCTCTGATAAGAAGTTCTTCTGTCGTTTGGGTGACTTGTGAACCTGAAGTGTTTCCGTTTTTCTCACAAACACAAGGAGGTCCGGGAAATGGCGGGGAAATGGCGAGACTCCCTGGGGATGAACATGACAGGTGAGACCCCGGAGGACGGAGTGAGGCCACTGAAGAACTGATTTTTTCAGAAAGTAACAATGAAATCAATCAACATACAGAAAATTAAAAGGAGGTAACCACCAATATATAGTATTTTTTCTTTAAATAGACTTTTTCAGTGGCCTCGACGGAGTCCGAGGAGACTCAGCGCATGCCTACGGAAAGCGTGTGATTTCCTGGACCTCCTTCTCCATCCAAGGCAACGGAAACCTATCTCGAGATGGAGTCTTCCGGATTACTGCCCTTAACCTAATAAAAATGATTTAAAAAATTTGACTAAACTTGAGGGGCTTCTTTTTACGTTTTGAATCCCTTGGGCAATGGGACCTAAATTATGAAATTGATTCCATTATCCATTAAACATAAAAGAAGAAATTTAGAAGTTGTAAGCAGAAGCTGACTTAGAAGGACGAGGTCAACCTGAAACCGTAATAGAAGGAAAATTCGTCTGTTACCAACTAAACCTGTTTCTTAACTTATTACTTGGGCTCTTTTCTTAGGCAAGCCATCCTCTTTTGCAAAAATTCATGAGGTTGAAGGGAAGACTACGTACCAAAATTCTCAACGCATTATCGTAGGTGTAGTGTTGGGTAGCATTCTCCAACATAGGAGTGTGATGATGAAATTAACCTTAAGTATCTTTGGGGTTTATTCAATGGTGTTGCTGACAATCCTTCTAATTTAAGTATGTCAATTGATAATCGGCGCCATTCTTCACGTGAGGACTTCAAGCCAAGGTGTTTACTCTACTGTACATAATAATATTACGGCCTTGCAGCTTATACTCAATAAAAGCTTCTATCTTAAATAATTTCATATGACTGATGTTTTACATTTGTATATCTATTTAAAAGATCATCAAGTTGCTGACTGCATTTTATTGTTCTTTTATCTGCCAATCCATACCTCATACCTAGTTCAATCATCTTTTTCTTTTTAACTGAAATCGCTGTTGCTAAATCATATCGGACAGGTTCTATGACTTTAGTCATCTATTTTCTTCCTCCCATGGATTTAATTGGTTAACCTAGATCGTTAGTCTCAAAACACAACGGTATTATTATGATTACTTATTTAAAATAAATCAACATCTTCTACAAACAATGTCAATATCTCTCAAAATGAGACATTACCTTATAGGAATAATGGGAAGTTCAATATCCCGTCATTGCAGGAAAGATTGCTTTTAACGCAGGAGGGTGTTCAACAGCAGCGTACAACTGTGTAAATCCATAGTAAGACAAGCCAAACATTCCTACTTTCCCATTACTATAGGGCAGTTGAGGAAGCCCACTCGACGATATCGTAACCTTCAGACGCAAAGCGCCCACGTACATCTTGAATGATGACAATAAACCCCGCTTCCACCAACCTAAATGGGTCAACATAACGATGAGAGAAATCAGGAAGGTTTTTGTTATAAGGATGTCTTGTCAGTAAAACTGAGTAAGACCCCCTTACACTAGGACGATAAATATTCGCATATAATATCGTGCCATCTCTCAAAGTACATGAAACATCTTTTTGTACAATGATTCGCTCGTTTTCTTGCATCGAATAGTCATCCTTTCTTATGTAAAAGAGAGGCCTGCAGTTGACTACAGACCTCTCATAAACCATTATTTACCCAACATTTTGTTGACTTTGTCCTGGTTGTTGTTAATCCATTCGCGAGCGACTTTTTCAGCATCCTTGCCGTTTTCTTCAATTTCCACAATCATTGCCTCAACTTCGTCAATAGAAATACTCCAGTTGCTTAGGAATTCATAGGCATCTGGTGCTTTTTCCTTCAGTTTATTGTTAGTAATGACGTGAACAGAAGAAGAACCAAAGAATCCTTGGTCATTGCTGAGTACTTTCAAATCAAATTTGTTAAACATCGTGTGTGGCCGCCAACCATAAAATACGACTGGCTTTTCTTGGGCCATCATACGGGACGCCTGTGCGATCATACCACCTTCAGAAGAGTTCACTTGTTTCATATCTAACCCGTAAGCCTTAATGATCTCGTTAGACTCTTTCGTTGCACTTGCCCCTTCTTCAATTCCATACATTTTGTTATTAAACAGGTCTTCTTTTCCTTTTAAGTCGGAAATCGAATTAATATCTTTCATATACGTCGGTACGACCCAGCCAGTTTCTGCTTTCGGATAACTTACAGCTGTGTCATCTAGTTTATCTCCGAATTTATCCAAGTGCACCTGGTGCATAGGAAGCCATGCATCCATGAACACATCAAGATCTCCACGGGATAATCCCATGAATACACCGCCAACGTTTGCCTTTGTTTCCTCAACTGTATAACCCATATCTTCTAAAATCAGTCCGGCGATTTTAGTTGGAGGGACAGTACTTGTCCACGGTGTCACACCAAAAGTAATCGTCTTATCTTTGCCATTCTCATCTGAAGCTTCACTGCTGCTTGCTTCTTTTTCAGCTGAACAGCCGACGATAAATGCTAGTAGTAGTGTTGTCGTAATACCTAATAAAATCTTTTTCATTAGTAACCTTCTCCTTTTGATTTATACTTTTTGACCTAATCCTTGAGTAATTCGGTCAAGAACAATCGCTAACACAACAATGCCTAAACCACCTGTTAAGCCAAGTCCGACGTTAACTGTTGATATCCCTGATAGAACAGTTGATCCAAGTCCTGGCGCACCGATCATTGAGGCAATAACCGCCATCGACAGGGCTAACATGATCGTCTGGTTGATTCCCGCCATAATCGTTGGTACAGCCATAGGCAGTTGTACTTTGAAAAGCAACTGCTTTGGTGTAGAACCGAAAGCCTTTGAGGCCTCAACCACATCGGCAGGAACTTGTTTTATTCCTAAACTCGTCATACGAACCGCTGGCGGGGTAGCAAATACAAATGTTGAAATCACCGCCGGGACACCGCCAAGTCCAAATAGTAATATTGCTGGAATTAAATAAACGAAACTAGGCAATGTCTGCATAAAGTCGAGAATCGGACGGGTGATCTTATCGACTATTGAATTGGTTGCACTTACTATCCCCACAGGTACACCGACAATGATTGATAGTAATGTCGAGACAATCACGACGGCAACTGTCTGCATCGCACCATCCCATAGATTGACAGAGCCTAAATAAATACAACCGATCAGCGTAAATAATGCTATGCCCTTACCAGCAGTCCTCCAAGCTAGTAAAATCAGTACAATGGCAATAATCTCTGGGGGAACGGCAATGAGTAAATCGGTCACACCCGTAATAAATGCTCCAAGGCCTTTACTAATTTGATTGAAAAATCCACCCAACACAGGGAGCAGCCAATTATTCACAAAAGAATTCGTCCACTCTTCTAAAGGCAAGTAGAAATAATTCATGATTCATTCACCTCATCTTTTTCTTTTCCAAGCACAAGTCCTGAAAGAATAGAAACACGTGAGATAATCCCAACTAGCTTGCCTTCATTTTGTACAACAATTGGATACTTCGTCTCTGCTGCAATCCCGAGCAGCTCATTAAGTGGTGTCTCGGGTAAGGTCGCATGTACATCTTCTTTTAGGACTTTTTCTAAAGGAATATCTTTGTTGTACGCTTCAATAGCATCATCAATTGTTAACAAGCCTTTGAAGTTATCCTCTTTATCGACAACGAAAATGCTGGAAGCACCCGCCTCTTCCATCTTGCGGACAGCCACACGTGGACCATCTTTATACGTTGTTAACACTTCAGGCTTCTGCATGACATGATGAGCTTCCAGTACTTTGGAGCGATCTACGTCTTTCACAAAATTAGATACATACTTGTTCGCTGGATTCTCTAGGATTTCTTCAGAAGTACCTACTTGTACGATGCGTCCATCTTTCATAATGGCGACACGATCACCAAGTTTTAATGCTTCATCCAGGTCATGGGTAATAAATAAAATCGTTTTGCCCAACTTTTTCTGTAAATGAAGCAACTCATCTTGCATTTCTTTACGGATGAGAGGATCAAGGGCACTAAAAGCTTCGTCCATCAACAGGATGTCAGTATCATTGGCAAGGGCACGAGCAAGGCCTACACGCTGCTGCATCCCGCCACTCAATTGATCAGGATAGCTATTTTCATACCCTTTCAAGCCAACATCCTCAATCGACTTCTGCGCCTTTTCTTCTCGTTCCTCTTTTTTCATTCCTTGTATTTCTAGTCCATAACTTACGTTAGCTAATACTGTGCGATGGGGGAATAAACCAAACTTTTGAAAAACCATCCCTAATTTCTTGCGTCGTGTTTCGATCAAGGAGGCCTGGTTCATTTTTGTAATATCGTCTCCGTCAATATAGACTTCACCAGCTGTTGGCTCAATCAGGCGATTCACCAGGCGAATCAATGTTGATTTCCCACTTCCTGACAGCCCCATAATCACAAAGAATTCTCCAGGCTTAACGTCAAATGAAGCTTGGTTCACTCCAACCGTCAAACCTGTTTCTTCTAAAATTTGATCCTTCTGTTCCCCATTATCTAAACGTTTCAAGCCTTGTTTAGGATGAGAACCAAAGATTTTCGTCATATTTTTGACTTCGATCTTATTCATAAACATTCTCCTCTTTTATCCCGATCAAGTGATGACTTATCGCTTAATACCAATCTGTCTGCCCACTTGTTTAGGCGTTTCTAAATGTTCATGTGCTTGTCGTATTTGCTTAATCATTTGAGAGACTGATTCAGGAAACGAAGCGGGCCTCCCTTCAGCCGTACTCATTCCCATTAGCATCTGCTCACTTGTAGCCAGCGTGTCCCCGTGATTATTTTTCATTACAAAAAAGATGTGAAGACGCTTTGCATCATCGTCTATTAATTGAACAGAAACGTGAATCTTTTCATTTTCATGGGCTTCTTTCAAATAGCAAAGATGTGTCTCTAATGTGAAAATAGTATAAGCAAACGATTCACGAGCTTTTTCATCTAAACCGATGTAATCCATGAAATAATCCACCGCGTGACTGAAAATAGCTGCATATGCGGCATCATTCATATGACCGTTGTAATCCACCCATTCCTTATGCACATGATCCTGATAATTAAACGCTGACTCTGGCATATTCATCACTCCATCTATGAGTTTTTTATTCTTTCACAAGACTTTTGGACTCAGGCCAATACTCTTCAACTAAATCTAGCAGTTTAACTAGAAACTCATTTCGTTTGTGTTCAAGATCCGCAACAGACTGATTACCTGCGTAACTTTCACACCCTTCAATGACTCGTTCTTTTAAGGCATCTGTAAGCTCTGGAGCCTTGAGCTTCGTCCATGGGAGTTTAAGGGCTGGGCCGAATTGCTCAAGCATATGGCGCATCCCTTGTTCACCCCCGGCCAAGTGGAATGTTAAGAACGGACCCATTTGCGCCCAGCGCAAACCAGCACCATAAATGATTGCTGTATCAACTTCCTCCGTCGTTGCCACACCATCATTGACTAAGTGCAGTGCTTCACGCCAAAGAGCTTCCATTAAACGGTCAGCAACGTGACCATCGATTTCTTTGTGAATAACAAGCGGCTTCATGGCAACTTTTTCAAAAAGTCCACACGCCTCTTTAATAATAGCTGCATCAGTAGATTCTCCGCCTACAACCTCTACTAAAGGAAGTAAATAAACAGGATTAAATGGATGAGCTACGATGAACCGCTCTGGATATTGTAAATTCGATTGCAATGTAGTCGGAATAATTCCAGAAGTACTTGATGCAATAATGGCTTCGGGTTTTGCATAGCGATCAATGTTTCCCAGAACACTTTTCTTCAGATCTTCACGTTCAGGAACATTTTCCTGAATGAAATCAGCCTCAGCTACCGCTTCTTCCATGGTATTGATAAAACGCAAACGATCTTTTGAAGCTCCTAGAGCAAGTCCTCTCTGTTCCAATGATGTCCAGGCATGGTCAATTGCTTTACGAGTGCGCTCTTCAGCACCAACAGCTGGGTCAAAGGCAACGACATCATAGCCTTGAGCTAGAAAGCGAGCGATCCAGCCATTCCCGATGACTCCTGTTCCAACTACTGTAATATTATTAATTGTTCTGTTCATAGCCATAGTTATTTTCCTCCTTCATGAGGGTTACGCAGATTAAATTGTTCGCGAGCTTCTTGTGGTGTCATAATCTCTATACCATTTCCGTGCAGCATATCGACTGCTTTATCAACAAGTTGGTCATTTCGTGCCATAACACCTTTTTTCAAATAAATATTGTCTTCTAAACCAACCCGAACATTGCCGCCTAACATAGCTGCCTGTGCCGCTATCGGCATTTGCATGCGTCCGATACCAAACGCGGACCAGTGAGCATTTTCAGGTAACCGATTCTTCATATAAAGCATCGTTTCTGCGTCTGCCTCTGCCCCCAAGGAATGCCGAGACAAAATTGGAACATCGGATCTCCATCAACAAGACCTTCATTAATTAATTGCTTAGCAAAACGCACATGACCAGTGTCAAAGCATTCAAGCTCTGGCTTTACACCGCTTGCTTGAACGAGCTTCGCTTGCTCACGAAGCCAATCTGTCGGACTTAGATAAATCATATTTCCAAAGTTCGTACTGCCGCAGTCAAGCGTACACATTTCAGGAAGCAATTGCCCCACAGGTGCATGACGTTCTTCCGGTGTCTGCATATCCGTACCATCACCGCCAGCAGCTGGCGTGGCTAGACTCGGAATAAAATCACCGCCGCCACCTGATGTAATATTAATAACGACATCTGTATCCGATTCGCGAATGCGATCGACAATTTCACGATAATGATCAACGTTATGGCTAATCCCACCCGTTTGCGGGTCACGAGCATGGACATGCGCTACCGTAGCCCCAGCTTTAGCAGACTCGATCGCCGAATCAGCAATTTCTTTCGGTGTTACCGGGACATGAGGGTTTTTTTGCGTTGTATCACCTGCACCTGTAACAGCTGCTGTTAATAACACTTTATTATTCATCGTGTTTTCCTCCTAAAATGTTTGTCTATATTTATAAAAGTTAATTACTATACCATCCAGACGGTTTCTAAATACAAATAAAACTGTACCATCCAGACGGTTACGTTTCAAGTGATTATTCACGTCTATAAACGTTCCTGAGCATTATTACAATACAATAAAAATTCTATATACCCTTTCATATCAGCGCTTCACATCTGTACAGAAAAAACTAAACAAGTTGAATATTTTATTTAAAAAATTTAATTAAATGTTTTGTTTTCTTGTTAAAGTTTCAAGCGATGAGCGTTTAGAAAGAAAAAGTGATCGGTTAGTCACTTTTGTGAGCGCCTAAAGCTATTTTCCGAGCGCTTGGCACCTATTTGTGAGCGTTCACCAAAATATCCGAAGCGCTAACCTTTTTAAGCAACAAAAAAAGCTCCACCCTAATGGATGGAGCTCATTCCTCTTCTGCCCATGATTTCAATCTTCTGTACACTTCATCTTTCTTATCCTCTTCAATCTGATAAATATCAAACAGTTCAGATAGCCAAATCCCGTCAATGGCTAAACGAATAATCGTTGCTTTAATGGGGTCTAATCCGTCATTCTCAATTTCATGCTGCCAATTCGAATAGGCCTCACGAATTGGATGAAGCAAATCCGAGTTTACCGCTTTAGCAGCAAGTAACCCAGCGTTCATATCCTTATTTTCATAACTTTGATTAAACGTTACATTCAAAAAGGAGCGTGTCCATTTTCCTTTTTCAATTGGATCTAATTCAGCATTATGACTGATCTTCTCTTGATAATTACTAGCTAAATGTTCCACCATTCCCTTAACTAACGCTTCCTTCGATGGAAAATGATAGAGCAAGCCGCCTTTACTAATTCCCGCCTGTTCGGCTACCGCTTCTAAGGTTAAATTAAAAATACCCTTATCACTAACAATTTTAGATGCAGCATGAAGAATTTCTACTTTCCTAGAATTTCTGCCCATACTAATCTCCTTTTAATAAAAGATTTACGACTATGACTATGACTATACTATCCAGACGGTATAGTTTCAATCATGACTTTTATTCCTATGTGGAAGTTATTACTATACACCAGTGGGGTGAGTTTATTATACACGTTTGAATAGATCTACCCCTTGTTGATCTATACACTCCTTAAACTTTGCATTTGTTATCGATTCATAATGAACAATATCAAAAAAATAAGGGAGAGGATACACTTCTTCTAATAACTCAGTCAGCTTAAAAATAGTACGACTGGTTACATGGGCCCAAAAAACAGCTAGATCTATATCTGATCCCTTTTTGTAATTTCCCATGGCCCGACTTCCAAATAAACGAACCGTCTCAATTTCCGTAAGACTTTTAAAAGCTTGCATCATATAATCCAGGTCTCTTTCCAGTAACCCATACATAACTAAAGTTTCTCCCGCAGAGTTATATATAATTGTTTAAAGGCGGGGAGAAACCTTTGTATGATTTCATTAACTAGTTTCTCAGCCAACACCTCATCATACGTATGTGTTGTTGAATTTCTTTTATCTAATGCATCCATCCAAGTGTGACCATCTTCAATCAAACCATCTTGATAGGATTGTTTGATCGTTGCTCTTGGACTTCTAACGAGATGCCCTTCTGATTCCAGATAGTCTTTTTGCACCTTCCACGCCAATTCAATCGTCACTTCAAAAAATCGAATGACTCCTGCTCTCTCCAATTCTGTTTTAATATTTTTATTGGATTATTTATCCAAAAGTTTATAACACCGTTTGAAATTCTCAAACCTCTCTTTCCAACGTTTTTCTTTTCCGTCCATAGTCTGAAACATCCCCTTTGCAGTTCTTGTTCTCTTTAAGATTAAATAATATATTTTATATTTTCTCATTTCATAGACTTTGCATACTTCAACAACCATCTTTTCCCGAAAGATTAACTGCATAACCCTATAATTTACTTTTTAGGACTACATTCTACCTTTGGATTTCCAAAATCCCAACCTCTGTAGGAAGGGGATCCAGTGTACTTGGTTTATCCATATTGAGACCTCCACAAATAAAAGGCTGCATATGCTCGCCAATCCCCCCAATTCCTTGATAGTTTTTCAACATATTCCGTCGAAGGTTTACGATCTAATCCGAGTTGTTTTCTTAACGCATGGTGTAGGCCAATATCGGCTGCTGGGAAGGCCGAGGTTTGGTTGAGACATCGCATCATGACGTAGTCTGCCGTCCATTCCCCTACGCCTCTCAGCATCATTAATCTCTTTTTCATATCGGAATAATCCATTTGCAAAAGCTCCTCCTTCGTTATTTCCCGGGAAACTATTGCTTTGGCGATCCCTATTACATACTCTGCTTTTCTAGTTGTAAATTGCAGCTCTTTTAAATCATTAACTGTGAGGGATCCGATGGTTTCACTTTTAGGATAAAGCCAATATTCCTCGCCCTGATGCTCGGCCCTTTCACCAAAAAACTCAACAAACCTCTTCTTAAGTGTGTAGGCGAAGGTGAGGTTGATTTGCTGTCCGATGACAGCCCAAGTCAGAGCCTCAAACAAATCTGGAATTCCAACGATGCGTAATCCAGAGTGTTTTAGGACGAGGTTGTTTAGGATAGAGTCCTCGTGTGCCATTTTATAAAAACTCTCTAGATTTCTTCCTAGGTCAAACCAGTTACATATGTAAGACTCTACAGCTACACACTTTTCTAGACTTGGTTTATCAAAAGGAAACTCAACGGTTAAAGCATCATCTCCGCTTGTCATCTTAAGCAGAATAAGAGATTCATTTATTTTGAGGGGCTTGGTTAGCTTCTTTCCTTCAACTTGATGAAGTACTTCTTGATTAGATCTGTTTAAATACACTAAACATTCTTCAAAGTTAAAATCCGATGGTGTGGGAATGATCATATAATTATCGTTGGTCATCATCTCTTGCCCCCTAATCTTTGCATTCACATGCACGTGGCTGCTCACTTTATTCCTCAAAAATGGATAATAAAATAGACCTCCCTATTGGCCTGCTGGTTCAATGGGTGAGGTCTAGATCCATTCTGTAATCATCTATAATTAATAATACCATAAAATTAGATTCACATTCTGTCGTTCTTTAATGCTAGGAGACTCGCAATCTACAATCTACATTAGTCAACAACGATATAAGCAATCATTGGACCATTGGATTGAATGTCGGCATGTGTTTGACAAATGAGTCGATATACACCTTCTTCATCAAACTTAAGATCGACGATTGTTTCTTCGCCCTTTTTGACCACGCCCTTCACGTCTGTTCCCTCAATTGTAAACGGATGCTCCTTGCCATTCACTCCATAGATACTTAACCTAAACTGCTCACCTTTTTCAACATAAATTGTTCCTGGATCCCAGCGGTAGGCTTCTAGTTCTTTTCCGTCAGCTGTTTTGGATTTGAATTCTCCTGTAACTAGATTAATCACTCGCGTTTCTGCATTTACTGACTCCGATAGTGTAGGTGTTGTGTCATTCCACCATAATGAATTTCCTATAAAAAATGCAGCAGCTCCAAGCACTAGAACACCGAGAAAAAATCCAATTTTCCGCTTTGTAAGAAATAATACTTTCAATGTGACCCCTCCCATGGCTTGTTTACTTATGCTTATGCAACCAAACCATAGGAACTTGTCTATTATTTTTTTATTTATGAAAAAGCCGATTTCCCTCAGATACTTTCGAAATAGCCACGGAAACACAGGATTTAGCCGCGAATGTGACTATTTTCAATGCTCACTTTAATTCCTAAATCCTTATAACTTCAACATTGAATTCCCATTTAGCTCCGAAATCATACAAGTAAAGAAATTCCCTCCCTCATACAAACCTAAATCACCTATCTTTTTATCGTTCACAAAAGGTCCTCTACTTTCACTATGGGAGTGATAACCTTTGTTCACCGAATTTCTTGCCATCCATATAAAAAGCGTATAGGTGGTCGTCGCTCATATCAAAGATTTGCTGAATAGCGTGATGGAGTTCCAAAAGAGTCTGCGTACCTAATAGCTCCAATGTATGAGGAGGGAAGGGTAGGATTGAACTTTGAAAACAAATGTTCCGTCAATAAACTCGTCCCTCTTCCTTAATAAAGTTTTGTTTAGCTCCCATGATGGATACATTCTCTTTAATAATGGAAAGAGTCTTTCTATTTCATCCCCCACCTGGTTATCGTCCTCCCCAGGGAGACCCATTAATGAAACAAATGTGCTGCAGCTCCGAAAGTCGTGTTAACAGGTTCTTTCCACGTTTCCATCAATGAGTCTTGAAGCTGCCTGTTTAAACAAATCAGATAGTTTTAGCTCTTTAACAAAAGAGGCGCTATGTAGTTGCTCGGTTTAAAACTTGTCAATTTCAAACGTCCACAGCCCAAAATAAGTAAAATAGTGTAAGAAGTAAGCATAGTCTTTCAAAAGATCTTCTAGTCTATCCGTTTGACTAACTTTAATTGGATGATTGGCCGGATAGACTTCAAGAATATCAAATAAGAAGTCAATATCCTTTGGCGCTTTCTGCCTGTTTTTAGGAACAAGCTCTTTTAAAAGGTGGTATAAAAAATGTAAAATTGGAATATCTATTTGGGTTGGATTTTTCGGAATCTCATCGTCCACATCAGTTAGATCGGCATACATCGCAAGCAGGTCCTTTTCGGGGGAGATGCTGTCTGGCTTTCGTTAATTTAACTTGGTTCGTTTCCAAATAACTTAAGTATTCAAAGAAATTTTTGAGGATAGGTGCGGGTACCTCATATGTGTTCTTCATTAACTTTCCTGCCTTGACCAGGCTTGATACTATCAATATATTCATTCTGTCGAAAAAAGCAATGGCCCGACATAATGAGTCGGGCCATTGCTTTCTCTAAACAAATCTGTGGATCTAACATTTAGTCCACATTCCTTATAAGCAGAAAATTACACTTTTTGAAGAGAAGACAACTGCTGCCCTAAATATTTGGCAAGAGCAAGCATACCATAAACATCTGCTCTAGCCTCAGCATCAGAGTTATAATTCGTGTTCGTATTCACATCATACGTATAAAGTTGTCCGTCTTGATCCTGAATCGCTTCAATACCAGCAACTTGAATATTGTTTTCCTGCAAGAACTTCTCATATTGTTCAAGGATCGGAGGGTGGTAGTTATCTAAAATTTCAAATTTAGCCCCACCTGTTTCTTCTTCACCTGTTGGGCAATAAATGTCATCGATGGTGCATGCATCAGCCGGGCATAATTCGAAGCCTTCAGATGTATCTACTTTTACAGCATATAAAAATTCTCCGCCGACAAATTCATGACGTACAATATAAGGCTCTGGTGCTTCGATGTACTGCTGAACAAGTGTAATCCCATCGACGGGTTCGTCAAATGAATCCCCATATACATACTCTTTCAGTGCTTCGATGGAATGGAACAATTGAACACCTTGCCCTTTCCCTGCACGATTATGTTTAGTAATGAAGGGAACTAAGTCCAGCTTTTTGGCAGCGCTAATAATCTGATCTTTGCCAACAGATGCGATCGTTTTCGGTGGCGTAATGCCGGTCTCATTTAGGGCCATATATTGATTCACTTTACTTACTTCTAGCCGAAGCGCACGGCTTCCGTTTACAACCGTACGTCCGTGTCGCTCAAGCCAAGCAAGCACGGCTTCTGTAAATTCTGGGGCAAAACGGTGATCTCTTGTGTGTGAAGAGGCACTTATACGATTATAAAAAATGCCTTCTGGAGGCTCACTAGTTAAGTCGATGTTTCCTTGATCCAAGTGCCATACCTCAAATGGCAGCTTTAGTTCCTGTAGACGTTTTGTTAAATGATTTGTCCATTCGTCATTTTCGTGTAAAACATAAATTTTACTCATGGGATCAGACTCCTTTCTGATTGAGCTTCGAGTCATTCTCTTTGGTGTTGAGAGTAAGAAATCGTTTTTATATTAGAGTATCTATATTGAATATAACACATTATACCGACCCTTTTACCCTGTTATGCTCATACAATTTATTCTATTCAATAAAAAGAAAACGCTCCCTAAATTTCCCGCTCAATCTCAAAGAATATAACTCTTGATTAGGATCGGTATCATTTGATAGCTCTTCCCTTTAAAAAGGAAACCCGCTTGCTTCATAAAAAGGAAAGCCATAATGATTTCCCTTTAGCACCGAAACCCATTGTTCTGTAGCACCGTATCCTCGCTGAACCTCAGTTAGTATTTCTAGAAGCTTTGTTCCAATTCCACCATTTCTTTTCCCTGGATGGAGGTATAGGACGTACACCTCTGAAGTGATCTCATCGTGCATCCCCCCACCAATAGATCCCAACATTTCCCCACCTTGTTGAGCAACAAACCAACCGTTCCACTCACGGCCCACGTCAACAATTCCTTTAGCAATTCTCTCTTCTGTGTACCATTTACCAATCACCTCTTCTAAGTATTGATCTACATAACTTGAAGGAATGATATCGCGGGTAAGTAAACTCGTCCCCTGCAATGCAGGCTTGGGCAATCCCTCTTTCATCTCCATGATTAGCTCGTCGAATAATCATATTGATTCTCCCTCTCAACTTTTCACCCGTACAAAACCTAACTTAGCCGCGATATTTCCAAATTGGCCGCTAAAAATTGAATTTAGCCGCTATTTTCTCGATTTGTCCGTGAAAATCAAAAAATAGCTGCGAATTCTGCAAACGGGCGGGTTACATCAACCCCCGTCTCTCCATTTGCTGTGCCTCTACCAACTCTGCATAAAAACCCTCTTGCCCCAAAAGCTCACGGTGACTACCTTGTTCAACAATTTCACCGTGCTGCAACACTACGATCAAGTCAGCTGATCGAACCGTGTTCAGCCGGTGTGCGATGACGAAACTGGTGCGCCCCTTCATTAACTTAGTCAAAGCATCATTAATTTTCATTTCAGTCACTGTGTCGATGCTGCTTGTAGCCTCGTCCAAAATCAACAATGCTGGGTCAGCGAGCATGGCACGAGCAATCGAAAGTAATTGAAGCTGACCATGACTGACACCTTTTCCATCTGAATCGAGTACGGTGTCATAACCTTGGGGAAGCTTTACGATAAACTCATGAGCGTGAGCAGCTTTTGTTGCCTGTTCGACTTCGGAATCTGTAGCATCCAAACGGCCATAGCGTAGATTTTCGCGAATGGTTGTGTGAAACATGGTGGAATCTTGAAGCACCACTCCCATTTGGCGACGTAAACTGTCACGGCTGATCGTCTTCAGATCTTTTCCATCAATTAAAATCTGTCCGCCTTTTGTTTCATAAAAGCGCGAAAGGAGTGAGATGATCGTTGTCTTACCTGCACCTGTTGGACCGACTAAGGCTACGGTTTCGCCTGGATTGGCATGAAAATTAATGTTGGTCAGCGTATCTTGTTCGTCACCATAGGAAAAATCAACTGAGCGAAATTCGATTTCTCCAGTCATCGAAGCTATATCATCCGCTTCCTCCTCATCTTGCTTTTCTTCCGCTTCATCGATTATTTGGAAAACACGTTCTGCCCCGGCCACTGCTGATAGAATCATATTATACTGGTTGGCCAGATCATTCAGCGGGCGAGTAAACTGTCGGGAATAGGTTGTAAATGTTACGATGACACCTATTGAAATTGCTTCGCTTAAGGCAAGCAGTCCTCCCGCTCCAACAATAATCGCAAAGCTGACATTGTTCAGCATATTCATCAACTTAGGGATAAAACCAGAGTAGGTTTGGGCCCAATAACCTGACCGTCTCAAGGCTTCATTTTTCTCCTTAAAATCAGCAATCACATGGTCTTCACGTGAAAACATCGCGATAATTTTTTGACCTGAAAACATCTCCTCTACATAGCCATTCATGTCCCCAAGATGCTTCTGTTGGTCCTTGAAAAACTGCCCCGTCCTCTTTGTAATCCATTTCATTCCAAAGTACATGACAGGAACAATCGTAAGTGTCAGCAACGCAAGCAAGGGGCTGAGCCAGAACATAATCACAATTGTTCCTGAAATGGTAAGGATGCTCGTAACAAATTGAATGACAGCCACATTCAATGTACGGCTGACATTTTCCATGTCATTTGTTAACCGGCTCATCAATTCACCTTGTTGACGTTCTTGAAAAAATAAGATCGGCAGTCGCTGCAAATGGGAGAATAAATGCTTTCTCATGGCATAGACCGTATGTTGGGCAATGCCGATCATCCAGTAATTTTGCAACCATAAAAACAGCGAGTGAAATGAATAAACACCTAACAACAAAACAAGCATAACTATTAATGTGTCCGTGGTCGGACTAGCTATGACACGATCGACGGCTACACCAAGTAAAAAGGGGCCGAGCAATGAAAGGGCTGAGCTTACGAAAATAATCCCCAGCACAAGCATGAAAAGCTTTTTCTCACGGACCATATAGCCAAAAATCCGCTTTAGGGTCGCTTTCATCTCATCTACTTTAGGAGGCGCAGTACCGATGC
This sequence comes from Halobacillus amylolyticus, assembly GCF_022921115.1. Classification (NCBI taxonomy): domain Bacteria; kingdom Bacillati; phylum Bacillota; class Bacilli; order Caryophanales; family Bacillaceae; genus Halobacillus; species Halobacillus amylolyticus. Next base: position 2,958,887 of record NZ_CP095075.1, on the reverse strand, counting down.
CCTGGTGGCGTTGAACGGGTGTGCGCCCTTGTTTATCAGGACCAGCCATTACATCACTTCCTCCTGTTGAGATTGATATACTTGTTCGTAATAAGGGCTTTCGTGTAACAATGTCGAGTGACTGCCTTCAGCGATCAGTTTCCCATCATGAAGCAGCAAAATCTTATCTGCTGCTTTAAGTGAGCTAATTTTCTGAGCTACCATGAGAACGGTGCAATCTTGCTGATTTACTGAGTGCATGAGGCGCGCCTCCGTATGGGCATCAAGTGCACTTGTGCTGTCGTCCAAAATGAGGATCTTCGGATTTCGGACTAGTGCCCTTGCAATCGATAACCGCTGCTTTTGTCCACCTGAGAACGTAATGCCCTTCTGCCCAAGGCGGGTATCATAACCATTTGGCAGTTGGGCCACAAAGGAGTGAATTTGAGCTTGTTTGGCTGCTTCTGTAATTTCTCTCATAGTCGCATCCTCTTTGCCCCAGGCGATATTTTCTGCAATACTCCCTGAGAACAAATGGATTTCCTGCGGCACAAGACTAATCTGCCTGCGCAGATGTTTCACATCAAACTCGCTTATATCAATGTTATCAAGGAAAATCTGACCGGACGATTTGTCAAATAGCCTTGGAATAAGCTGAAGCAAGCTCGTTTTACCTGACCCCGTCTCTCCTAAAATACCAATCGTTTCCCCTGCTCTGGCTTGAAAACTAATATCCTCAAGTGTCTCACGCCCATCACGTGAAAAAGAAACATTTTGAAAGTGAATGTGACCCTTAAGCTCAGGTTTTACACCATTGATAACATGGAGAAAATCAGGTGTCTCTTCATCAAGGACCTCTGTAATCCGATTAGCCGAGGCACTTCCTCTTGAAAAAACCATAATTAAAAAGGAAAAGACAGAAAAGGTGAACATAATTCTAGTCGCATAATTAATAATTGCTACAATTTCCCCTGCCTGAGCATTTCCAAAGTTAAGTTGGGTAGCCCCCACCCATAGAACGATGAGAATGATGATATTCATCCCTAGCATAACAACAGGCATGGCTAACTCCATCAGCCAAAGCGCGCGTTTATTTTCCCCCATTAAAGAATGATTGACCTTGTGAAAGCGATCCTCCTCGTATTCACCGCGATTAAAGCCTTTGATTAAACGGATCCCCGTTAAATTCTCACGGATCACTGTATTGACGCTATCAAGTTTGTTTTGCACAAGCCTGAACAGCTTAACCCCTTTCGTCAACACCCAAAATAAAAAAGCACCGAGCAGTGGGACAGTTACAACTAGAATTAAAGCTAATTCAAAATGAATCGTAAAAGCCATCACCAGGGCAAAGATGATAAATAACGGTGCTCGCAACGCAATCCTCATCATCACGTGGACCAAATTTTGAATTTGAAGCACATCGCTCGTCATTCGCGTGACAAGACCGGGCGTAGAATGAACTTGAAAGTTAGTCGTTGTAAACTCCTGTACTTTTTTAAAAATATCACGCCTTATATCATATCCAACACCTTGACTGACTCTAGCAGCAAAAAATGAGTTGATCACGCCTGCAGCAAAGGCAAGTAAAGAGAATCCAACAAGTAGGCCTCCCCAAATCGAGACAACCGTATAATTCTCCTGTAAAATTCCCTCATCTATGATTTTTGCCATTACTAAGGGCTGCACGAGTTCAACAACCAATTCAATAAGCATTAAAAAGATGGCAATGATTGCGGACCTTTTATATGTAGATGCATACGAAAAAACCTTTTGCATAAGATGTCCTCCGATATGTCTGAAAGTTCCTATTATTATACAGGATAGAGAGAAAACTGAGAAATTGTTTACGGGTAACTATCCCCAACAAATATTCTATCCATAGGGTTGAACAAGTAAATAGTTGGGCAGTTACAATATTGTAAGTACTTGTGGTGATATGGAAAACGACATAAAATTATAAGGAGTGTTCAAAAAGTTGCCAAATTAGAAGGTCGACAAGATCGCCACGTCCTATGCATCGCAAGAAGATCGAGGCGGCATAGTTTTGAGCATCAAGGAAACTTTCTCCGAATCGACCTCGCACAAAGGAAAAGTGTCCTTCTTTTCCAATGAACGGACGTGCACGGTTTTAGTAGAAGTTCCACTGCTGCTTAATCTTAATGATATGTGAGTAGCGAGGCAACTTCAGAAAATATTCTTCTTCGCTGCCTTGCACCAAGGAATTTACTTCTTGAATAGGCGTAGGTAGACGCAGGTGCTCATGCTCTTCAAAAGCAAGCCAACGTAGAGACTCGCCTCTTTCATTTGGTGACTTTTTGAGCTCCCTCTATAATAGTAATGTTTTCCTATATCATGAGGAAGGTGAACCACAAATGAATAATGTTAAGCCCATTTTTCCAGTGACAGACGAATTTCTGGAATTAGTAGACTTGCTAAGCCAACACTCTGGTTCCACTGACAACCTAGTCATTCCTCAGATAATGACAGTGTTAAACCGGGTCTATGCCCAAGGAGTCACAGAAGGTTATCAAAAAGCGGTGAAGAGAAGAAAATAGAGAGTGAGATCGGGTGAATTAGGTGAAAGAAGTAGAAACAGGAATTGATATTACGCTGGAAGTTGTTTGCGGAAAATGGAAAGGCCTCATATTATGGAAGCTGCTTCATGAAGAGGCCGTTCGCTTTAATGAATTACGCCGCTCCATTGATGGGGATATTTCCTCACGCATCCTATCAAGAGAGCTCCACAAGCTTATTGAAGATGGGCTGATCGAACGCATTGATTACGAAACAATGCCCCCTAAGGTAGAATATCAGATTACTCCATACGGCCAAACCACCGCTTCATTCCTAGAAATTATGAAAAAAAGCGAGATGGCAGATATAATCAATGAGGAGGAAGTGGAACAAAAGGTTTAGTTATACGTGAACGAACGTCCTTTTATATAGGAATGTTCGTTTACATCTATTCTAGTTCTGATCGGCGGGATAACTAATCCCCATTTGCCTGCGCGCTTCCTGCAAAATTTGGGCGGTAATCAACGTGTTTTCATGAGAATTAACAGCGGACTGAGTCTTGCCTTCTTTAGCAAGGGCAATAAATTCTTGTAGCTCATAATACATTGGTGGGAGCTCTCCCTGATTAGCTAGGATTTCAGCGGTGCCATTATTAAATCGAATCTCAACATGTTTTGGTTCTGAAATGTTTGGGATGATCATGACACCTTCTTCTCCTTGGATTTCCGAAGGGGCATAAGAGTGATTAGTCTTCGAATGAGTCACCACAGCCTCCATCCCTTCATACTTAGCAAGAATGCTGCCTTGTCCATCCACACCTGATGCAAGTGGAACACCATTCGCTTTCAATGACCTAGGATTTCCGAAAAGTACAACCATCGGATACACCCCATACACACCTAGATCCATTAACGATCCATTGGAGAAAGCAGGATTAAATGCATTGAGTACTGTGCCCTCTCGGTATGCATCATAACGAGAGGAATACTTACAAAAGTTCCCCACATAGCGGCGCACCTTGCCGATTTTATGCAGGTGTTCTTGGATGCTTGCAAAAGCCGGCATCAATGTTGACTTAACAGCCTCCATAAGCAGGACGTTATTCTCTTTGGCTGCGTCCACCATTCGGGCTGCTTCACGCTGGTTGGACGCCATCGGTTTTTCACACAACACATGCTTGCCGTGTTTCATTACTGTAATAGCCTGTTCAGCGTGAAAGGAATTAGGACTGGCAATATAAATGGCATCCACTTCTTCACACTGGGCCATTTCTTCAACTGATGTAAAGGTTAGGTCTGCTCCATACTCCTTAGCAAACTGTTTCGCCTTTGCTTCAGTTCTGGAATAGACGGCCTTCAGCTCAAAGTCTGTCACATACTGTCCCGCCTCAATCATTAACTTTGTTATAGAATTGGTTCCAATTATGCCGAATCGAATCATACGTTCTTTCGCCCCTTTTCGTTTCTTACTATAGTATATCAATCAATCAGGCCCTCATCTTTTTTTATCTATCTCGCATGCTACTGTCCAATTAACCGCCAATAAATCCCGTTCAACTGCAGGAGTCCCACTATTATTCAAACACTGGTTGACTGCCTGTTCGAGGAACCGGCAATTAAAGGAAACGGTCAAGGAGAGGGCTGTGAGGGTGATTAAGATAAAGGTAATGGATTTAATTTTAGTCATCACTTCTCTCCTCTAATCACGATTTGCCGTACCATACAAGTGCTTTACGTTCGATCTCGTTCACAATTATATGCTTCCTCATTATGTAGGATTGTATATCATACGGAAAAAGCCGAGCCAAATCTTCTTTAATACCGCCATATCGCGCAGCTTCTTTAGGGTGGGTTCTCAAATAATCACGAAAAGCTAAATGCCGGTCTGCCTCAGGATTACCTTCCTGATAAATATGTACATGGTGCGTTCGCTGATGACCACCCTTTTCAAAATACCTTCGCCCAGAAAGTCCATTCTCTCCTTTTGCTACATAACCAATTTCCGCCATAGCTTGGTTGTAAGCATCAATGCTATAAATATCTTTACACACCGGCATGATATCAATGACAGGCTTGGCTTTTAATCCTTCAACAGCCGTGCTTCCAATATGATGGATACAGACAATTTCCCGACTAAGGACTTGATTTAGAAGGGCAGCTTCTTGCTTAAACTCAGAGGCCCACTGCGCCTTATAAGGAATGACTTCAATTTTTCGCATCATCTGCCTTCCTTATCTCAGTGGCAAATTGATTGACAGCCTGTTTAAATTTCGTTGGTTCCTCTAAAAATGGGTAATGATTACTATCTTCAAACACGACAAGCCTAGAACCGGGTATGTGCTCATTCATTTCCAGGGAATATTCTAATGGACACTGGACATCATGTTTTCCACATAAAATTAAAGTCGGTGTATCAACCAATTGCAATTTGCGGGTCACATCAAATATAGGCAGCTCCCTTACAAAATAATTCATGCGGACAGCAGACATTGTCTTATGGGAACGTCCATTAAATAGTTCTTCATACAGTTCGGGCCTATGTAGTGATAACTTCGTTCGTTCGATGGTCAATTCCTTTCGTCTGTTCTCGGATAAATCGCTGTGCTTTAATTTTTCTATAAGGCTTTGCATGAAAGCGAAGTTTGGATGATTCTCATTATAAATGCATTGGTCCGAAAAGGTCATGTACTCTCTTGCAGCCGCCCCTACAATTAACTGAAAGTATAAGTGTTCGGAAAAGTAAATGCTATATAGAACGCCAAGCATCCCCCGGTAGAATGTCCGGCAACCCCCCATTTTTTATAACCGAGCATGTCCCGAATAGCTTCTAAGTCTAAAACAGATTCAAACATACTTAAGTGATGGGGTTCTGCTGCTTTTGCCGAGCGGCCTGTTTCTCGTAAATTAACTAAGCAAACACGATGGTGATCTGTAAATACCTCGGCAAAATAGTCGCCTGAATCATTAAACTCTGAGTAGAGATGTGTGACACAAAGAGGCTGTCCCTTCCCTTTCATAAACACTTCAAACGTTCCACGGGACGTTTCAACTAAGCTTTCCTCCCACCCATTCATGTTAATACCCCCTTTTCGCAAAAAAGATCTTCACTATCTTATTTCGATCTTTTCAGTTAAAAACCTTCTTCGCACATTAAAAGCCTACACCTTCTGTGCAGGCTCTTAATCCTTTATATGCTTTAACCCTAATCTAGCTAATACGTTTTGTCCTTGTCTGGTGGGGTGAACATCACCTTTAATAATATATTCAGGGTGACCCCTAAATGACTGATAAGCGTTCACAAGCTTTACATTAGTAAAGTGACTTAAAAGTTCAATAAGTGAGCTATACTGCGTGTTAATGTAACTCAGTGGGGTGTCTAATTTGTCACCAGCTTCGGGATAGGGATTGTATATGTTATACACAAGTATTTCCCCCTGAGTCAGACGTTCGAGCTCGATTATGGTCGAATACACATTAAAAATTAGATCACGGACAACAAGAGCGACTTCTTCCATGTTAATGCCTTTAAGACCTTTATTTTCTTTCAGGAGGTTCAATAGGTCATTCCCACCTATATTAACAACAACATAATCCGCATCTTTAAGCGTACTGCGAAACTTGTCGTTGGAGCGAACGGCCGCAAGTAGTTCCGCGGAAGTCAGTCCTGGTACACCTAGGTTCGTTACCTCTAAATCGGCTTCATTACCTATGATGTAAGGAAATGCTCCCCCTGAGGGAAGAGTGTTATCTTTTGTTAAATTATAACCATAAGGAATTGAATCACCTATCGCTACAAGCTGCTCTGACTCGCGCGCATGAATTGGCTGTGGGGCAAGCAAACTTCCTATAAAGAATAGGCTAACGCACAAAAGGGTAGTAATTATTCTCAAAAAACAGTCACCCTTTCTTCACGGGTAAAAAGAGTTCTGTTATTAACCCGCTTACTGCTAAGTATTCCAGAAAAACGAGAAATTCAGTCATGTAAAGACCATCCTATATTTTCTTTTACATCCGAAAAAAAACAAGACGCCAGTAAGCAGGCGCCTTGTTGCTTATTTACCAATAAATAGTTGTGTCCAATATTGTCCGTCTTCTGTGTAACCAACACCTATTTCTGTTACACTCTCTTTCATAATGTTTTTACGATGGCTAGGACTTTCCAACCAACCTTTTACAACTTCGTCTGGAGTTTGTTGACCCACTGCAATATTTTCAGCAGCTGTTTTGTATTCAATCCCGAACTGTTTGAGCATTTGGAAAGGACTTCCGTATGTTGGTGAAGTATGCGAAAAGTAATCCTTCTTGGCCATGTCCCTTGATTTAGCTTGAGCGACTTTGACTAGCTCACCGTTTATTTCAAGCGGTTCAAGTCCTTCTTTTTTACGGGCCTGGTTCGTTAATTGGACAACTTGTTCGCGAAACGCACCTGTCACTTCATCGACCCGCTGACGGTTTGTACCTAAATGATCCCCGTCTGCTTCAAAAAGATCTTGATTTCGCGCTTCGGGATCCTCCATAGGAACGTGAGGATTTCTCCCTTCTGAAGGAATGTTGGCTTCAAACCGATTCTGTCCTGGTCCCACTCCTATTTCCTCTCGTTGTTCTGGTCCGTAATCTACAAGATTGTAGTTATACGATTCTCGCTCAACAGCTTCTTTATCATTTCCCCCACATGCTGTCAGAACGACAGTCATAAGTACTGTGAAAAATACTAATAATAAATCCTTTTTCATCTTGTATCCTCCTTAAGGAATTGATCATCATTACTATTTGCAACGATGAAAAATTTATCCTTGAAACATGGGGAGGATCACAGTACTCTTACTGAAATGAAATAGTAAATACCAGTCACTTTAAAATGATCCTAAAATAATTGAATCCCTGATGCATGATCGCATCAGGGTTTACAAATACTAAAGCATATTCTCTTGCAGCCGGAAGCAAACAACTTTAGATTCAGTCATCGACTCCATCGCATAACGAACTCCTTCACGACCGACTCCCGAGCCTTTGGTCCCGCCGAATGGCATGGCATCAATTCGGTAATCACTGCTGTCATTAATCATAACGCCGCCAACATTCATATGTTTTATTGTGTAAAAAGCATGATGAATGTTGCTTGTGAAAATACCCGCTTGCAAACCGTAGTCCACATCGTTTGCCTGCTCGACAGCTTGACTCAAATCCTCAACAGGTTGAATCAATACAACAGGACCGAAAATTTCTTCTTTCGCGATTTTAGCTGTCGCGGGGACATTTGTTAAAACAGTTGGATAGTAATAAACACCTTGCCGTTTACCGCCTACCTCAATTTTAGCTCCGTCAGTGACTGCTTCGTTCACCCATGCTTCCACACGCTCAGCTTCACGTTGCTCGATCATTGGGCCGACATCTGTCAGTTCATCCATTTTGTCTCCAACTATTAGTTCAGCGGTTCGATTAACGAACGTGTCCAGAAATGTAGAATAGATCTCTCTTTCCACATAAATTCGCTGTACTCCAATACAATTTTGGCCAACTGCCGAAAATGCCCCAGATACTGAGGACTGGACGGCATCGTGAAGATCAGCATCCTTCAAGACAATAACCGGGGAATTGGAACCAAGCTCCATGCTGATTTTTTTCGCACCGGCTTTTTGAGTGATTTTCTCTCCAGCGTTTGGCCCGCCAGTAAAAGAAATCATTTTTACAGATGAATGTGTGACGAGTGTATCCCCAAGCTCACGCCCCGATCCTGTGACTACCGATAAAAACCCTTCCGGAAGCCCTGATTCTACAAAAGCCTCTGCCAATTTCAGGGCACTTAGCGGTGTAACGGAAGCCGGTTTGACAACAATGGCATTACCCGAGGCAATTGCAGGTCCGATTTTGTGTGCCACAAGATTCAAGGGATCATTAAATGGTGTGATCGCCCCAATCACACCAACAGGGAAACGATACTGATAGCCAATACGATTTTCGCTTCCTTCACTTTGGTCAAAATTTATAGTTTCACCATTCATTCTCCGTGCTTCTTCAGCACTGATTTGAATCGTTTGTGTGGTCCGCTTTACTTCACCCCGTGCCTCATTAATGGTTTTACTTCCTTCAGAAGCTATTAATTGAGCAAATTCCTCAGCATGTTCCTTTATATAATTTGCGACTCTGTTCAAAATCGCAATTCGCTCATGCGTTGGCCATACTTGGGTGTTCCTGTACGTTCGTTCAGCCTCTTCAATCGCGAATGTCATATCTTGTTTTGATGCGAGAGGAACGCGGGCGATCACTTCATTATCTTGAGGGTCGCGCACTTCGAACGTTTCTTCGGCACTAACCCACTTTCCGCCAATCAACATCTTCATCGCCTTTATTTTTGTATGCACTGGGGTCCCCTCCTTTATATTTTAGCCAGCTGTTTCTCCTTCTGATAATGAATGAGGTCAATCAGCAGTGAAAAGCCAGTTTCTTTTAACCCTGCACCTGCTCCAGTCAGCATAATTGGCCCAGCAAGATCACATTCATAGACGATTGCGTTTGTGGCTCCCATAACTCCTGCAAGCGGATCATCTGCATCAATTCGCTCCGGCTTCACACTTGCCTTAATTATTCCTTGTTCATTTTTAACGCGAGCAAGTAAGCGTAATTTCTTACCATCAAGCAGGGCCTCTTGCACTTGTTCAGACGTCACTTCACTGATCCCTTCACACTCAATCTCGGTATGAGAAAGAGGTTCCCCCATTAAATAGTTAGCTAAAATTGCTGCTTTGTACCGAGCATCATATCCTTCAACATCACTAGTAGGATCTGCCTCAGCGTAGCCAAGCTTCTGTGCCTTTTCTAGAGAATCTTGGTAGGAATACCCTTTCTCCATTTCTGTCAAAATGTAATTCGTTGTTCCATTAAGAATCCCCTTTATCTCTTTAATTTGATTGCCTGCAAGTGTTTCAACAGGCATCCTTAGGGCAGGGGTACCGCTCATTACCGTTCCTTCAAATCCAAAGAAAACTCCTTGACTTTTCGCCAACTCAGCTAGTTCACGATAGGCTAAAGCGACTGGTCCTTTATTCGTTGTCACTACACTTTTTTTATTTTCAAAAGCAGTCCGACAATGTGTAATCGCCGGTTCCCCTGTATTTACATCCGTAAAGGTTACCTCAACAATCACATCTGCATTGGAATGGGCAATCGTATCCAAGCTGTTCCACCCTCTTTTCATCCGTGATCCTCCTGAAAGGTTCTCAACTGATCCATCTTCACGAACCGCTTCAAGCAATTTTTCCACATCCAACCCATCTGGATCATATACCGAACCTTTCATCATATCAGCAACAGCTACAACTTTTGCATCAAGGCCGTACGAATCATTCAAGCTATCTTTTCGCTGAAGCAAAATTTCAGCAAGAGCCTGCCCGACGCCCCCAAATCCAACAAATGCTATATTTACCATTATGCTTTCCCTCCTTTACACTTCCAGAAGCTGATACACACTTTTTATAAAAATCGCTACTCCATCTGACAGAGCCTTTTCATCAATATCAAAAAGAGGGTGGTGCAAGCTTCGTTCCTCCTCAAGCCCGCACCCTAGGAAAAACATCGCTCCAGGGATGCGGGCTGTCATATGGCTGAAATCTTCACTGCCCATCCCGAAAGGTTCATTAATAATCTTCATTCCGGCAGCTGCACTCCGAATTACGTTATTGACTGCAGGGTCGTTCAGAAGGGCTGGTTCCCCGTGATTTACTGTTAACTCAAAGTCCCCACCTAAAGCCGTAACGACTCGAGCGGCCCCCCAATCTCTTTAATGAGAAGTTCTCGAACTTCATTCTTGTATGATCGAACGGTTCCTTGAATCTCAACTAAACCCGGAATGACATTATTCGCTTCTCCAGCATGAATTTGCCCGACACTAATCGTGCCAACCTCAAGAGGATCTACCCTGCGTCCATTTAAGCTATACAACGCCTGCAATAGATACGTGGACATCCATACCGGATCATTTGTATGATGTGGGTAACCTCCATGTCCGCCGTTGCCTTTTATAATCAAATGAAAATCATCATTATTAGCCATACTTGGTCCATCATTAACCTGAATTTCGCCTGACTTAAGCCAAGGACACACATGCAATGCAAATACCGCTTCGACGTCGTCAAGGGCACCAGATTCGAGCATCTTCATTGCTCCCGTCTCCCCAAGCACATCACAATTTTCTTCAGCCGGCTGAAAGATTAACTTCACTGTTCCTTTAAAGAGTCCATTCTTCGCATCTTCAGCCAGCAGCTTTGCTGCACCCAAAAGAATAGCGATGTGGGCGTCGTGTCCACAAGCATGCATCACCCCAGGATGTTTGGAGCTGTACGAGAGTTCCGTCTGCTCATAAATCGGCAGAGCATCCATATCGGCCCGCAGACCAATCACAGGTCTTTCTTCCCCTGACGTAAGAGTAGCCACAACACCATATCCTCCAACTTTTGTCTCGATCGTATAAACATCAAACGAACGGAGGATTTGCACAATGGTCTCACTCGTTGCCTTTTCCTGAAAACTAAGTTCAGGGAATTGGTGGAAATGCCGTCTCCATTTAATGATTTCTGGAAGTATTTCTACAGAACGTTCAACTAAGTCCGTAGTTTTGGTTGTCACAGGAAACCCCCCTCCCTTAGTTCTTGATCAAAAGATCAGCTGGCAGTGCTTTAAAAGCTTGCTCCAAGTCCTTCCTCAAGTCGTCAATATCTTCTATCCCAGCTGAATAACGAATCAAACCTTCAGGAATTCCCATTGCTGCACGTTCTTCAGGAGTACATTCCACATGACTCGTCGTTCTGGATGGTCCAACTACCGTTTCCACTGAACCTAGATTCGCCGCCCGATTGGCATACTGCAGTTTTGGCAGCAGCTGACGAACGGTTTCCACACCACCTTTAACAGAAAAGCTAAGCATCCCACCAAAGCCTTTCATTTGTTCTTTAGCAATATCATGGTTTGGATGACTCTCAAGTCCAGGGTAAAATACGTCATCAACAAGTTCTATTCCTTGGAGAAACTCTGCAATTTCCTGGGCATTTTTATTTTGCTGATCGATGCGCAGCTTCAGTGTTTTCATGCCGCGAAGAAGCAAGTAAGCTGCCATCGGATCAAGGGTGGCACCATTAATTTCACGATAGTGATAGATCGCTTCAACAAGTTCTTTGCTTCCACAAACAGACCCGCCAAGTGCATCAGCATGGCCACCAAGGAACTTCGTGGCACTATGAATTACTAAATCGGCACCAAGTTCAAGTGGGTTCTGGTTGACAGGAGTGGCAAACGTATTATCAACGACTACGATAGCTCCGGCAGCTTTCCCAGCCTTAGCCATTCGCTTAATATCGGTTATTTTTACGGTTGGGTTTGTTGGACTTTCCAAATAAAGCACTTTACAACCTCTCTCAATTTCTTGTTCAATCGCCTCATGGTCACCTGTATCGCAAAGCACGACATCTACTTGCTGTTTGGGAAGAAATTCCGTGAAAATTTTATTTGTCCCGCCATACGTATCTTTAATTGATACGATGCGGTCGCCTGGAAATAGCAAGGTCCCAAGGGTGTTACTGATTGCAGCCATGCCTGTCGAGAAGCTTGTTGCTGCCTCTGCTCCTTCCAGGATGCGGATCTTCTCTTCAAAAGCTTGAACAGTTGGGTTCGTATTACGTCCATATATGTGGCCTGGCTTGTTGCCAATTGCCACTTCGTACCATTCATCCATATCGTCATAACCAAACGATACACTATGAACGACTGGAACTTGCGTAGCGCCAAAGGCAAGTGAGTCTCTCTCCCCAGCCCAGATTGATTTTGTGCTAAATTTAGCTTCACTCATTATCATCATCCTCCTTAAAGTTTAATTGTTGATAGGCATAGCGAGCGATTTGCGTGTCTTGCACCCCTGTTCCTGTCAGATCGCAAACAGTGATTTGGTTATAACCTGTTCTCCCAGGCTTTTGACCGCTCGTTATTTCTCCTAATTCATGTACTTGATTAATTATTTCACTGTTTAAACACGATCTTAGCTCGCCAAGTATGAGCGACTGCTCCTTTACATCACAAACGACTAAGTCCGCCTTTTCGAGTACATTAGTTTCAAGCTCCTGCTTGTGCTCCGCATCTGAACCCATGGCGGTAATATGCTGGCCTTCGCTGAGCCACTCAGCCATAAGGACCGGCTCTGTTGCCGGGGTGGCTGTAATAATAATGTCGCTGTTGCAGACGGCTTCGTACGGCGTACCTTTAATGTCAACGCTCACGTTTAACGACTTTTCAATAAATGATTTATATTGTTCTGCTTTTTCACGACTTCGTCCGTATACTTGAACTTGCTCAATGGGCCGGACGTGTGTAAGGGCTTGTAGTTGATATCTGGATTGTGATCCTGTCCCGATGATGCCAACTGTCCGGCTGTCTTCCCGACTGAGATGCTTAGCAGCTACGGCCCCTGCGGCAGCTGTGCGAATATCTGTGAGCAATCCGTTGTCTGCGAGGATAGCTTGCGGTTCGCCGGTCGTTGTACTAATGAGGATCATCATGCCATTTCCACTGGGAAGCCCTAGTTTTGCATTGTTGAAAAATCCAGACGAAAGTTTAACGGCAAAACTGTCATACCCTTCAATATAGGCAGATTTAATATCAACTTCGCCATTGTTAGCAGGGATGTCAATCCGCATAATCGGTGGCATCGTAACCTTTTTTGTTTCAAGTGATGTGAATGCGCTTTCAATGCTATCGATGACAGTAGTGTTTAATCGGACTGCGTGTTGAATTTCATCTTTTGTATAGAGACGCATGCTTCCCACACCTCCTAGCTGATTTGACCGTTTGAGCTAATGTTGAATGGGTCGTTTCTAACAATCAATTCCTGCGGATAGGTCGTAAACCGTTCACTTCCTGTCTCTGTCACCCGGAATGTTTCGCTAATTTCAATGCCATCGGAATCGAACCAAAGAGCTGGTATCAAATGAAAAGTCATATTTGGCTGTAGAACAGTTGTGTCACCTTTACGAATGCTTGCTGTATGCTCTCCCCAATCTGGAGGGTAATTCAACCCCACCGAATAACCAAGGCGAGATTCCTTCTCAAAACCGTACTTTTGAATACTTTTACTCCATACTTCTTCTAAATCACTACAAGTCACACCCGGCTTTGCGGCTTGAAGCACATTTTGAATGCCTTCCGTGACTACGGAGGAGAGGTTGTTGAGTCTTTCACTCGGTTGACCTATTGAAACGGTTCGTGCCAGCGGAACATGATATCGTTTATAACAACCTGCCAGCTCTACAATGACAGCACTGCCTTCAACGAACGGTCTATCTGTCCATGTGAGATGGGGAATCGATGTATTCTCCCCTGTCGGCAGTAGTGGTACAATGGCTGGATAATCACCACCGAATTCCGAGGTACCGCGAACCATGTGGTAGTAGATCTCTGCGGCCGTATCACATTCCCGGCCACCTGCACGGATACTCTCAGCCCCTTTGGTCATTGCCAAGTCTGCAATTGTAGCGGCCCGCTTCATATATTCAATTTCTTGATCCGATTTAACAATCCGAACCCCATTGACAAGTACTGAAGCATCATGAAACTTTGCGTTAGGCATTCCCCGTTTCAGGCGATCAAGAGCCATTGCTGTGAAATAATAATGATCCATCTCAACACCGATGTCACGAGTGCCCTGACCAATTTGCGTCAAAATTTCAGAAATAAAGTCCATTGGGTGATAGACACTTGAGTGCACATAGTAATCAGGATAAGAAATAATGTTCTCATCATAGATCCACGTCTTAACCCTGGCACCATTTGCATCTTGAAAGCGCCCAATCCATATCGGCTGCGGTTCATCAATCATAATCACAAGCATCTGATGCACGTAAAATGACCACGCATCATAACCGGATAAATAATTCATATTTGCAGGATCCGTAATTAATAACACTTCAATTCCCTTATCAGCCATACGTTCCTTCGTCTTCTTCAGACGACTTTGATACTCTAAAATATCAAATGGAAGCACCATATTTTTCCCTCCCGTCATTATCTGAATAGTTAAATTACTATTACATCCATTGTATTCACTAGACTCTTTTAATGTAATGTAAAAAATGTATGAAGTTTTAAAGATAAATTTTGTACAATTTAGGAATCCGGCTCTGGTGATGGTGTGATTGTACAGTTTTCATAAAAAAATTGTATGATTCGGCAAAAGAAAGATTATCAGAAGAGAGAATGAAACGAGTTTAAATGGAGCAGGTATTTTTGCCCGTATGATTCACATGCTTTGGCGGTTTGTGAACTGGAAGTAATCTAAAGAGGTAACATTATCACTGATTGAATACAATCTAGGGCATGGCATACAACGTTTGACCATGTTGATATATAGAAGCTTGCGTGTGAAGAATTATTTGGCGAGGCATTAAATTTGGAGCAGTCATTGCGGGGAAAAATGGGAAGGTTATGAGTTTGTTGAGATAATGGTATAAAATAAGACTAGTAAATAGGAAGTGATCAGAGAGTGTAAAATATTTTGTGTAAATAGAATTCTTTCCAAATAGAAAAAGGAAGACCTTTTCTTGTAGAATTAAGTCACCACAACCAATCCAAAGAAAAGAGGTCTTCCCTTATGGATCATTTTACATCAGATATTATACAAGCTCTAGTGAAAAAAGAGGATATTTCGGAAATCTTTCGCAGCCACCTGGAAAGCGCGGTGAATACGCTGCTTCAAACGGAATTGACAGCCTTCTTAGACTACGAAAAGTATGATCGTCTAGGCTTTCATACCGGAAACTCTCGCAACGGCTCTTATTCCCGTACCTTAAAAACCGAGTATGGTGAGCTTGAGATCTCCATCCCTCGTGATCGAAATCGAGAGTTCAAACAACAAACAGTGGCTCCTTATAAGCGCACCAACGATACCCTGGAGTCCTTCGTCATACATATGTTCCAAAAGGGTGTCACCATGTCCGAAGTATCCAATTTGATTGAACGAATGTATGGCCACCATTATACGCCCCAAACGATTTCAAACATGACCAAAGCGATCGGCGAAGAAGTAGAAGCATTTCGCCAACGAACTTTATCCAAGCGTTACGTATGCGTTTATTTAGATGCGACCTTTCTTCCCGTCAAGCGAGATACCGTATCCAAGGAAGCTGTCTATATTGCCGTTGGAATTCGGGAAGACGGATCTAAAGAGGTGCTCGCTTACACGATTGCTCCAACCGAATCTGCGTACGTTTGGAAAGAGTTAATTGAGGATATTCAAGCTCGTGGTGTTGAGGAGGTGCTCCTTTTTATTTCGGATGGATTAAAAGGGATCAAAGAAAGCATTTATTCGGTGTTCCCCAAGGCCAAGTACCAAACCTGTTTCGTCCATGTTTCCCGTAATATCGCCCATAAAGTCCGTGTTTCAGATCGAAAAGAAATATGTGAAGACCTGAAGACCCTTTACCGTGCGGATAATAAAGAGAAAGCTGAGGAAGCGATGGAAGCATTTATAGAGAAGTGGAAGAAATCATATGCGAAGGTCACTCAATCCCTTAGCGATAACCAGGATCTTTTCACGTTTTATGACTTCCCCAAGTCCATTCGAAAGAGTATCTACTCCACCAATTTAATCGAGTCCTTCACTAAGAAGATCAAGAAATACAGCAAGCGCAAAGAGCAGTTCCCCAATGAAGAATCACTGGACCGATTTCTCGTCACTCAGTTCGAAGAATACAACCAGCGTTTCGCAACACGTTGCCACATTGGTTTTGATCAAGCAAGGTCTGAAATAGCAGAAATGTTTAACGAGTAACAGCAGCTACAAGAAGAGGTATATGGTTATTTACACAAAATTATTGACAGTCCCAGTGATCAGTTTCAATCTATACTCTTGCTTAAATTGTGGAGAAACCATTTTAACTAGAATTAAAATTGTGGATGGATTAGAAAAATGAAATAACATTAGGAAGCACAATGTACAAAGAATTCATTTCACCAATAGACACTCTTCTATTATGGGAGGAAGTGTCTTCTTTATTTTACAAGAAGCAATAAAATCAATAGATCTATACATACACACCGAAACATTTAAAAATTAAACGCTGATGCAAACCTAAAGGTGCAAGCGAAGCAGACACTGAATAACATAAGGCTTTACAGTCAACCCTTCAAGTAACATATTAAATCCGAATAAAAGGTCTAAACAGACAACCGATACTCAAAGTGTTTCTAAAGTTTGAATAATTTGTGTCAAGATTTTATAAAAAAAGTGATTTTTATATGACAATTCATTCAAGAATGTCTAGGTTTCAAGTTTATTTGCTATACTACCCCTAGTCATTTATGAACAAAACATAAAACTCTTTAAAAATAAGATGTGAGAAGGAGTGTATTGCCCAAGTGGAACACAGGAAACGACATATGAAGAAATGGCTGACATTGTTGCCGCTCAGCCTTGTTTTATTGTTAAGCGGCTGTGGTGAAATCACCGTACTTGATCCGAAAGGCCCTGTCGCCGAAAGTCAGAAAGAACTAATCATCTATTCTATCGTGTTCATGCTGGTCATTGTTTTGGTTGTCTTTGTCTTATTCACGTACATGGTCGTAAGATTCCGGGACCGGCCGGGACGAGGGAACAAGGACTATGCCCCTGACATTCACGGGAACACCCCTATAGAGATTGTTTGGACAGTAATTCCAATTATCATTGTCACTGCTCTATCTGTACCGACAGTGCAAACCATATATGAATTGGAAAAACCACCAGCCTCGACGAGTGATGAAGAACCGCTTGTCATTTACGCAACATCTGCAGATTGGAAATGGTTCTTCAGCTATCCAGAACAAGGGATCGAAACAGTGAATTATTTGCACATTCCGACTGACCGAGCGATTGAATTCCGTTTATCGTCAGCTGATTCGATGGCAGCACTTTGGATCCCAGCTCTTGGTGGCCAAAAGTACAATATGGCCGGGATGCAAAACACCCTCTATCTGCAGGCCGATGAACCTGGAGTCTATGATGGCCGTAATTCCAACTTTAATGGAGAGGGCTTTACTAGACAGACATTTGAGGTCTATGCCGAAAGTGACGAGGAATTCGCTAATTGGGTAGAAGAAACACAAAGCGAAGCGCCAAAACTGACGCAAGATCAATATAATGCCTTACTTAAGCCAGGATTGTTAGATGAAATGGCTTTCTCATCAACTCATTTGCAGTGGGTTAAACATGGTACGCTTCCTGGGATGGATTATGCTATTAAGCGACATCGCGAGGCCTACGGAAAAACACTGCATTTGAAAAATGGCGAGGAAGAAGATACGCATGAAGAGTGATCAAAGAAAGCAGGTGAAACATAATGCAACTAGATGAGTTTTTTGTCACAGGTGAACCGCTTATTTATGCAGGGATGGTTTCCATCGCGCTCGTAACAGCGGCTACCATCTTTATCCTAACCTACTTTAAAAAGTGGGGTTGGCTGTGGCGTGAATGGTTGACCACCGTTGACCATAAAAAAATTGGAATCATGTATTTACTGAGTGCTCTTGCCATGCTGTTCCGTGGTGGTGTAGATGCACTGATGATGAGAACACAATTGGCTTTTCCAGACATGAATTTTCTAAATTCACAACACTATAATGAGATTTTCACAACCCACGGTACCGTTATGATCATCTTCATGGCCATGCCATTTTTAATCGGGCTAATGAACGTGATCGTACCGTTACAAATTGGTGCCCGAGACGTTGCTTTTCCATATTTAAACGCACTGAGTTTCTGGTCGTTTCTTTTTGGTGCCATGTTATTTAATATTTCGTTTGTTATCGGCGGGTCACCTGATGCGGGTTGGACCAGTTATACACCCCTCGCCGGTGCCGCGATGAGTCCCGGCCCTGGCCAGAACTTTTATTTACTAGGTTTGCAACTTTCAGGAATAGGAACATTGGCTACAGGTGTTAACTTTATGGTCACGATTATTAAAATGCGTGCTCCAGGCATGAAAATGTTTAGAATGCCGATTTTCACTTGGTCAACCCTAGTCACGTCCTTTATCATTGTCTTTGCCTTCCCTATTTTGACAGTTGCTTTAGCATTGATGACGATCGACAGAATTTTCGGTTCCCAATTCTTCACCTTGACAGGGGAAGGCTTGCCGATGATGTGGGCAAACTTATTCTGGATGTGGGGACACCCGGAAGTATATATTGTTATCCTACCGGCATTTGGTATCTTTTCAGAGATTATTGCCACATTCGCCCGCAAACAGCTGTTCGGTTATAAAGCTATGGTGTGGTCAATGATTTTGATTGCAGGATTAAGCTTTCTCGTATGGGTACACCACTTCTTTACAATGGGTGCCGGAGCGTTCGTTAACTCTGTATTCTCTATTTCTACTATGCTAATTGCTGTTCCAACCGGTGTGAAAATATTCAACTGGTTAGCTACATTATATAAATCTAAAATTCAATTTACCGTAGCGAATTTATGGGCACTCGCCTTTATCCCGAGTTTCGTTATCGGCGGCGTTACTGGTGTCATGCTAGGCATGGCCGCAGCAGACTATCAATTTCACAATTCTTATTTCTTAGTCGCTCACTTCCATTACGTTCTTATTGCCGGTACAGTATTTGCCTGTTTTGCAGGCCTTGTCTATTGGTACCCGAAGATGTTTGGACACAAGCTCAATGAGAAGATCGGTAAATTAAGCTTCTGGTTCTTTCTCATCGGCTTCCATGTTTGCTTCTTCCCGCAATATTTCGTGGGCTTAGATGGTATGCCGCGTCGGGTTTTCACAATCATCCCAGAATGGATGCCGCTTAACGTCATTTCTACTGTAGGTGCGTTCGGCATGGGGATTGGCTTTGTTATCTTCGTTTACAACATTTACTACAGTTTCCGTTACAGCGAACGTGAACAAACTGGCGATTCCTGGGATGGCAGAACACTTGAATGGGCCACTCCAACACCAGTACCTTTTTACAACTTCGCGACGGTTCCACACATTGAGGACCATGACGCCTTTTTAGATATGAAGAAAAAAGGCAAAACAACGTTTGAAGAGGATAAACTTGAACCGATTCATATGCCAAGTAATACAGGACATCCGTTCATCATGATGGGTATCATGTTTATCGCTAGTTTTGGTCTTGTCTTCGAGTGGTTGTGGATGGCTATCGCTGGTCTAATCGGTGTTCTAATAATGATGGGAATCCGGTCATTTGATTATGATGATGGATTTCATGTTGAAGTAGACGAAATTAAGCGTACTGAACGCTCGGCAAGGGGGTTATAACATGAGTTCACATGAACTAAAATCCGGTCCGTTAGAATATCGCACGGAACAAGGGCAGATGAACATTCTCGGTTTTTGGATTTTCCTCGGTGCAGAAATTGTGCTGTTTGCCACACTCTTTGCTACCTATGCTGTCTTGTTCGGACGGACAGCTGATGCACCATTACCAGGGGAGCTGTTTGAACCAGGGATCGTGCTCATTATGACGTTTATGTTGCTCACAAGCTCCTTTACATGTGGTATTGCTATTCATGAAATGCGAAGGGGTTCCGTAAAAGGACTGACAACCTGGCTGATTATTACATTGCTCCTTGGCCTTGGGTTCCTTGGTTTTGAAATATATGAGTTCATTCATTATGCCCATGAAGGGGCTACATTACAATCGAGTGCCTTCTGGTCAAGCTTCTTCGTGCTGGCAGGTACACACGGCTTGCACGTGACGCTCGGAATTGGTTGGGCCATCCTTTTGTTATTACAACTTGCGAAACGTGGTCTGACTCCTGTTACCAGTCGAAAAGTCTTCATTATCAGCCTATATTGGCACTTCCTTGACGTCGTCTGGATCTTCATCTTTACAAGCGTTTATTTAATCGGGATGGTGGTTTAACATGGCAGAACATACAAAACGTATTCCTGTTCAACACATTGTTGGCTTCGTCTTGTCTATTGCCTTAACGCTGCTTGCCGTTTGGGCTGCACTTGGATCCAATTTGTCAACGACTTGGATCATCGTTTCGATCATGGTTCTAGCAGTCATTCAGGCTGGAATCCAGTTGTTCATGTTCATGCATATGACTGAATCCGAAAGCCGCAGCGGTCATGTACCATGGAACATGATGTTTCACGGTTTTGTTCTGGCGGCTATCGTAGTCGCTGGTTCTCTATTTACAATGTCGTTTGGCCATGACCATAATGGCGGTGAGCATCATCAACAAGAGCAACTAGAACAGCATGAGCAACATAGCGGCCATTAAAATATGTATTGGCAGATGCTAACACAGAAATTATTCAATCTTAGGAAAAACACTTTAAAATTCTCCAGGGTGGTGTAGGGTTTGGAAAAAAATAAAGAACTATACGGCGGATACGGCCATGAGCCTGGTGGATTGCCTTGGAAGAATATAATTAGCTTTGTTCTTTGCATCATATTGGCATCTTTTACACTTTGGGGAGCACTTTATTCGGATTATACGTTTAAGACTCTGCTATTCGTCATATCAGTCATTGCTTTTTTACAAGCATTGCTGCAGTTATTTTATGTTCAAGCTCGGCAATAGAGCACAGAACAAAAAGCCTCCTTTCCTGAAAATGGAAAGGAGGCTTTTATTTTTTACTGATAGCTCGCCTGATATTTTGCATGTGAATTGGCAACGTGTATTACAAACATGATCCAAGCTATTTCAGAAACAACGAGGCTCAAATAGAACATGACCCATGGAATAGAAAAGGCTGCAGGAGCTACTATGAACATCGCCTCAAAGAAATACAGCCACATCCCCACGAGCAAAATCGTTTGAACAATAGCAAGCTTCGTCTTTTTCAAATGAATAAACACAAATGGGGCAACCGTTGCAATTAATAGAAACATTAGCACAATACCCATTGAATCCATCTCCTTATTTAAATGATTCCTTGTAAGCGTATTCTTATTATAATAATTGTAACAGAATATCCTCATAAATGACACATAAACTTCCTAATTTTCTCTTGATTTTTTGTAAATTTAATTTTAAGAGAGAATGGGCTATGAACATCCTCTAGATAAGTGCTTTTAAGTGAACTTTTTAAAAATTAGAAGGGATTTAAGATGAAAGAATGGAATGGGTTTAGAGGTGATCCCACTGCTCTAGAAGATAAAACTTTTAATTGAAACATAGTAATAAGTAAATAAAACAGGGAGGCGATCGTAATGTCATCTATACATCTTGATGATGGTACAGAGCTGTATTATGAGGATGTTGGAGAAGGAAAGCCAATATTATTCCTTCATGGAGTTTGGATGAGTAGCCGTTTTTTTCAAAAGCAACTTCCCTACTTTCGTGAAAGTTATCGGGTGATAACTTTAGACCTGCGGGGGCACGGTCGATCCTCACATGTGAGTTTTGGGCATACAGTAGCCACTTACGCTCGGGATGTAAAGCAATTCGTTGATAAGCTTAAACTCAAGGATATAACTCTTTTAGGCTGGTCAATGGGCGCCTTTGTAATTTGGGAATACCTTCATCAATTTGGGCAAAAAAATATCAAAGCGACGGTTATCGTTGATGAATTGGCATCTGATTTTAAATGGGATGACTTCGATATTGGTGCATTTGACCTTCCTGCATTAACTGGCATGATGCGTGATATCCAAACAGATCAAAGAGGATTATTATCTGGGTTTATCCCCTTAATGTTTAAGGATGACATACCTAAACAAGAGATGGAGTGGATGCTCGAGGAAACAACGCGGCTTCCCGCTTCGATTGCAAGTGCAATTCTATTTGACCAATCAATAATCGACTGCCGGCCATACCTATCATCGATTACGGTACCTACTTTACTTTGCTTCGGCAAAGCTGAGAAACTTATTCCCGTCGCTGCAGGGGAACATTTGCACAAAGAAATTGCAAATTCCCGCTTAGAACTTTTTGAAAATAGCTGCCACTGCCCCTTTTTAGAAGAGCCCGAGCGGTTTAACAATATAGTAGATTCATTTATTCAAACTATTGACTGAAGAATGATGAAAGTAGAAGGAGCCAGGGGCTAAATTTTTGCTCCTGGCTCCTTTTACTTTTATCGGCGCTCACTTTACTTTTATCGGCGCTCACTTTACTTTTATCGGCGCTCACTTTACTTTTATCGGCGCTCACTTTACTTTTATCGGCGCTCACTTTACTTTTATCGGCGCTCACTTTACTTTTATCGGCGCTCACTTTACTTTTATCGGCGCTCACTTTACTTTTATCGGCGCTGGCCGCCGATAACACGGCGGCCTAGCGCCTAGAGTTGCTCCACTACACTGCGGACATCATCAGCATGCGTCACCGCCGATATGACAGATACCCCATCAGCACCCGCTACCAACACAGAGCGAGAATTCTGGGCCGTAATCCCGCCAATTCCAACGAGTGGCATATCGGGAAACATCGCTTTCACACTCGTAATCCACTCCACGCCAACAGGCGCCTTGGCATCCACCTTCGTCGATGTCCCGAATACTGGACCCGCTCCCAAATAATCTACTACATCTATTGCACTATTCCTAACCTCAGCTTCACTAGAAACCGATAATCCTATAATCTTATTAGGAAAAGTCGAACGTAAATCCTCAACGTCCATATCGTCTTGCCCGACATGAATACCATCCGCTTCTAATGGTTCCACCAAAACGCTATCATCATTTACAATAAACAACACATGATGCTTCCGGCAAAGCTGGCGTAACTTCAAACCAAGTTCGAGCTTTTCCTCTCCCTCAAGCGCATTCGGCCCTTTTTCACGAAATTGAAAGGCCGTGATTCCACCTGCAATCGCCTCTTCTAGAATCGCAACAGAATCACGCTGGCAATTTTGACTGCCCATAATGAGGTATTTCCTTAGTCTCTCCTGTAGATTCATGAAGAAGATCCCTCTAATTGTGATAGATCCATAGCTAGCGCATCGATAAAATGAGCGGCAAACGTACCTGGACCATTTACCTCAGGTTGAGAGGCAGCCTGCTCTGCGGCTAGCCCATAAAACTTAACGGCTGTATAAGCTTGTTTCAGAGGTGTACCTGTCGTTGACAAGCAGGCTGTCAAGATCGATCCGAGTAAGCAACCAGCCCCAGTCACTTGCGACAGCCAGGCATGACCTGTTTGATTGCTGATCATCTCTTCCCCGTCTGAAATCACATCCACTTTACCCGTCACAATAGCTAGCGTGTCAAATTTATTAGCAACTTTCCGAGTGATCTCATCGGCATTGTCTGTATCGACGGAATCGACGCCTTTTGTTTCCAAAGACATCCCTACAAGATGGGCTAGCTCGCCTGCATTTCCTTTAATGGCTGTAGGCTGCACTTCTGCAGCGATCCGCTGAAAAGCTTTCGTACGAAGTGTTGTTGCCGCCACACCAACAGGGTCTATCACGACAGGAATCCCCTTCTCGTTTGCTGCCTTCCCAGCTATAATCATTGATTGAACCTGCGCCTCTGCTAACGTACCGATATTTATCAACACACCATCTGACAATTTCGCTATCTCTGCTGCATCTTCCTTAGCCATCGCCATAATCGGTGAGCCACCAAAGGCCAACAATCCATTGGCACTAAAGTTCATGACAACTTGGTTCGTTAAGTTGTGAATTAGCGGCTGTTTCTCTCTCACTTCGGAAATAATATCTAAAACCATTTGTTAAAAACCTCCTCACGTGTTGCAAAGTGATTAGTCGGACCACTTCCATTGCCGAGATTGAATGAGTGGCGAATGGCTTCGGTTACAAAATACTTTGCTTGCTTGACTGCTTCTACCAAAGGCAACCCTTGACTTAAGTAGGCCGTTATCGCTGCTGAATACGTACATCCAGTTCCATGGGTATTTTTTGTATCAATTCGTTCACTTGTAAAGGTATGAATCTCAGATCCGTCATATAAAAAGTCGACCGCTTCTCCCTTCATATGACCACCTTTTACTAAGGCAGCACCAGCACCAAATCTCGTAACCATTTGCTGTGCTGCTTCTTTCATATCCTCACTGCTCTCCATCGATTCCCCTAAAATATCCTCTGCCTCAGGGATATTCGGTGTCACAAGCGAAGTTAGCGGCAGTAAATTCTCACGGAGCCATACGCGGGACTCCTCTTCAATCAGAGGATCACCGCTTTGGGCAACCATGACAGGGTCCATCACGTAAGGTGCTGACACCTGCGGAACCCACTCGGCAACCGCCTTCATCATACTGACGTTTGAGATCATCCCTGTTTTGAAAGCATGGACAGGCATGTCAGAAGAAATCGCCTCAAGCTGATCTTTCAGCATCTCAATGGGAAGATGATGAACACTCTTCACCCCCGTAGTATTTTGAGCAACGATGGAAGTGATTACACTCATCCCGTAGCTTTGTAATTCTTGAAACGTCTTTAAGTCAGCTTGAATACCGGCACCACCACTCGGGTCGGTGCCAGCAATTGTTAACGCACAGGCTGCTTGCTTCATTTCGAACTCACCGCCTCCCCTGTCGGCCATTCTTCACAAGTGTACGCCATTTCCCAGAAATTCAATTCAAGTTGGCAACTCTTTCGAAAGGCATCTTTCATACGACGCAGCTCAACCTCTGACGCTTCTTCGGCGAGCTCATCAAGACGTTCACACATGGCCATTGATAGCGTATCAAAATCCTCATTCGCGTAGAACTCTATCCAAGGATAGAACGTGTGATTCGGTGTCGGCTGATACTTTTTCATCAAGTGGTTGCCAATTTCAACGTACGTCCATGGACATGGAAGCAAAGCGGCCAGAATTTCGCCGAGGCCGCCCATTTGCGCATGATACATCATGTGTTTGACGTAGTGATCAGCTGTCGGCGGCAATGGATAGCCTTGTAGTTCGTCATAACCTGCCCCAATCACATCGCAAAAGTTGTGGTGTGGGTGTGTTTCGCTATTTAATACAAAACCGACTTGTTCACTAAAATAACCCATGTCGCGGCGTTCGGTTGACTTCGAAATCGCGACACCATACACGTGCATAAAAGCGTTTAAGTATTCATAATCGGCTTTAATGTAGTGGGCTAAGGCTTGTTCTGGAACCTCACCTTTCCCGATTCCCTCAACAAAGGGGTGGTTAAAAATTGCTTCAAATAACTCATTATTTTCTTTTCTAACTATTTCGGTAAATGTCATAAATTTTGCCTCCTTAATTTTAAAAAAGAAGCTACTAAGAGGTTTTGTGAGGCTACTTCCCTTTCGCTGGTATTACCCAGATCAGGTTCCAAGGGACTAAGGAAGAATCCTTATCTCAGCGCACTCGCGCCCCTAGTAGTTTCCGAAAGTCATAGATTTGGTTGTGGGATAGCGTTCGATTGACGCAATCTAGATACGACAAACAAGCCAAGTAAAGCACCGGTTGTACTGCTTATAAGAAATGATGGTAAAAAGGCTAAGGCTCCCGCCGAACTGCCCATTAGAACATTTGCATAGGGGACAGAGAACAGCGCACCAATCATGCCAGAACCAATCATTTCGCCTGACGCTGCCATCCAGGGTTTTTTAGACCATTTGTAAAAGTAACCCGCGAGCAGGGCTCCAATCATGCCTCCTGGAAACGCAAGCAATGTACCGAGTCCTAGCAGATTTCGTAGCAAGCCGATCGTAAAAGCGATTCCGACCGCTGGGATCGGCCCAAGCGTGATGGCTGCCATCACATTGACGGCATGCTGAACAGGGTAAGCTTTAGCAATACCGGCCGGAAACCAAAGCAACTGGGACCCAAGCGTTCCAATTGCCACAAATATCGCCATCGTCGTTAATAGTCGAGTACGATTCACGTCGTTTCCTCCTTTCTTTAAATGTAGATCAAGAAACCTTCACACACATTGAGGGAAGCGATTGAACACTAAAAAAGCCAGATCCTAGAGTGGACCTGGCTTCGAATGGATAAAGTCATAAGACATTTCGTCTGACTACTTCCCTCCGCTGGTGTTAACCAGATCAGGTTCATAAGAGTCGGAAAGCTTACTTGCTTTCCTCTCAGCCCACACTCGGGCCCCCCTAGTAGTTTTACTAACTATTCACTTGGTTGATTTCATCATAACAAAGCATTTTTCGTTTGTCACTGTTCACTCTTCCACTTTTTTCAACATCCATAACCTAACACTAAGCTCAAGCAAAAACAAGTCGTCGGCATTTAACAGTGATAATCCCGTTAATTGCTCAATGTTACGTAATCTATGAAGTAAGGACTGACGATGCAAAGTCAAGGCCCTCGCTGTTTGACTCACATTACTGTTATATTTGTTATAAACAATAAACGTCTGAATGAGATCGGTCTGCCGCTTCTGATCATATTCAATTAAAGGCTGCAGTGTATCTTTCACAATGCTCTCAATTTCTTTTTCATGGGAAAGAGCCATAAGAAGCCTGTTCATTCGGGTATCACTAAAAAAGGTGCGGTTTCCTTCCTCGTGCTGTTGTTTTCCAATATTTAAAGCAGTTACAGCTTCATCGTAGCTTTGGTGGAAAGAAAGAATTCCTCTTTTATGAAAAGATATTCCCCAGGAAATATTTATTCCAGCAAGTAATTCGTTTAATCTCCGTTCAATGAGATCGAGAAATTGATTACTTGTCTCGACATACGGATGGCTATCTGCTTCCAAGTAGACGATCACTTCTCCGTCCTCAAATGTTGCCATCGTTCGCCGTTTCAGAACCTCACCGGCGTGGGTGACCTCTTTTTGAATATAATAATTGCGGCTGTGCATTGATGAGGACTGTACTTTGTGATCTGTTGACCCGATAAGGTTATCTACCTTTTTCTTGAAGCGGATGGAACCGACAAGGCAAATGTATGGAAGGGTTAAGTCATAGCCTAACAATTGGGCTTTTGACAGCATTTGTTTATCTAAGTTGATATCATTCTTGGCTAGGTCTAATAGGAAATGATCTCTAAGCCGGATTTCTGTCATTTCAATGGCATCTTCTTTTACAAAATATAGAGCACAAGCGGTTAGCGCATGCTCTAGAATGTTTAGGACAGGCCATGTTAGTTCTTCATCACCTTTTGGTTGAAATAGAAGGTAGCCTTGCTTTTTATGATTAGACAGAATAGTAAGTTGATAGCAGTATTGCACACCAATCTTATATTCTTCAATGTAATGATAGAGAGGGTGATCACGAAATGGAGTATCCTCTGCCGGAATCAGTTCGTAATCCCCTTCAGTCACGCCGTTCAAGACATCGATCATTTTCTGGTCAAAGTCATAATTAGCACGCACAATTTTATTGTGGTCACTGATCGCGACAGGAATCCTTGAATGTTGATAAAGAATGGTCATGATTTCTTGCAAGCCTTTTCCATTTAGTACACAATTTATTAACTCTTGTCTGATTCCTTCGGCATGCCTTTGTTCGACTTCTTTCTCTTTGCTAATTTCAATTAATACATCCTGCAAAATATCTCCGAAGCGGACGTCCCATGGAATTTCGATGATGATAAAGTTCTCGTCGAAGGCAAGCTGCTGGATGCGATCAGGAATTTTGAAAATGTGCCGTCCTGTAGCAAAAGCAAGGGCAGATGCCCCTGATTGCATAACATCCTTGACATAAGTTTCTAAACAATTAGGGTCATCCCCGCAACCAACCCCTGTACTGAGCACAAACTCGTTTTTTCGAACAAAATTCTCTACAGGTGTTTCAATGACTGAAATCCATTCTACATAATTGGTTTCTACACTCTCTTGCCCAACATGGACTTTTGCCGACTTCATTACAGGTAATTGCAAGACATCCTTCACAGTTATTCCCATCCATCACACCCCGCAAGCTTATCTAGTTTCAAGCAACTCACGCACCGTTTCATGGTCTACATTATTACCACTGACAATCACCACAATTGTACGCTCTTTCCCCTTCTTTTTTAGAAGCAGCTGCCCAACCCCTGCACCTGCTGCACCTTCTATCACCATTTTATGATGCTCAATCATAAACAATACCCCTTCTGATATTGCCTTTTCAGAGAGAAGAAGACTTTCATCCATATACTGCTGTGTTAATGAAAAGGTGTGCTCGTTATTCGGTCCAATCCCACCTAATAAACTGTCTGCTATTGTAGGCGACTCAGCCATTTTTACTGGATATCCTTGTTTAAGACTTTCATGCATTACGGCAGCGTTCTCCATTGTAACGCCAGTGACACGAATAGAAGGCTCAATAGCTTTCAACGTATAGGCAACCCCAGAGAGCAAGCCCCCTCCTGAGAGCGGAACGATCACTTCGTCTATATCAGGACATTGATCCATAACTTCAAGCCCAATCGTTCCCTGGCCTGCAATGATATCAAGGTCATCGAATGGCTTAATCACAGAAACACCCTTTTCCCTTTCCAGTTGATAGCAATAGTCCTCGGCATCATCCTGATTGTCTCCAACGACAATTACTTCTGCTCCGAGCTGCTTTAGCCGATTCACCTTACCATTAGGCACACGGGATGAAATGCATACGATTGAATGAATACCAAGCTGTTTTGCTACATAGGCGACAGCAATTCCATGATTTCCTGTCGAAAATGTGGCTACTCCTTTTTGCTGCTCTTTTAAAGAGAGGGAAAGGATCTTGTTAGCTGCTCCTCTTAGCTTAAAAGCCCCCGTAGGCTGCTCATTTTCAAGTTTCAGATACACGTGATCTCCTGTGTTCTTTGACAATGCTTCCGAGTAAATCAATCGTGTTTGAGCAGCGATTCCAATGATGCGCTGCTTTGCCTTCCAGATACTCCTCAGGGATAGCTTTTCGCTCAAGGTGAAGCCCTCCTCTTATTTATATGTATGTAAACATGGTTCAGATTTTTCAGATAATGTACCATAAAAATAAAGATCATACCATGATGATGGATGATCTCTGTTATTTTTTAATTAAAGAATGGTTTATAACTTTTTGTAAATGGTGCAAATCATTAACTGATTCAATGCTGGCACGAAGTACTTGGTCACGCGGCATCACTGCCCAGTCCAAATTGTATCCTGCTTCCAAAGCCAAACAGCGAATAAACTCTCGCAAGCTTCGTCCATTACCCTCGCGAAAAGGATGAAGCACATTCAATTCAGCCATGAAATAAGTAAGATGCTCAGCTAACTGATTGCCTTCAGGCTGTTCCCAGTCAACTGCCATCAAGTCGGTAAAAATAACGTCAGACGCTTCCGGGATAAATGAGGCTTGAGCAAAGGAGAAGCCGTCTTTAGTAATGTTCTCCGTTCTTAACTCCCCGGCAAATGGATACAAATCTTTAAAAATATATTCATGTATTTTTTGCAGATGCCGCAAATCAAATTCCCCCAGTATAGGGGATTCTTGCAATTCGGACAAACGTTTTGTTGCTAACATCATTTCCATACTTTCGAGCTGGCGGTCATCCATAATATCATAATGATTAATTAAGATAGATGTCCCTACATAACAATAACGGGAGGATCCACTCCCATACCTTGAGTTAGGCATGGCGAGATAATTCCAGAGCCCGCTTTAGAAATTCGTTGTGTGAGATTCTACCAGTTAAACATTTCTTCACTAAGTTTTCCTGCGCTTGATTTAAGCTTAAGCCTTCAATAGCCATGGAAGCTTTAGCGGAGTGCATCAAATGTTCTGCTTTTTCTTCGGAACGAACGCCCATTCAAACACCCTCTGACTTTTGTGATTCTATAAATAATTATACTACATTACGATGTTAAAATACAGCTAAACGTTCGACAAAACTGGCTATTACAGGTTTACGAGGTCTTTTTCTTGGAGGTTGATTTCTTCGTCGTCTTCTTTTTAGGTTCTGCCTTTTTAGGCGCAACCTTCTTTTTATTTTTTGACTCATCTAGTGACTTCTCTAATGCTGCCATAAGATCTGTTACATTATCAGGACGCTTTTTATCCTTAGCTGTCGTTACTTCCTCATTATTTCGTTTCGCCTCAATAAGCTCCATTAGGGCTGTTCGATATTCATCATTATATTTTTCCGGCTCAAATTCAGCTGTCAGCTGATCAATTAAGGCTACGGCTGTGTCTACTTCTTTTTTACTTAGTTCGGTTTGCTCAGGAACGTTCGGCACATCCGCAACATTCCTTACCTCATCTGGATAATGAATCGTCTCCATGATCAATGTATCTTGATATAATCTTACGATTGCCAACTGCTCCTTGGAACGGATGATGATTTTGGCAATACCTATTTTTCCTGTGTCCTTGAGGGCTTTTCTGAGGAGACTATAGGCTTTTGTCCCTCCACTGTTTGGAGACATAAAATAGCTCTTCTCAAAATAGATCGGATCGATTTCTTCGAGCTTAACAAAATCAAGGATCTCAACCGATTTGTCCTCTTGTTCCTTCTTTAAATTTTCTAAGTCCTCTGGGTCGAGCACAACAAATTTATTCTTAGCATATTCATAGGCCTTTACTATCTCCTCATTGTTGACTTCTTCTTCACAAACAGGACACCTTTTCTTGTATTCAATGGGGGACTTACATTTTTCATGTAACTGGCGTAATTTAATGTCTTTGTTTTCCGTTGCAGCATGCAATTTAATCGGAATATTTACAAGCCCGAAACTTATCGTTCCCTTCCACATTGTATGCATTTCGTTCGCCTCTTTTCTAGCTTAGCGCCTAGACGCTTGCTCTTTTGCTATTAGCTTTTACTTCGGTGTTGAAAATATGACTAAAAACTAATCACTTGCTTAAAATAATGGGTAGAAAAGAAGGTGAGAGATATGGATAAACCAATGCTTCCAACATTGTCTGAGGATTTACCGGAGGGTGACGAATGGATATATGAAGTGAAATATGACGGTTATCGGGCTTTTCTTAAATGGACCGAAAAAGGGATCAAGCTTATAAGTAGAAACGGACAGGATTTATCTGATCGATTTCCAGAGCTCATTGAAGCGGAACAAGAAGCCGCTTCACCAGATCAATTTCCACTTGTTCTTGATGGGGAGATCGTTATTCTTAATACCCCCTATCAAGCAAACTTCCCTCTTTTACAGAAAAGAGGCCGCATGAGTAACAAAACAACCATTCAACACCGTGCCGAACAGCGGCCAGCTACATTCATGGCTTTCGACCTTCTAGAACATGGTGGAATTTTAACTTCTTCTGCGTACACCAAACGAAAACAACAGCTAAAAAAAATCATCGACACCATTGATTTCCTAAGAATTCAATTTGTAGAGACCTTTGATGATGCAGCCGTGATTCGCCAACTTCTTCATCTCCATTTAGGTGAAGGAATTGTTGCGAAACAAAAGAAGAGCCCATACCAAATTGGACGTACGAGACAATGGCTAAAGCATAAACAATGGCGCACAGTATCAGGTTTTTTAACCTCATTTGACCCCCAAAACGAATATTACAAGGTGGAAATCTGGCATGAGGGTAAACGGGTCCCATTAGGCATCTTTAAGCATGGATTAAAACCAGACCAAGCGAAGACGCTACAGAACTTTTTCAAAGAAAAGGGGACGAACTGGAACCTTGCTCCCAGTGTTTGTGCAGCGATCCATTGTCTAATGGCGAAAGATGGTGAAATGCGTGAGCCGCTATTTGATCGGTTCCGCTTTGATTTAGAGCCTGGTGATTGTACAGTTGCTAATCGGGACTGGGATCTGCTTTTGTTTCCTAGCAACGTAGAGATTACTCACCCGGATAAAATCTTATGGCCTGACATGCAGTTTAGCAAGCGTGATTACCTTATGTATATCAGGGCTGTTGCACCCTATATGATTCCGTTTATAAAAGGGAAAAAGCTGACATTAATCCGCTATCCTCATGGAGTCGGGGATAAATCCTTTTTTCAAAAACACCGCTCTGACCATGCACCTGACTATGTAGAAAGCTGGGAGGAAGAAGACGAAACCTTCATGATAAGTAATGGTCTCTCAAGCCTGGTTTGGCTAAGCAATCAAGGAGCACTTGAATTTCATATACCCTTCCAAAAGGCCGGTGCAAATAATCCAGATGAGATTGTCTTTGACCTTGATCCGCCTGATCGTGAAGAGTTTTATCTTGCTGTTACAGCTGCACAACTATTGAAACATTTACTTGACAAGCTTGAGGTGCATTGCTTTGTTAAAACCTCTGGCAACAAAGGCATGCAGATCCATATTCCAATTCAAGAAGGAAGCATGACATATGATGAAACAAGAGGGTTTACGAAGAGTTTAGTCGACCTGCTTATAAAGGAAAGCCCAGACCTGTTTACAATTGAACGATTAAAGAAGAAGCGAGGGCAACGGCTTTATCTTGATTATATTCAGCATGCTGAGGGCAAAACTATTGTTTCACCTTACTCGGCGCGGGCCAATTCGAAAGGAACGGTAGCTGCCCCTGTCTTTTGGAATGAAGTTACCGAGCATTTAAACCCCGAAAACTTCACTATTAAAAATGTTGTAAAGCGAGTCCAGGAATTTGGCTGCCCTTTTCAACAATATGACCGAGTGCGGAGCATACAACCAATTGATGTAATGAAGCAATTGGGAGGGTAAGCGAAGTACTGAACTATAAGGTGGAAACTTACGATGAAGGCGGGGTTTCTACTATGGCACGTCTATAGGTAATAATAGTGCCTCGAGATGTGACCTCGAGGCACTACTTTTTCTATTCTGTGACGCTTTCCGCTTGTTCCCTTAGCTTAAACTTCTGCAGTTTTCCGCTTGCATTTCGGGGCAATTCATCTACAAACACATAACGGCGCGGGCGTTTATACCGTGCTAGACGATTGCCTGATATGCAAAATTCTTCGAGTTCATCCTGTTCCAAATCACCTTTTTTCACAACATATGCCACCACTCTCTCGCCCCACATTTCGTCAGGTTCACCGACAACTGCAGCATCAAGTATTGAAGGATGTTCAAACAGGGCATCTTCTACTTCGCGTGAATAGATGTTTTCACCCCCGGAAATGATCATATCTTTTACACGATCGCTCACCCAAAGGTAGCCGTCTTCATCGAAAGACCCAATATCGCCTGAGTGGTACCATCCTTTGTACAGTACTTCCTCAGAATCCTCACGCCGATTGTAATATCCTGGCATCATACTTGGACCTCGGACGATAATTTCCCCGAGTTCGTCTGGTTTGCAAATGTCATCAGGTTCAGCAGGTCCGTCCTCCAGTGTGCGGACAACCCGTACCTCATGGTTTATCAATGCTCGTCCAGCAGATCCAGCTTTCATTAATTGTTCGTCCTCAAGGAGTACAGTGATCGCAGGGCCCATTTCAGTCATACCATACGCTTGGATAAGCTGGACACCTAGGGTTTCATGTAAACGTGTGGTTAATGCTGGAGCCATTGGGGCGCCTCCATAAAGACCTTGCCTAAATGTTTCGAAATCACGTTTGCTAAATTTCTCTTGCAAGATCATATTCCACATCGTAGGGGCCGCAAACAGGGTGGAAATCTGTTCTTCACGGATGGTTTGAATCATTTCTTTGGCATCAAAGTGGTGTAGGATAACGGTTGAGGCCCCCATCATGACTCTTGGGAGAAATGTACAATGGAGTTCAGCACAATGAAACATTGGAGCAACTGTTAACCCGCGATCTTGATTTGTAAGTCTTAATGTCGCGGTAAGGATTAAGGCTTGATCGACCATGTCTCTATGGGTGTGAAGAACACCCTTAGGAGCACCCGTAGTACCAGAGGTGTACATAATAGCATAGTAATCTTCTTCTTCTACTACATAATCTGGGCGAGTTCGATCTACCCCCTCGATGACATCATAATAGTTTCGGGCTAACGCAACGTCCCGCTGTTCATCAATGGTCCAAAAGCCAATATGTGTTCTTTCGTTTGCGATCGCTTTTAGCTGTGGTGCGGTTGCCTTTTCAAACAAAACTATTTTCGGATCAGCATCTTTAATGATAAAACTAATTTCATTTGAGGTAAGGCGAAAGTTGATTGGATTAAAAACGGCGCCGATTTTCATACAGGCAAATAACGTTGTCGCAAATTCTGCCGTATTAAAAAGTACGGTAGAAACCTTATCTCCTTTGTGCACACCGGAATCTGTCAGCGCATTGGCCAGCCTGTTCACCTCCTCATCCCATTCCTGATACGTCCACCTTGTTCCTAACCTTACATCCACTATCCCCTCTTTATTCGGAAATTTTGCTACAGTTTGTTCAAACATACTTTTAAGTGTTGGCCCCATCCTTCTCCACCCCTTTAATATCGTTTGAAAACTAAAACTAATGACTCCCTTTCACAGATCCGCTAAATTACCTACTTTTTCCACCTCAGGTCATCCAAAAAATGGATGACCTGAGGTGGATACGATTAATTTGGCTGCATACGTATGGCTCCGTCGAGGCGAATCACCTCCCCATTTAACATGGGATTATCAATGATGCTATGGACAAGCTTTCCGTATTCACCCGGGTGTCCTAATCTCATGGGAAAAGGTGTGGTTTCACCTAATAATTTCTTAGCTGAATCAGGGAGCGTTTCGAACATAGGTGTGTCAAATAATCCTGGCGCAATTGTCATCACTCGAATCCCATGACGTGCAAGTTCCCTTGAAATAGGGAGAGTTAACCCAACCACCCCACCCTTTGAAGCGCTGTAGGCGGCTTGTCCAACTTGTCCCTCAAAGGCTGCAATTGACGCTGTGTTGATAATAACACCTCGTTCACCATCATCATTAGACCCATTCTCCTTCATTCGCTCGGAGACGAGGCGGATCATATTAAAAGTGCCTATAAGGTTGACCTCTATCACATTCTGAAAAGACGCAAGGCCATGTACGCCTTCTTTATTTAATACTTTCTCACCAATCGCAACACCCGCACAGTTAACAAGTGCCGTCACTTTTCCAAAATGACTTATGGCCTCAGTTAGCATGTTTGAAACTTGTTGTTCAGAAGTAACATCAACTTTATGAAAAAGAGCCTGGCTACCTAACTCCTCAGCTAAGCTTCTCCCCTTTTCTAAATCACGGTCAGCTATAATTGCTCGCCCACCTTTACCTACGATGGTTCTTACAGTTGCTTCGCCAAGTCCAGACGCTCCACCTGTTACAACGGCAACTACATTCCTCACGTCCACTCTCATCCCTCCAATCGTTCAATGATTGTCGCATTGGCCATCCCCATACCTTCACAAACAGCTTGGAGCCCATACCGTCCTCCGGTCCTTTCCAATTCATGCATGAGCGTTGTCATCAGCTTAGTGCCCGTCGCCCCAAGCGGATGCCCTAGTGCAATAGCACCACCGTTTACGTTTAGTTTATCAGGATCAGCTCCTGTCTCTTTCAACCAAAATAGTGGTACAGGGGCAAAAGCTTCATTCACTTCAAATAAATCTATTTCTTCAAGTCTCAGTCCGGCCTTTTGTAAAACTTTCTGAGTAGCCGGTACTGGACCTGTAAGCATAAAGGTCGGATCCGACCCAACAACAGAACGTGCCACAACTCGAAAACGAGGCTTTAAACCAAGAGATTCAGCTTTTTGACGCGACATAAGCAAAACAGCAGAAGCTCCATCACTAATTTGACTGGCATTTCCGGCTGTAATCACTCCATCTCCTTGAAATGCCGGCTTTAAATGCCCAAGACTTTCAGATGATGTCCCAGCACGGGGTCCCTCATCATCCTTCATCGTAATCGGTAGCCCATTCTTATCTTTTACTTCTAATGGCACGATTTCTCTTTCAAAACGCGCTTCTTCAATTGCTGTTAATGCCTTTTCATGGCTTTTCACTGCAAACTCATCCAGTTCCTGCTTGCTTAATTTCCAGTGCTCAGCAATCCGTTCTGCAGATAAACCCTGGTTAATGATTTCATATTGGCTCGTAAGCTTCTTACTATACTCAGATCCTTTCATATTTGAAAACATTGGAACACGAGACATCGATTCTACTCCACCTGCAATGACGACATCCATATCTCCACTTGCAATTGCTTGTGATGCAAAGTGAACAGCTTGCTGGCTTGATCCACACTGGCGATCAATAGTGACACCAGGAACCTCTTTTGGAAACCCGGAAATAAGTGAAGCAACTCTTGCTACATCACCTGCTTGCTCACCGACTTGTGATACACAGCCGGCAATAACATCCTCCACTTCTGCCGGATCAAGATTGACTCGACAGACCAATTCTTTCAATACTTTTGCAAATAACTCGTCAGGCCTTATATCACTAAGAAACCCATTCCTCCTGCCGACTGGTGTCCTAACTGCTTCTACGATCACAACTTCATTCATGATACGTTCCTCCATATATTCGATTTATAAAAGACCCATCTTTTTCGCGATAATTGATTTCATTATTTCATTTGAGCCGGCATAGATAGCCGTAACGGGAGCGTCCCTAAACCTTCTCGCAATCTCATACTCTTCCATATAACCGTAACCCCCATGCAATTGCATACACGCAGCTGCAACCTTTTTAACAAGATCCGTAATCCACCACTTCGCCATCGATACTTCTTTTACGACATCCTCTCCATTCATATGTGCTTCGATGGTACGATCTAGAAAGGTTTGTCCAATTTCTACCTCTGTTTGCAGCTCGGCTAATGTAAACTGGGTATTTTGAAAAGAAGCTATAGATCTCCCAAATGCTTGACGCTGTTTGACATAGTCAACCGTTAGCTCAAGCATCCGTTCACTTGCGGCAATTCCTCCAATGGCAACAATTAGACGCTCTTGCTGCAACTTTTCCATAAGGTAATAAAACCCCTTGTTGTGGTCACCGAGCAAATTCTCTTTTGGTACCTTTGCCTCGTCAAAAATAAGTTCAGCGGTGTCCTGGCTGTGTAAGCCAACCTTATTTAACTTCTTACCACGCGAAAATCCCTCCGTATCATTCTCAACAACCAGCAAACTGATTCCCTTATGCGGTGTGCTTGCTTTCTTATCTGTTTTACAAACCAAGATTGTAAGATCCGCGTGAATTCCATTTGTAATAAACGTTTTTTCACCGTTTACAACATAGTAGTCCTCTTGCAGCTTCGCGGTGGTACGTATATTTGCCAAGTCAGACCCCGTGCCTGGTTCAGTCATGGCAATCGCTGTTATAATTTCACCTGACGCACACTTCGGCAGCCATCTTTGTTTTTGTTCCTCTGTGCCATACTCCGCTAAATAAGGGACTACAATATCGTTATGGAGGCCAATACCAATCAAACCTGTTCCGACTTTTTCAAGTTCTTCATTAATGACCACTGAATAACCGAAATCAGCCTCAAGCCCACCATATTTTTCTTCGAGCCATGGGCAAAGGTAACCCAGCTGTCCAAGTTTCTTCCAAAATGAACGCGGAATACTTCCTTGTTTTTCCCATTCATCAAAATAGGGGTAGGCCTCTTTTGCTAAAAACTTGCGTAAGGATTCACGTAATATCTTATGCTCTTCCTTTAAGTAAGGTTTTTCCATGAGATATCCCCCTCAAATCAACAGAATATTCGGAATTAAATTTACAAAAAAATATTCTCTATCTTTACTATTCTTCTAAAACTTTGCTTTTCCTGCTGTATAGGGAATCTAATTTTTCAATCATTGATTTTTCATCTAAAAAGAGTTTGAGTAGAAGGGGAAACCTGCGTGCTCCATTAAGAAAATAAAAAATAGGCATCGTTATTCATAGTGAGTAACGATGCTTCTTATTGTACTAAAGGGAGCAAGGATGCTTTTCTTTTTCTAGCTGGACTACATAGATATCTTTACATTTCTTATAACAGGGAGGAGACTTTGGGATAGGGTTAGTTTAGTTTATGATGGGAAAGCGTAAATATGCCTACAATCCCTCTTCCTAGCACTACAAAACTCGGTCTATCGCGTGAGCAACACCGTCATTTTCATTTGTTTGTGTCACCCAGTTCGCCTCTTCTTTAAGGATTTCTTGAGCATTCCCCATCGCTACTCCAAATCCAGCTTCACGAATCATGGCAAGATCATTCATGCTATCCCCAACTGCCATTACTTGGCTCATCTTCAAGCCTAACTTACCACATACCTTTAACAGCGCAGCTGCTTTATTTACACCAACAGGATTAATTTCAATATTTGTGGGACTAGAATTGGTGATCTCAAAGGCGTCATTGTTATTTAGTTCATCCAATATAACTTGACGCACCTCATCATCCTCAACGTCATAGCCAAACTTCAACCAATCATAATCAACGATTTCCTTTTCAAAAGGCTCCTGGCTGCTAAATTGACCTTGTACAGTTGATGTCCAAAAGTGGATACCATGTCCATTTGTGATCTCCCATAATCGTTCAACATGCTTAGGGGCAAGAAGATTTTGTTCAACAAGCTTAAAGTCTTCATCATAAATTTCACCACCATTAATCGTCACAATATAAGATGAACGACCAAGTGACTTTGCAATATCTTTACAGGTAGCTAAGGAGCGCCCCGTACTTAATACAACGTGCACCCCCTGATCCTTTGCCTGTTGAATAGCTTCACGATTTCTCTTTGATACCCTATGTTCAGGGTTTAGCAATGTGCCATCCATATCTAACGCAATAAGTTTAATGTCTTCTGCCATCGTTTGTTCACGTCCTCTCGTTTGCTCCCTCTATTTTAGTACATTATAAAGAATTGATACAGCAGAGTGTATTTTTGCATTGAAAAGGGGATCCACAAAATGGGGTCATTCCATTTTGTTACGCGCTGACAACTTTCTTTATAGCACTACTGTACTTTATCTAAAAAACCCTCACCACCTATGTGATGAGGGTTTCTCGACTATTCTTCCTGCTTTTGTTTATTCTGTTCATCCATTGGCTCTACGACTCTTGTTTCATCAAGATAACGGAGGAGATCTCCGTATATCACTGAATCAGACATCGTTAGTTCTTCTTTGGCTTGTTTAAACCCAGGGTCACAAAGCTCTGCTTCGATTTCTTCACCTGTCTGCCTGTCATAACAAGAACCTTGAATTCCGACATATTTTTCACTTGCAAAGTCCCCGTCGCGAGTAACCATCAACTGGCGACGATCTTCATTTAATAAATCATGACCAAATTGAATTGGGTTGTTATCTTCAATTCCGAGCATGTTCATTAGTGTAGGACGAAGATCAACCTGACCGCCCACTGTATGGTTCACCTGTGGTTCTATTCCCTTGCCGTAAAACAATAGTGGTACACGCTGAAGTTGAAATTGTTCAAATTCATTAATGTCTTTACCTAAATACTCACCCATAGCTTTTTGGTGATTTTCTGAGATCCCGAAATGGTCTCCGTAGATCATTAGAATCGTATCATCATAGAGTTCAGATTTCTTAAAGTTTTCTACAAACTGCTTCAACACTTCATCTTGATAGCGAATGGTTTGGAAATAACGATTTAACGTACCACTTGATGTGTTTCCTTCTTCGATATATTTCTTATCTTCCGGCAATGTAAATGGGTGATGGTTCGTTAATGTGATCATCCTGGTGTAGAATGGCTGCTCTATTTTTTTCATTTTATCCAACGATTGAGCAAAGAAATGTTCGTCTAACAATCCCCACCCATAGGAATTCTCTTCGGTCACATTATAATCTTCCTTTGAATAAAACTTATCAATCCCTAGTGAATCATACATCACGTTTCTGTTCCAGAAAGTCTTATCATTAGCGTGCATAACACTCGTTGAGTAACCATTCTCACCTAACACTTCCGGCATTGCCTCATACTCATTACTTGAATGGGTAAAGAAGACAGCACCACGGTTCGTAGGGTACATGGAGTTAGCTAGAAGAAATTCTGAATCTGATGTCCGTCCCTGCTTAACTTGATGGTAGAAGTTATCAAAGTAGAGCCCTTCTTCCTTCAAATCATTAAAGTATGGTGTAATCTCTTCACCATGTAACTTATTATCAACAACAAATGTTTGAGTACTTTCTAGTGAGATCGCAATCACATTTTTACCTTTTGCTACGCCTGCATATTCGGCATTTAAAGGTGTATTCTTTTCATTTAAATAGTTAATAACAGGAACAAGTTCGTTACTGTCAGCCAAAGTCTTCTTCATTTCCGTCTTCCCTTGCAAAACAGCATCATATACATGGTAGTTAATTAAACCAATATATTTCACAAGCATATTACGGTCAAAAGTACGTTGAAGAAGATCCGTACGCTCTGTCTCAGCCCATGCCAAGTTTACTAGGAAAAGCGGAATCGCAACAATAGCTAATACCAATCCTTCTCTCCGTTTTGGCAAAAATAAACGCAGACGCTCTGCTTTTAAATAGAATAATAGAAAGGCAGCCACAAGGACATCAATAAACAGAAAGGCATCTGTCGCTGCAAGGATGCTGGTAATACTGCTTCCCATTCCAGCTAAGTTGACAACTTGTTCAAGCATGGGAATCGTAATGAAATCACTATATTCGCGGTAAAAAAGAATATTTACGTACAAAAGCAATGACCCAAGAATATAGGAAACGAGCATACCTTTACGACCGGCTACTAAAATACCTAGACCAAAGATGAGTAAGATACTGCTCAGCGGGTTAAAAGCTAAAATAAAACCTTCATTCGTGTTTTCAACACCTAGATCAAAGATGTTAAACTGAATGTAGGTCATTTTGAGCCAAAACATCCCGATAACAAGGGCGTAGACTAATACTTTTAACATTGTATTTTTATTTAAATATTTTTCTTTTTTAAACATTTGAAAAACCTCCGTTAAAATTACACTTACCCATTTTACATTATTTTTACTCCTTTTTGAACCAGAAAACACCCTCTTTTAACAAAATGAAATAATTGTAACAGTTTAAACAACGTTCTGATCATAAAAATGGTCATAAACTACTACATAAAATGTCTTCGTGTAATATAGACGTTTTTGATTGACGGTTGGTTACAAGAATACTAGCTTTAATTGTGAAGGAGTAACTATTTTTACAGGAGGGGACCGAATATGAGTAAAAGCGCCCAATTCATTGATTACTTCTTATCACACCGCGAGGTAACAAAAGAATTAGCTGCAAAAATTGATCCTGAACATTATACGTACAAACCTACACCTACATCTATGGAAGCACAGAAGCTAGTCAATCATATCATCGAAACAACGTACACTTTCGTAAGACTAGCAAACAAACAAGACCCCGAGAAACTTTTTGATGAAATTGATTCCACAGAATTATCCGAAAAGGTGAACACGTACACAGAAGCCACCGTTAAATTGCTTAGTTCGTTATCTGATGATAACTTTGAACAAGTGATTGATGTAAGTCAAATAGTCGGGAAAAGGATTCCTGCTAGTCAACTGCTAAACATGGCAATGGATCACGAAATCAATCATAAAGGCAATCTTTTTGTTTACCTTCGAGAAATAGGGCATACCGACCTTCCTATGTATGTAAAAGTTTAATTATAAGGGTCGCCTATGAAGGCGGCCCTTCCTATTCCCTCTTCATCTTTCATTTAACAAATAATTTTCTTTTTCCTCAGCTACAAAGGCTATGCAGCTACAGGGGCAATCGGGATTCCGGTATTTGCGGGGTTTAGCGTTTGCCCCCAAATATTAGCAGGACCAACCGGCGGGTACATTATTGGTTTTATTGCAGCCGCCTTTTTCACTGGAATTATATTAGAAAAACGAGCTTCACCTTACGTATGGCAATGATCGCCAATACTGCAGGCATGATCATCACATTACTGTTTGGCACGATTCAATTAAAATTCAGTGTAGATTTAGGATGGAATGAAGCACTTGCAGCAGGCGTTTATCGATTTGTAGTCGTCGGATTGATCAAAGCCTTTCTGGCAAGTTGGTGGGGATAACTGTAAGAAAACGGCTAATTTAAGCAAGCCTAATCACCAAGACATATAAGAAATCGTCTAATATATAACCTGACCATTAATTGGTCAGGTTTTTCATTGACACTTTAACCTATTAAAAAAAGCGTAAAACATCTGTTATAATAAAGACAAAGTTCGACTTTATTCCTAATTATTAAAAGGGATCGTGATGTTATGCGTTTTCACCCTATATTCCTCCTCTTATTTATAAGCATTTTTGCGGCTGCTTGTGAAGGGAAAACTTCCCCTGTTGAAGAAGCAAAGTTATCGCCCTCCTCCCAGTCTTCCCTTGAGCAAAAGGCCATCCCTGAGCGGCCCTCAGAAATAAGTATCTCAGCTATTGGTGACATGCTCATACATGACCGTGTGTATAATGATGCTAAAACGAGTAACGGCTACGACTTCATGCCAATGCTTAAACAAGTCAAACCATACTTAGAAGATACAACAATTACAATGGCTAACCAGGAAACGATGATTGGCGGAGAAGATCTCGGTTTATCTGGGTACCCTGCCTTTAATACCCCTAAAGAAATGGGTAATAACCTCAAGGAACTCGGAGTAGATGTGGTAACACTGGCTAATAATCATAGCCTAGATAAGGGAGCCCGAGGCATTCGTAGTGCAATCGAGCATTGGGAGACCATCGGGATGATGTACACAGGCGTTTATAAGAGTAAAGAGGATAGCAAAGATATTCGGGTGTACGAAACTAAACAAGAGATCGACATAGCCTTTTTAAGCTACACCTATGGAACGAACGGCATACCTGTTCCTGAAAGTGAACCTTATCTTGTTAACCTTATCGATAAGAGAGAAATGAAACAAGATATCGCACAGGCTAAGGAGATCAGTGATGCTGTCATTTTAAGCCTGCATTTCGGCAAACAATACGAACCAATGCCTAATCAGCGGCAGAAGAAGCTTGTTCAATTCACAGCTGATCTGGGTGTA
The DNA here is from genome assembly GCF_022921115.1 of Halobacillus amylolyticus. Classification (NCBI taxonomy): domain Bacteria; kingdom Bacillati; phylum Bacillota; class Bacilli; order Caryophanales; family Bacillaceae; genus Halobacillus; species Halobacillus amylolyticus. The sequence goes on along the minus strand of NZ_CP095075.1, from coordinate 2,915,689 downwards.
GACGTAGTCATCGGACACCATCCACATGTGCTACAGCCAATCGAATGGGTAGAAGGCAAACAAGGCAATAAAATGCTTGCTGTTTATTCCCTGGGAAATTTCTTTTCAGGTCAGGATGCATTTATGAAGAGAATTGGTGGCATTATAAAATTCAACATTGTAAAAGATCAAAACAACGTACAAGTTAAGAATCCCCGATTCCTGCTAACCTATGTTACATCATCTGGTGCACATAACTATGAGGTCATCCCAATGCATAAGCTAACCCCAACGCAGCTTAAAAATTATAAGCAAGTTATGGAAGAACAAAAGCAACACCTCTCTCAATGGCTCCCTGAGCTAGCTTTTATAGAATAAGGACAAGCAAAGACACTTGAAATAATGCTTAATTCAAGTGCCTTTGTTACTTTAAGTAATGAGGTTATTTTTCATTATTAAGGCAATAAATATCATTTAATAACATGCAGGCTAATGATATAATGAAGGTAATGGGAGTGATGAGACATGAACAAATCGATATGTCCTCGTTTTGAAAAAGCAATTGGCCTCCTAAGTCAACGCTGGACAGGTTTAATCATCTACCAGCTTTTAGAAGGTAAACAACGCTTCTGTACAATAGAATCCTCTATTGGCATTAGCGGAAAAGTACTTTCAGACCGATTAAAAGACATGGAGAAAAGTGGATTGGTAAAGCGAGACGTGTTTCCCGAAACCCCTGTCCGCATTGAATATTCTTTAACTGAAAAAGGCTTGTCTTTAAAACCAATTATGGATGACATCGAGAAATGGGCTCATGATTGGGTCGACCTTGAAGAAAACGGCACGATAACTAAATAACTTCAAAAAAGGGATCTCAAGTCACTGAGGAATCCTTAAAAAATAAAGAGCTACCTATTTCTTGTTGATAAACGCGAAATAGATAGCTCTTTTATTATAACGAATCCATTATACTCCCCGGCAACCACGTTTTATTTGCACATTTGACAAGACAATTTTATAAAGACCCCTTCACAAATTGGCTTTGAATAGCAGTTTTCACTCTACGAGCATTATTATACAGCCTTAAACTGCTCCTCTTTCATAAGTTCAATTACTTCATCTACGTTGGTCTGGAAATAGACTTTTTTTACTAACTCACCCTCAATAGAAATAACCGACGGAAAGTCTTTGATACCGTAGTTTTTTAGAACAGTCTCTGAAGTGATTAAATGAACATTAATCGGCAAATTCCCCGACTCTTCAAGAACTTTTTCTTTTGAAATAACGTACAACTTATTTCTTAAAGAGGGTGCTTTTTTTATGTAAGAAATAATATCCTCGCACCTATTACATGAAGGTTGCAAAAAAAGGATTATGGCTTTATCACCCGATGGTAAAGTCACCACATTATTGTTGTGGTCAAATTCACGAAAAGCGGGAGCTAACTCCCCCTCCTTTTAGAGTTAGTATAAAAAGTGGACACAAGTATTGAACCATGTTTTAATCATCACAAAGCATTAAAGGACGTGTTCACATTGACCCAAAAGTACAGAAATTATGACCCTGAGTTTAAGCTTTATGTTGTGAAGTTAATGGAATTGGACGGACACAAAATGACGGACCTTAGTCAGAAACTCGATATTCCCTACGGTAACCTTAAAAGATGGAAGACGGAGTATCGTGACCAAAAAAAGAAGGAAGAAAAAGAAGCACAGAATCAACTGTTGACCGCCTCTGAGTACAAGGAAATGTATGAAAAAGAGAAAAAAAGTAACGTAGAGCTCCAGGAGGAAGTCGACATTTTAAAAAAGGCCATGCACATCTTCAATCAGGAAAAGTAGTGAAGTTCGAGTTCATTCATGAACACCGACACGAACACACCATTTCGAGGATGTGCCAAGTTCTTGGTGTGTCTAAATCTGGTTATTATGATTATTTGAATCGCCTGGACAGAGAAGAAACGAAAAGAGAGGCTTGGAACCGTTATATCGATGAACGGATCCTCTTCCATTATCATGATAATTATGGGTGTTACGGCAGCCCTCGCATCCACTTTATGCTTCGAGAAGTGGATCAGGTGGAGGTTTCTCAAAAGAAAGTGACGAATCGAATGAGAGAACTGGACCTTTATGCCACACCACCTAAAAAGTTCATCAATACGACAGACTCTGATCACGATGAAACCATTCACTCAAACCATTTAAACCGTGACTTTCTTCCAGAGGCCCCAGACCAGGTTTGGGCTACTGATATTACTTATATTCACACAGGAGAAGGCTTTTTATATCTGAATCCTGTCATTGATCTTGCTTCCCGACGGATCATAAGTTATCAGTTAGACGATCATATGGATCACACCCTGTGCTTAAAAGCTTTAGAAAAGGCTTTGGCCATTCGTAACCCTAAGTCGGGTTGGATTCACCATTCAGATCGTGGCTCTCAGTACTGTTCTAAGGCTTATTTAGATACACTTAAGGAGGCAGGAGCGACCATAAGTATGAGTCGGAAGGGAAACCCCTACGACAATGCATGTGCAGAGAGTTTCTTTGCCTCTCTGAAAAAAGAATACCTGTACAAACATGTTTATGAGACAAAAGCAGAAGCCAAACTAGCCATTCAGTTTTACATCAATTTTTATAACCAAAAACGACTCCATTCTACATTGGACTATTTAACTCCGTTAGAAAAAGAAAAGAGCTATAAAATGAACCATGATAAAAAGCTCAAAAAGAACCAAATGTCCTCTGCCTAAAGGAATGAATTGGTTTTTGATTCTTTCCTTTAGGCGGAGGCATCCAAGCGTCTCGAAAGAGGACGCGCGGAAGAAAAAGAATGGTTCAAATACCGGTCTATGAATGTCCACTATATTGACAGATCTCCAAAACAAAATTTCCCCTAAGCGTGTACAAAAGAAAAGAGAGCTAGTAAAAAAACCTACAAAGGAAGGATTTTCCTTAATAAACAACGAGCATAACCGCCCCTCCTAACACAGCTCATGTGGTAATACATTTAATTCATTGGATCTTTAGTCAGCCCAGCAGGCTGACTTTTTCTCCTTTTACCCATTTGAGATTAAACGTTCTAGAAGTAAATAAAAGCCAGTAAACAGCAAGAGGATATAAGTAAATAGCCTAAACAAACGTTGACTCACCCACATGAAAAGCTTTTGACCTACAACCAATCCAATGATCACTAGCGGCAAAGCTAATGCACTTGACACCCATACAGTTTGAGTCGCTCCCACAAACACAATCTGGACAGCTAAGCTTGCTGAATAGATAAACAAATAAAAGGCAAGAGTGGTTGCTCTGATCTTTTCTTTACTTGCTCCCGTACCTGAAAAGTAAAGAAGTAAAGGCGGGCCTGGCATACCAATGCTAGTCGTTAAAGCCCCGGAAATACCCCCTACGAAAAAATCTCTTTCTTTTGTTTGCTTCACCCGAAAAGAAAGGATCAACAGAAATGTTAACAGTAAAATAACCAAGCTTACTACTAGCTTCAATTGAGCTGTATTAACATATAAGAATATAACGATTCCTAATACTAATCCTGAGAAGCTACCTGTGATAAACCTCTTTAATATAGTCACATCTACATCCTGATGGACCTTCCGTATAAGAGCTACTGAAATCACTAATGATAGTATCAAGTTTATTTGGATCGCTTCTTTTGGTTCAAACAATAATAGTAAAAATGGTGTTGCCATTATTGAAAAACCAAAACCAGTACTCGTTTGTAGAATAGAGGCTGCCACAATGATGATACTAAAAAGAACAATTGCATCCATCTTACTCACTTACCCTTCTGTATTACACGAAATTTCTCAGCTATCCCACTTTTCTATTTAATCTTCTGTAGATATTAATCGATATTTCCCGGGAAATGTCGACTTTTCAGTTAATGTAGTAGGATTAGTTAGTTTTCATAACATTTTGTACTACTTTTTGTATAAGGAGGGGGTAATAGTATAAAATAATTCCTGGAGGTGAAAAATATGCATCCATATTTATGCCCTAACTGCAAGACGAACCGTTCCAGATTTAATAAAATCAAACAACTTTCTACTTCAGTTAAACTGGACCCCAAAACTGGTGAAGTCCTATCAGAATGCGATACTGGCCAATTAGCTACCTTCCATATGGACTATAGAGGCCCGGAATATAAAGTCCAATGCGGAGCTTGTGGATTAATTGAAGAAGAGAGAACTTTTCTTGCCTTTGCCGACCATAACCCATTGTAAAAGAACTGCTATAATTATAGCAGTTCTTTCATTATACATATAACTAAGTCTGGGAATTTGGCTCCTAAGTCCGGGAATTTGAAAGAGCCAAAAGCTTTATAGGCTTTTGGCTCTCGGTATTATTTATTCATACTGGACAGAAAATCACCAAGAAGGTCATCATCTTCCTCTTTTTCCCCTTGCTCTTCACTCTGATTTTGATGCAGTTCACCATGAAGATTATCAAGGCTTAAGTCATCTAGAGCACTATCATCAAATTCCATTTCAGCTTCTTCAGTAACATCAGGTTCTTTTTGCACTTCATATTCAACATTTGACATTGTTGCTGCTGTTTCTTCTTGTAAATACAATGCGTCGTTGATATCTACGGAGTTACTGTTTAGTGAGGCTAAAAGTGTCATTGCTCTTGTTGGATCGATCATAAGCTGGTAGATGATGCTTCCCATTAGCGCTTCAGAATGCTCATGCTTCATCCAGCTTCGTTGTTCTTTCGTCAGTTTTCTAGGTAGTGGGATTGTGACTGTTTCTTTTTCTTTAGAAATTGATTCACTAACCCCATCCATAACGTATTGTGCAATTTTACTTGAAAAGTTTCTTCTTTCTTTTTCTTTAAGCTCGGTCAATTGCTTCAATAAGTGATCAGGAGTGTCGGAAGGAACACGAAACGTAATGGACTGTCCCCGCTCAACACTCTTCTTGGTGTTACTCATTTAATCACCTTACTTTGATGGAGTAACTTCTGTTTTCTTGTTTTCTTTCTCAGATTTACGCACGAAGTCAGAAATGAGCTTATAATACGCATTGGCCATCATCCAAATGCTTTCATTTTCATCTTCAAAAAAGTCAATGTTGAAGCCATCCAGTTTATTGTTAAGTGTTTTAATGTAGTCTTTCAGTACAGCAGATCCACCGCCAACAAAATAGCAAATCTCGGACTGAGAGTTTTTCTGCCATACATTTCTTAAAAAGCGGTATTGCTTTTTAGCCAATTCCAACAAAATGCGATCTGTAATGTCATGGACACTTGTACGGCTTCCCCTAACCATAATGTGATGACGATCATTTTTCCTTGTGATAATGTCGACCACATCACGACGACTGTCTAACTCCACTCCATGTTTCGTCAAGATTTCCTCTCTGATCTGCTCCAACGATTCTGCCACACCAAGGTTAAAGCCCTGAGCCTTATCATCGTCTACATTTCTATTTCTAATCACCGCAATATCAGTAGATAGACCACCGATATCCTGAATAAGGATTTGCTTATCAATCAAGTCCTTATTAATGATAGTAAGGTCATTATCCATAACAAGGTTAACGAACGCTGCAAATCCCTCAGGGTACACTTTGACTTCATCGAATTTGATATTCACTTTCATACCTTGGTATTTCGGTGTAACGAGAAATTCAACTTGATGCACAGAGCCTAGAAGTTGTGAACGATAGCCTACGTCTTTGCCTTCTTTAACTTCACGGAGAGGCAACCCTGTTCCTAATGTGTAATTAGCCTCGACAACATTATTCTTTGAGGATTTAGCATCTTTATTAGCTACTGAATCCATTGCTAGAGATGCAAATAGCATTACAAGTGTTTGATCTTCCTCTGATTTACTGCTCCCAGGATCAAGCTCTGTAGAGTTGTCACTTTTTGCTGCAAGGTTTCCTACACGATAGATAGCATTATTTTCAGCGAGTGCCGGTGAATGGACACGTATATGTAAGTTGTCGAGTGGGTCCTTGTCATCTAGATCTTCAATGCCTATAACAGGGCGATCTTCTAAGTCTCTTGCAATGACATTAGGGATATATAGTTCAGATTCCAATTTTCCGAAATTTGCTTTTACTGCATCATTTCCTACATCAACAGCTGCAATTCTTGATTTTGTCATTTTAAACTCTCCTTTTTATTTCAAACAGTAGGTTACTAGAGATAACCTGCCTCTATATCAAACATATTAAAATTTCTCATAATAGTCAATGTGCCTTTTTGCGTGTTCTTTTGTGCACGCAAGAACACAAAAATGAATTCTTGCACACAAATAAGCACACCTACTGTAAAAGCAGCTTGCGTACTTATTTGTTTACTTGCAAACTGAAATGTGTTCTTTTTGAAAACAAATTGTTTGCAAGTACACTTTTTTGTATATTCTATTCTCCTGTTAGTAACTACCCCCTTTTCTCACAGTTATTGTAAACAAGAACTATAGGATTTATCTGTAGCAAAACAAGATGAACTAAACTACGAAAATGCTTCAGGAATGGATAATAGAGTAAAAGTTCTAAAATAATGTACAATCGAGTCAAATTTAAATGAAATAAAAGCCTTTTAAAGGCGGTTTAATAGATTTGACATGCCATAAGACCTTAATTGCTAAGAAAGCTCACAGAAGGCCTTAAAGATGCTTTTGCGTCATAAAGAAAAAATCATTACCCCTACTCAGTATGAAAAACACAAAAAAGAAGAGCAGCCTTTTAAAGCTGCCCTCCAATTCCTTACATGAATTATGTTGCGCCCATTCCACCATCTACACGATATTGTCCGCCGGTAACAAATTTACTATCGTCAGAAGCTAGGAATAATACTAAATTTGCTATATCAGCTGTTTCCCCATAACGATGGAGAGGAATGGTACTTGTGAAGGATTCTTTTGCCTCTTCGCCTTTACCAGGATTCATTCCTTCTTCCAGTGATCTCATCATTCGTGTGTTTACTGGTGATGGATGGATGGAGTTCACTCTGATATTTTCCTCGGCAGCCTCAAGTGCAGCTGTTTTAGTTAAACCCACAACACCATGCTTTGATGCAACATAAGGAGCTACACCAGGACTTCCCATTAAACCAGCTACAGAGGACATATTGATGATGCTGCCTTCTTTCGCCATAACGGGCAATACATGTTTTAGACCTAAAAAGACTCCTCGAACATTCACTCCCATTACTTTATCGAAATCATCCACTGATTGTTCAACAATAGGCGCAACTTTTCCCTCAATACCAGCATTATTAAAGAAGATATTAGGTGAACCTAATTCTGACACTGCCTTTTGTACATATTTCTTTACCTCAGATTCATTTGTTACATCGGCTTGAATGGTAACGACTTCACCAAATTCCTCAACTTCAGATTTAGCTTTACTCAGAGCCTCTTCCTCTAGATCAACAAGTGCAACTTTAGCTCCCTCTTGCAAGAAGCACTTGGCTGTTTCTTTGCCAATACCGCCTGCACCACCAGTAATATAAGCTGTTTTACCATCTAATTTACCCATATTCTAACCGCTCCTTTTATATAAAAATCGTCTATACTCAGTTTTCCCACCCTCGTATTTACCCAAACTGACCATAAACGAATGTTATTTATAGGAGAGACATGATTAAGACAAGCTTATCCTTTTAGCAATTGTATAGAAACAACTTTAAGATAATCCCCTTCTTTAAATTCAGAAATCGTTTTGTAATCTTCAGGAAGCGAATACTCCTCAATCAGCTTATATGCTACTGAAGCATCTTTAAAAGCCTTATCAATAAATGTTTTGAACTTCTTCATACCAAATTTGCTGCAGTTTGTTGAAGCTATAATGACACCTTGTTCTTCAGTAATCGCAATCGCTTCTTTCAGCAGATTCGTATAGTCCTTCTCAGCACGGAAGGTGAATTTCTTTGACCGGGCAAAGCTTGGGGGATCAAGAATAACTAGGTCAAACGATTTCTGCTTCTTTTTAGCATATTTAAAGTATTTGAATACGTCATCGACAATAATATCCTGAGCTTCATAATCAATCCCATTAAGACTAAAGTTCTCGATCGTTTTCGCATAGCTGCGGTTCGCTAAATCGACACTCGTTGTATGTGATGCTTCGCCAAGTGCGGAAAACACTGAGAAGGCACCCGTATAGGAGAAGGTGTTAAGCACCGTCTTACCTTTGGCATACTGATCTCGGATAGCTCTTCTCACTTCACGCTGATCAAGGAAGATCCCTACCATGGCACCTTCATTTAAATAGACAGCAAAATCCACACCATTTTCTTTGACTATAATAGGAAACTCCCCACGCTCTCCAGCGACAAACTCATCTTCTTCAATATATTGGCCTTGCTTTCCAAAGCGTTTCTTCTGGTAAATGGCTTTGTATTCAACATTACTTTTCAATGATTCGATGACATGATTACGAAATGAATAGATTCCTTCGCTGTACCAATTGATTAAATAGTAGCCAGCATAATAATCAATGGTAAAACCGCCAATGCCATCCCCTTCTCCATTGAATACTCGAAAGGCTGTGGTTTCTGGATCCATAAATAAGTTCTCTCTATCCTTCAATGCTCGTTTAATTTTTTTATTAAAAAGAGTCTCATCGATAGCTTCCGACTCATTGCGGGTCACTATCCAGCCAGAACCTTTGTTTTGTTTTCCATAGTAAGCTTTTCCGATAAAATTTCCTCTTCTATCAACAAGCTTCAAGGTTGTGCCCTCATCCCGTAACTCGTGTTGATTGATCATCGCCTCTTTGTGCAGCAACGGATACCCTTTTCTATACTTATTTACGTGCTTTTCGCTTATTTTCACTATAATTTCCTTCGACATACCATTCTCCTGCCTTATTACGTGATTGAATAACTATAGATAAGATAACACAAAAAAACCCCCTCACCTAGCGAGCAAATTCACTTGGTGAGAGGGATTACTGGTTATAAGTTAGGGCTCTTCTCTTTACAAAAGAATCATGATCTTTTAGTATGTTCTTCATGCGCATTACTTACCTAAGTAAATATCAGGAGTGAATATAGTGAATTTTTCTAATCATCATTTGTTACACCTTTTAAATCAACAAGTCCGTACGTTGAATAAACAAGTTAACGAAAGATTGAAGGTCCACGGATTGTTCCTCTCACAGTGGTCTATTCTTTATTGTTTGTATAAGAAGGGTCCCATGACACAAACATCCATCTGGCAATATTTAAATGTAGAAGCACCTACTGTTACCAGAACCATTACTCGTCTTGTGGAAAAAGGTTGGGTCACCCGTGAAAAGGGATCAGACAAAAGAGAACGGATCATAGAGATTTCAAACGAGGCACATGCTAAAGTGGCTGAATTAGTAGAAATAATTAGAACATACGAGGATGAAATTTTAATAGGCTTGTCTGCAAAAGAAGAAGAACAACTGAGATTGCTTTTGAGAAAACTAGGGTCCAAGGAGCGGAATAACAATTATGAAGAACAATAGAAAACCGATTTGGACTAAAAGCTTTATAAGTGTGTCGTTGGCACATTTCGTAGTTTTTATAACTTTTTATACTTTACTAACGACATTACCTATTTATGTAATAGAAAACCTAGATGGAAGTGGAGCGCAGGGTGGGTTACTCGTGACGATGATGCTTATAGCCGCTATCGTTGTCCGTCCATTTTCTGGCAGACTACTTGAGCAAATAGGCAAAAAGAGAGGCCTAGTTCTGTCGGTTACCCTATTTGCTGCGACCACATTCTTATATATGTGGATCACGCAATATGAGGCATTGTTAGCATTAAGGTTCTTTCATGGTCTCTCCTTTGGGGTGCTGACAACAGCAACAGGAGCTATTGCAGCCGATGTGATCCCGTCCGAAAGGCGTGGAGAGGGGCTAGGATATTTCGCTATGGCGATGAATTTAGCTGTCGTTGTAGGGCCGTTTATTGGCTTGACCATGCTTCAATTCACCTCATTCCACACACTATTTTTAACCTTAAGTGTATCGATGGTCATTGGTCTCGTTTGTTCTTGTGTTGTTCATGTGCCAAAACAACTAGAGCAAACTTCATCTCCAACTAGAAGCAAGCTTTCCATTCATGATTTATTTGAAGTAAAAGCCTTGCCTATCGCGTTCATTAGTAGCTTGGTAGCTTTTGCTTACTCTGGGATTATTTCATTTATCTCCGTGTACGCTAATTCTCTAGGATTGTCAGAAGTCTCCAGTTACTTTTTTGTTGTTTTTGCTTTTGTCATGATTTTATCTCGCCCCTATATGGGTCGTACCTTTGATGTAAAAGGCCCTGGCTTTGTCATTTTACCATGTTTACTTATTTTTGCGGTTGGATTAGTCAGCCTAAGCTTCATCCAATCTGCCTGGGGATTGTTAATATCAGCGGGGTTAATCGGCTTGGGGTATGGATCTTTACTGCCAAGCCTCCAAACGATAGCTGTTCAATCCACTTCTGATTATCGCAGCGGCCATGCTACAGCCACTTTCTTCACTTTATACGATACAGGTATTGCGATTGGCTCCTATGTATTAGGCCTTCTAATTGCGTTCGCAAGTTTTTCAGCACTTTATATCTTTTGCGCCGTTGTTGTACTTGGTGTGTTTGGTTTATTCCTTTTTTATCAGTCTAAACAAAGAAAGCAACAGCATGTTCGTGCATCCATGAAAGCTTAGTGTTTGTCAAAAAGTGGTTTGTTTTCAGGGATTGATCTCACTCATTTAGGGTAAAGGAATACTATACAATAATTTCAAGGAAGGTGATAGAATGTCAGTTGTACTCAAACGCATCTATGATGAAGACACTCGTACAGGTGGTAATAGAATACTAATCGACCGTGTTTGGCCGCGAGGTATATCAAAAGAGGATGCCGACCTTGATGAATGGATGAAGGATATTGCACCAAGTTCCTCATTAAGAAAATGGTTCGACCATGATCCTGAGAAATTTTATGAATTCAAGAAGTCTTATAAAAAGGAAATTCAGCAAAGCTCTGAACGGACTGAAAAACTTGATGAACTAAAAAAGATGGCTGACAGCGAGCGGCTTGTCCTTCTTTTTGCAGCAAAAGAAACGGAATACAACCATGCCGTTGTACTAAAGGAATTGATTGAAGATCATTAACACAGGATGGTGATAGCATGCAGGAGCTCGTAGGCAATTGCCGTCAGTGCGGCAAAGAAATCTCTTGTTTAGATGGTTTTTTGAATGGTGTGGTTGGTGAAGATAAAACGCTTTATTGCTTTGACTGTGCAGACGAAAAAGAAGGCTCATAAAATAGCGGGGCAGGCTTTCACGAAATAAGCTGCCCCGTTTGAATGTTAGAGGTTCTCTAAATACTCGCACACGGTTTCGATCCCTTGTGTGAAATTTTCTAAGTGAAAGTGTTCATTTGGCGCATGCAGATTTTCCGATGGCAAACCGAATCCCATCAGGACAACAGGGGCATCAAGTACTCTGGAAAATACTTCAACGATTGGAATTGAACCGCCTTCTTTAGGAAAAAGCGGTCTGACACCGTACACTTTTTCATACGCTTCTGCGGCTTTTTGGATCATAGGTTCCTGTGAATTTAATGAAACTGGTTTTGCTTGAATCAATGAATTTACTGTGATGCGGCTTCCTTCTAATTTATGTGTTTTCATATGCCGTTCAATACGCTCATAAACCTCTTGAGGATCCTGTTCACCAACAAGGCGGCAGCTTATTTTCGCACTTGCCTCACTAGGTACAATGGTTTTAATGCCTTCACCTTGAAAACCGCCGGTGATCCCATTGATTTCTAAAGTCGGACGGATCCCCGTTTGCTCCTGAAAGGTGAATCCTTTTTCTCCGTACAGTGAGTCTAATCCCAATTCTTGCATCGTTTTTCCTTCATCAAAGGGTATAGCTGCGACTTCTTTTCTAAGGTTATCCGTTACAGTCGGAACTCCTTCATAAAAACCATCCACGGCTATTTTTCCCTTTTGATCATGGAGGGTGTCGAGAATGTGAACGAGCGAGTGAATGGCATTAGGAACACCGCCTCCATACGAGCCGGAATGCAGGTCTGTATTGGCCGTTTTCACACCTACCTCCATGGCAAGAGCCCCACGTAATGATGTACATATCGCTGGCTGCCCTTTTTCAATAAAAGAAGTGTCGGAAATCAGCACAGCATCAGCAGAAAGCTTCTCTGTATTCTTATCAATATATGGTGGTAGATGCGGGCTTGCAATCTCCTCTTCCCCTTCAATGCAGAACTTTACATTGACGGGCAGAGATCTGTGTTCGGTCATAAGAAGTTCTAATGCCTTAATATGAATAAACAGTTGCCCTTTATCATCCGTCGCGCCTCTAGCATAAATTTTACCGTCCTTAATATCAGGAGCAAATGGCTTTGAATCCCATAACTCAAGCGGATCTGCAGGCTGAACATCATAGTGACCATAAATAAGCACCGTGGGTCGGTCATCTGCATGAAGCCAGTCTGCATAAACAATTGGATGGCCGTCGGTCTCAATGACTTCAATATTCTCCATACCTATTTTCTCTAGAGCATTCGCTACCCAATCGGCACCTTTTTGAACATCTTGTTTATGCTCTGATAAGCTAGAAATACTCGGTATTCTTAAAAATTCTTGCAGTTCTTCTAAAAATTTGCCTTTATGTAACTCTACTTGTTCTCTCATTACTTTAGCCTCCTATAATTGCTGTTATATGTCTATTATAATGGTGATAGATGATAATATACAAAATTATCCTAGTGTAAAACACTTGAAATTCGAGCGATTTCGTAATAGTTTAAAAGTTCACACACCTAAAAGGAGGAAAACCTATGAAGTACGCACTTTCCCACTGGTGGAATGATATGTGGAAACTCCACCAGCAGGCAAAAGATCTGCTAAGCTTTTTTGTAAGCGGAAACACAGGCAGTTCTTTTGAAGAGAAAAGCCACAAAGAAGAAGAAGATGGCGGTGGTGATGAACCGCCAGTCCATTATAAACCAGCTCAAAAAATCGGTCTCTGGCTTGGTCCGTTATTATTTGCTATTATGATGATCTTTTTCAACCCTGAAACGTTATCAAGTGAAGGGCAAGCTATTTTAGCCTCGACCATTTGGATTGCGACGTGGTGGATTAGTGAAGCTATACCTATTCCCGTTACTTCACTGTTACCTATCGTGCTATTCCCGATCACTGGAGGCTTAGACCTTGATGCAACGACTTCCTCCTACGGCTCTGATACTATTTTCTTATTTATGGGTGGATTTATTATTGCACTTGCAATGGAAAGATGGAATCTACATAAGCGAATCGCTCTTGGTATCATATCAGCGATTGGGACAAATACGGAGCGCATCATCCTCGGTTTCATGGTCGCCACCGGATTTCTATCGATGTGGATTTCAAATACAGCTACAGCGATGATGATGGTCCCTATTGGCCTTGCTATTATTTATCAAGTGGCTGACTCTCTTAAGAATGACCCGATTGATACATCTAAAGAAAACTTTAATTTTGGTAAAGCTCTTATGCTTGGGATTGCTTATTCGGCTTCAATTGGCGGGCTTGGCACCTTAATAGGTACGCCCCTAATACGATCTTTGCGGGTACAATTGATGAACTTTATGGCATAGATATTTCTTTTGCCCGCTGGATGTTGTTTGGTGTACCGATTGCGGTTGTTTTATTGGCGATCGCTTGGGTGTATCTTGTAAAAGTAGCCTATCCAATGAAGTTAAAAGAAATCCCAGGAGGACGGAAGGTTATCTCTGATGAAAGAAAAGCATTAGGAAACATGAGCTATGAGGAAAAAGCAGTTATGACTGTATTTGTTATCACTGCGTTAGCATGGATCTCACGCTCATTTATACTCGCTCCCCTTGTTCCGGGTATTGACGATGCCGTTATTGCGATTGCCGCTTCCATTGTTCTATTTGTTATTCCAGCCCGAAATAAGAAGGCTAAGGCATTAATGAACTGGGATACAGCAAAGGAGCTGCCTTGGGGTATCCTCTTACTCTTTGGTGGTGGTTTGGCTATAGCAGCCGGATTTAGAGATTCTGGTCTTGCTCAATGGATTGGAGAACAGTTAACCGTATTAGAGGGAGTACCCTTCTTTATCATCTTGCTTGCTGTCATTACACTAGTCATTTTCTTAACTGAAATTACATCAAATACAGCAACAGCGACAATGATGTTCCCGATTATGGCCTCCCTTGCTGTCGCGATTAATGTACACCCATACAGTTTAATGATTGGTGCCGGAGTAGCCGCATCATGCGCATTTATGCTGCCTGTGGCAACACCGCCAAACGCGGTGGTATTCGGATCAGGCTACCTGAGAATTCCTGACATGGCTAAGGCAGGCTTTTGGTTAAATATCATTTCCATTTTCATTTTAGCCATAGCCGTTTATTTCCTTATTCCATTAGTATGGGGGATTACACTCACAGAATTCCCTAGTAACCTGCGTTAAAACAAAGGCCCTCGAAATTTACATTTCGAGGGCCTTTGAATTTGCATTTTCTCCCACCTCAGGTCATCCATAATTTGGATGACCTGAGGTGGAAGTTTATAGATTAAAAGTTAAAACAATGAAATAATGAAGCCTATGACCACGATTAATCCAATAATCATTAATATCGTTCTTAGCATAAGAACACCCTCTTTTCATTTTAGTTAATTTCCCTTTCCCTTATTATCTACGTAACGAAACAATTCAATCTAAAATCATACGTTTTTCCTACTCCCAAATAGTTCAGTCTGATTATATCTCTTGAAAATTCTTATAATCGCTTTAATGACATCGCCTTACGCATATTTTGTAATGCCTGCTTTCCCCCTTGTTCTTTAGCCATCATCACGTTCGTGTACAGAGCATCAATTATACTCAATTGAGCAATCCGTGACGAGAAAGCTTCTGAGCGGAAATCCGTTTCCTCTGCCACCGTATAAAGAGGGATATCCGCTTCCTTCGTCAACGGTGATTTCGCAAAATTAGTGATACAGATCGTTTTCACTTCGTTCTCCTTCAAAACTTGCATGACGTCTAGAGTGTCTTTCGTTGACCCCGAATGTGAAATCACTACAGCTACATCCTCCTTCGTAAGCTGTGAGGCAGACATAAGCTGCATGTGAGACTCAAGTTGTGCACCCACTAGAAGCCCACTACGAATAAATTTATGATAGCAGTCCAATGCTACTACAGCTGAGCCCCCACAACCGAAAAAATCAATTTTACGAGCTTGCAACATGGCATTCACTGCCTCTATTATTGTTGCCCCATCAACGATTTGCAGCGTGCTCTCAAGCGTTTTAATGTTCGAGCGGAATACTTTTTCTGAAACTGTCGAAACGTTGTCTCCATCATTTATTTTTTCATGGATATCTTTTATAGGAGTGACAATCTCTGCGGCAAGAGCAATCTTTAAAGCCTGATACCCCTTAAAACCAATCCGCTTACAAAAACGAAAAACGGTTGATTCAGCTACACCCAGTTCGTCTGATACTTGATTAATCGTATGGTGAATGATCGTTTCAGGGTTATTTAGAATGTAATCGGCTATTTTCTTTTCCTTGTCACTAAATTTCCCATAGCTGCTTCGAATTCTTGCTAATCCATGCTGTGTCTCATTCTCCATTATTCGATCTCCTCGCTTTTCCTTTGTTATTCTCATTATATAAGAAAAAAAGTTTTTTTAAATCCATTGATTACGGAAAAATATTTGATACACTTAGTTTAGAATGAAAAATAATTCTTCATCACTAGGAGGAACTTATATGAAAGTCGGCATGATAGGCCTAGGAAAAATGGGGCTAAATTTAACATTAAATTTGCTGGATCATGACCATGAGGTCGTAGGATATGATACAGACTTAACTATTAAAGAAAAAATTTCACATCAGCAGTTCGAATACCAAGATTCTTTAGCAAAGGTTGTCAATGAACTTCCAACCCCACGCGTCGTGTGGATGATGGTTCCTGCAGGCGAGATAACAGAATCTGTAATTAGTGAATTAACAGGCCTTTTAGAAGCTGGGGATATGGTCATTGACGGCGGTAACTCTAATTACAAAGAAACCTTAAGACACGCGGCCATCCTTGAAGAAAAAGACATGTACTTTTTCGATTGCGGGACGAGCGGTGGTACAGATGGAGCTCGTAATGGTGCTTGCACAATGGTAGGAGGCCATCCTGATAAATTTAAACACATCGAACCACTTTTTGAAGATGTTTCGATTGAGAATGGATACCTTTATACAGGAAAAGCAGGTAGTGGACACTTTTTGAAAATGATTCACAATGGGATTGAATACGGGATGATGCAGTCGATTGCAGAAGGATTCGATATTCTGAACAAAAGTGAATTTGATTATGATTACGAAAAGGTTGCTAAGGTATGGAATCACGGTTCAGTCATTCGTTCATGGTTAATGGAACTGACAGAGCAAGCCTTTGCTAAAGACGCGAATCTTGATGAAATAAAAGGTGTGATGAACTCCTCAGGTGAAGGAAAATGGACAGTTGAAACAGCCCTTGATCATCAAGTAGCTGCCCCCGTCATAGCTTTATCGCTAATGATGCGTTATCGCTCGTTAGAGGACGACACGTTTACTGGAAAAGTAGTTGCTGCCTTACGTAATGAATTTGGCGGTCATGCTGTCGTCAAGAAATAGAAAATAAACTGGGGCAGGACTGCGACTGCCCTTTTTCTGTATATGAAATCATACATAAAGAGCAAAGAGGAGGCACAGCATGAATGCACACTATTATTTAGGCGTCGACATCGGCACAACAAGCACAAAGTCAGTTCTCTTTAACAAAAAGGGTAAAATCATTACACAGCATACGATCAATTATCCACTGCAAACTCCGAACCCCTTAGTAGCTGAACAAGACCCCGATGAAATCTTTGAGGCTGTACTTGGTACGATCCGAGAAGCCGTTAACGAAAGCAAAGTAGATACAAGTCAGATTCAGTTCATTTCATTCAGTTCAGCCATGCATAGCTTTATTGCAGTTGATAAGCACGGCTCATTATTAACAAACAGCATTACATGGGCGGATACGAGAAGTGCCGAATATGCACGAGACATAAAAGAAAACCACAACGGACACGAGATTTATTTGCGGACAGGCACGCCGATTCACGCCATGTCCCCCCTATCAAAATTAGTCTGGTTAAAGGCAGAAGAACCGGATACCTTTGCTAAAGCAGCTAAATTTATTTCTATTAAAGAGTACGTGTTTTATAAATTATTTGATCAGTATGTTGTGGACCACTCGATTGCTTCTGCAACAGGGTTATTCAATTTAGAAGCATTAGAATGGGATCAAGAGGCCCTAGAACTAACAGGGATCACCCCTGATCATCTATCTACACTTGTTCCGACAACACACTCCTTAACTGGCTTAAAACCTGAATATCAGCAGGTTCTAAACCTGTCTGACCACACCCCTTTTATTATCGGAGCTAGTGACGGAGTGCTTTCAAATCTCGGTGTAAATGCAATTGACCCTGGAGTGATCGCTGTAACAATTGGGACAAGTGGGGCAATCCGTACGGTTTCAAGTAAACCTAGAACAGATCCTAAAGGACGGATCTTTTGTTATGCGTTAACAGAGGATCATTGGATTATTGGCGGACCTGTCAACAATGGCGGCATGGTGTTAAGGTGGCTGCGTGATGAATTCGCCGCCTCCGAAGTTGAGACGGCCAAACGCCTCGGAATCGACCCTTATGATGTGTTAACAAAAATTGCTTCATCGATTGCTCCCGGCTCCGATGGCCTAATCTTCCACCCCTTCCTTACAGGAGAACGTGCTCCATTATGGAATTCGAATGCCCGCGGCTCCTTTTTTGGATTAAGTATTCACCACAAGAAACAGCATATGGTACGTGCAGTATTGGAAGGAATCGTCTATAATTTGTACACTGTTCTGTTAGCTCTTGAGGAATTAACGGGTGAGCCAAAGCGTATTCAAGCCACTGGCGGTTTTGCAAGATCAGAAATGTGGAGACAAATGATGACCGACATTTTTGATAAACCTGTTGTTGTCCCTGAAAGCTATGAGAGCTCTTGCCTTGGAGCTGTTGTGCTTGGCATGTATGCTACAGGGGAGATTAAAGATTTCAGTATTGTATCTGACATGATCGGCCACACACATACACACAATCCAGACGAAGAGACGACAGGAGTTTATAGAGAACTTCTTCCTATTTATATTCGCCTGTCTCGCTTGCTTGAAGAAGAGTATGAGTCGATTTCCAACTTCCAGCGCAAACACATTAAATAACTACTTCATCCCCTTCACTAATCGTTAGTGAAGGGGGTTTTTTGTGTCCAACTGTATATGTTTAACTGTTTTACTGTCGGGAAATGTCTACTATCTACTTAATTTTACAAAGGTTAAAAAGGAGGCTCTTATGATCGAAGGCTATCACCATCTTTCAAATGCCTATCGGGTCACAACGTACTTACTCAACATACCGATCGTCAATGATAATTCCCTTGAACAGCGATTCAGGCTCACACTTGGTAACAAACAAACCAGTCTTTCTCAAGCATTAACACTGCTAAATGAAAACAAAATGAATAAAGATAGATTTCATACCCTCTCGTTTGAAATCTACCACTCAGATGAAGTAGGGAATTTACTTTTCGGCGCCTGGAAAAGAGCCACGAAATGGAACGGGCTAAAGGGAAAAAGTACAGTAAAAGAAATGAGTAAATATAAAAGCCAGGTGAAAAGGGACTTGCAGCTAGCGATACCCCTTTTAGAAGAAATTTTAGGGGATGATGATATTAAATATGTTGTCCCAGCGTTATATCGTTCCAAAAACAGATAGATGGAGGGAGTCCTTATGGAAAAATGGGGTCCAACAAAAAATGATCATCATATTAAAGACCAGCAGGAAGTCGATCAATGGGTTCATAGCACCTGCAATTTATGCTCCATTGGCTGTGGATGCGAAATTGCTGTGAAAGAAAATAAGCTGATTGGTGTGCGCGGCATGCAAGAGCATCAGACCAACTTAGGACGTCTTGACCCTAAAGCGAAGGATCAATGGATTGCTAATAACAGCCCTGATCGTCTGCTACACCCCCTAGTTCGAAACCACGAAGGCAAGCTCAAGGAAGCGACATGGGATCAGGCGATGAGTAAGATTGTCGATAAAGCGAAAGAAGTTATTCAAGAGAAGGGGCCGAATGGTGCGGCCATCTACAGTACAGGCCAGGGATTTCTTGAAGACTATTACACCATCGCTAAAATTGGCCGGGCTGGGATCGGGACACATCTATTGGATGCGAATACTAGATTGTGTACGGCAACCACAGAGTATTGTCTGATTCAATCTTTTGGTTCAGACGGCGTTCCTGCCTCGTTTGAGGACTTAGACCATACAGATACCGTGATGTTCTTTGGTCACAACCCCGCAGAAACAGGGTCTGTTTTATTTGAGAGAGTGATGACTCGCAAAAAGAAAACAGGTAAGCCTTACATGATTGTCGTAGACCCGCGTAGAACCTTAACAGCTGAAGCGGCCGATTTACACTTACCTTTAAAACCAGGATCTAATTTAGCTTTACTAAATGGTTTAATCTCCGAGATGATTGCTCGAAATTATGTAGATGCTCCTTTTGTTCAACAGCATACCGTTCACTTTGATGAAATGAAGGAGACAGCCAAAGAGTGGTCGTTAGAAGAAACAATGGAAAATACGGAGATTCCGATTGAAAAATTGGAGCAAGCTGTGGAGCAGCTTGGCCAAACATCGAGTCTTGTCAGCACAACACTTCAAGGTGCCTACCAAGCCGCCGATGCCACGGCTACCTGTGTAGCGATTAACAACCTACATCTTATGAGGGGATTGATTGGAAAACAAGGATCTGGCCCGTTGCATATGGCTGGACAGCCAAGCTCCTCAGCCAACCGTACAGTTGGTGGTGTTGGTACGTATCCAGGTAACCGCAACCCCATCAATCCTAGACATTTAAGAGAAATGGCTGAGTTATGGAATGTCGAAGAAGACAAGCTTGAAGTCGGTCCAGAAAAAGGAATCATCAAACAAATTGAAATGATGGAAAACGACCAAATCGGTTTTTTCTGGAACATTCATACCAATCCGCTCGTTTCCTTACCCAATCTTAAGCGAGCAAAGGAAGCCTTGAAGAAACCGTTCGTCGTTGTACAGGACCCTTTTTTAACAGAAACGGCCAAGATCGCCGACGTCGTCTTACCTCCTGCCATGTGGGGTGAAAAAGAAGGAACGATGGAAAATGCCGACCGAACCATTAACCTATTAAGAAAAGCTGTGGAACCGCCAAACGGTGTCAAATCTGACCTTGATATCTTACTGGATTTTGCTAAGAGAATGGGCTTTCAGGATAAAGATGATCAGCCATTAATTCAATATGAAACACCTGAAGAAGCCTTTGAAGAATGGAAAAAAGTTTCTAAAGGAAGACCAAGTGACATGACAGCCATGAGTTATCAAAAACTTGAAGAAAGTAGAGGCATGCAATGGCCTGCTAATGAAGAGAATCCTGAAGGAACGACGCGATTATATGAAGACTTTCAATTCAACACAGAACTCGATTATGCCCAAAGCTATGGAAAAGATATAATTACAGGAAGACCGCTTTCTCGAAATGAATATAAAGAAAAGAGTGAAGCAGGGAAAGCGATATTTTACTCTACCCCCTACTATGAACCATCTGAACAGCCGAGTCAGGACTACCCTTTCTGGTTTAACACAGGAAGAATCGTCTGGCATTGGCATACTCGGACGAAAACAGGGCGTTCCCCGTACTTGGACAATGCTGCAAAAGAAGCGTACGTAGAAATTCATGAAGAAGATGTTGATCAACTAGGAATTCTTCCAGGAGAAGAAGTAAATGTTACTTCACCTCGGGGATCGATTAAGGTGCCAGCTAGGGTTAGTAATTCAATAAGTAAGGGGACGGTATTTAGTCCTTTTCATTTCGGAAACTTTGAAAAAGAGCAAGCAGCCAACGAATTAACGATCGATGTTGTTGATCCTCTGTCCCATCAACCCCTTTATAAAAATTCAGTTTGCCAATTAGGAAAGGATCGGGGCAGACATCGAGTGAAGAACGGTGAGACATTGGCCGCCATCGCCCAGGACTATCATTTAACAACTAGTCAATTAATGCAAGCCAATCGGTTAATAGAGGACTCGATTGTAGAGGGAACTACTTTAGAAATACCTCTTAAGATTCACGAAGTAGAAGTGGAGGATTACTCGATACCATTTGATATTAAAACATAAAGAGCCTAATGCTTATTTCTAATAAGCATTAGGCTCTTTTATCTCGTATTAACTAACATTAAGACTCCCATTTCAAGATTTCATTATAAATAAGAAGTTTAAGTGGTGATCAACTGCCCGTTGATGTCCGATTTTAAGGAACACAGATTAAGGTCGCCACGTCCTGTGACAACGTCTGTGTGACCCATGTCGTGTAGACCTCAATAATCATCAGCAGGAGAGGAAGAAAGCTCCCACTGATGGGACTTTCATTTTATTGTAAATTCATTAAACGATTTGCCGATCCCAGAAACGGTGAGCACCAATTGCCTCACTAAAATTCCTCGCAAATTCACTTGAATCATCATCCCCAAGAATAACACCTGAACTTTTTTCAAGATCAGCTTTTTTCAACCACTTCTTCCCTTCATGTGTTGCTCCAATTGGTTTAAAGTGCTTGAAAGCTTCATCAACAAAGTACATTGCATCTTGATGGAATTTTTGACTCACATCATTGCCGCCAACAGCATAAACCGCATCAAACAGCACCGAGTCAGCCGTTAAAAAGGTGTGGTCAACATTGAACTCAGCGTTATCTGATCCCTTCACCGTCCCTAGCTTATTGCTAACGATTTCAGGAATGACACCTTCAACTTTCAATGCCGCTAACACAGAGGACACCTCAGAACCATCAAAACCTTCAGAAACAAGAACGGCTACTTTTCTAGTCGAAGGGGTTTTCTTCGTATTTTCCTGGCTTAAGGCAGGAGAAGTTTTTGTAACATCTGAACCTCCGCCCTCTGGAGGATTCACACCAATATTGTCTGCAATTGCCTTTGCCAAATCAAGGCTGACATTGGCAAACATATCAACGTTTTGTTGCTGGACAGATTTGCTCCCTACCTTACCAAGTTCAAAACTGAATCCGGAAATGATATGCTCCTTTTCAGTTTCACTCATACTGTTCCAAAACAGCGCAGCCTGTGAAAAGTGATCTTTAAAGCTCTCACTGCGGCTTCTCACCTTGCGCCCTTCCACTTTCTCCTGGTAATGGACATAGCCGCCTTCTTCTTCTGTTGAAGTCGCCGGTGTATTGTTAGCGAGAGAATTATTATGGTAGCTCACTGGCCCTTTATTGATCGTCATCCGATTATAGCCATCACGCTGGTTATTGTGATAAGGACACACGGGCCTATTAATCGGCAGCTCATGGAAATTCGGCCCGCCAAGGCGAATTAATTGTGTATCCGTATAAGAAAATAAACGCCCTTGCAAAAGTGGATCATTCGAAAAGTCTATACCTGGCACGACATTCCCCGGGTGGAAGGCCACTTGTTCTGTTTCTGCAAAAACATTATCGACATTGCGGTTTAACGTCATCTTGCCAATAATTTTGACAGGTACATCTTCTTCAGGCCAAAGCTTCGTTGCATCAAGAATGTCGAAGTCGAACTTGAATTCGTCTTCCTCTTTAATAATTTGGACACCAAGCTCAAACTCTGGATAATTGCCTGCCTCAATCGATCCGTATAAATCACCACGGTGGAAATCTGGATCTTTCCCGCCAATTTTTTGCGCTTCGTCCCAGACAAGGGAATGTGTTCCAAGTACTGGTTTCCAGTGGAACTTCACAAAATGCGCCTCCCCTTTGTCATTCACAAAGCGGAACGTATGCACACCGAATCCTTCCATCATTCTGAAACTTCTTGGCAGCGCTCGATCTGACATCGTCCACATCACCATATGGGCCGCCTCTTGGTTATTTGCGACGAAATCCCAAAATGTATCATGGGCAGTAGCTGCTTGCGGCATCCCGTTGTGAGGTTCTGGCTTAAACGAATGAACTAAGTCTGGAAACTTAATTGCATCCTGGATGAAAAATACCGGAATGTTGTTTCCGACTAAATCATAATTTCCTTCTTCTGTGTAAAACTTTGTAGCAAAACCGCGCGCATCACGGGCGGTTTCTGCAGAACCCTTTGAACCTGCAACTGTTGAAAACCGGACGAAAACTGGTGTTTTAACCGATGGATCCTGTAAAAATCCGGCTTTGGTATATTCCTTCATGGACTCATAGACTTGAAACTCACCATGTGCAGCAAACCCGCGTGCATGTACAGCTCTTTCAGGGATTCGCTCGTGGTCAAAATGTGTCATCTTTTCGCGAAAGTGGAAGTCCTCCATGAGGGTGGGACCACGTTCTCCTGCTTTCAAGGAAAATTCGTCCTCTGATACCTTGACACCTTGGTCAGTCGTCATTTTTTTGTCTCTATCATCTGTTCTGAACTGTTCCAGTTGTTTATCTTTTTTATTGTTTCTTCCCTTGTGGTCATCGCCCATACATCTAGTCCTCCTTCAGAATTAAAATGTAACTACTCTTTCCTAATACCCATAATAAAGCAAAATAAACACCTAATCTTAAGAAGATTCAATCTCGTTGTAACCACAAACAACCAAAAACTTCCACCTCAGGTCATCCATAAAATGGATGACCTGAGGTGGAAGTTTTTGGAGATACAGTCATTAAAAAACCCACTCTTCAAGTAGAGTGGGTCAAAAATAATTATGAATCAACAGCATCCTATGGCAAGACAGTTTCTCCCATTAAATAGCGATCACATTCACGGGCAGATTCTCTTCCTTCATTGATTGCCCAAACAATCAAACTTTGGCCGCGACGCATATCGCCGGCAGAGAAAATTCCTTCTTCACTTGTCATATATTCTCCATATTCCGCTTTAACATTTGTGCGATCATCTGTTTCAATTTCAAGTTTTTCGATGAGGTCCTGCTCAGGTCCGCCGAATCCGATCGCTAGTAGGACGAGATCAGCTTTCCAGACTTTTTCAGTACCAGGAATCTCTCTACGGGATCGATTCCCTTTCTCATCAAATACTAGTTCCACGTTAACCGTGTGAACTTCTTTAACACGACCGTTCTCATCACCGACAAATTTCTTTGTCATGACCGAATAGGCCCTTGGGTCGCGACCAAACACAGATCCCGCTTCCTTTTGTCCGTACTCGACACGGTGAACGATTGGATATTGAGGCCATGGATTTGTCAGGTCATCACGTTCATCCATTTTCTTATCGTAAATGTCGAATTGAGTAAGACTCTTACAATTATGGCGAACAGATGTTGAAATACAGTCTGTACCAGTATCTCCCCCGCCAATGACAATGACATCTTTCCCTTCGGCCGAAATATAATTTTCATCTTCAAGATTTGAATCTAGCAAACTCTTAGTATTGGCATGAAGGAAATCCATTGCATAATGAATGCCTTTGAGCCCTCTACCTTCTGCTTCTATATTACGTGGAATCGTTGCTCCTCCACAAAGAATGATCGAGTCAAACTCCTCGCGTAAACGAGAGGTCGGATAATTTCGACCAACTTCTGTATTGGTAACAAATTTAATTCCTTCCTGCTTTAAAAGACTCACACGTCGCTCGACAACGGAATAAGGGAGTTTCATTTCAGGAATACCGTACGTAAGCAATCCACCCACCCGGTCATTCCTCTCAAAAACAGTTACTGTATGTCCCGCTTTATTCAGTTGAGCAGCCGCCGCCAAACCAGCTGGTCCTGAACCAACAACAGCAACCTTTTTACCTGTTCGGCTTGAAGGCGGTTCTGGCACTACCCAGCCCTCATCAAACCCTTTTTCAATAATGGAGCGTTCTACTGTACGGATCGCAACTGGAGGTTCATTGATCCCAAGCACACAAGCCCCTTCACATGGTGCAGGGCACGCGAACCCAGTAAACTCAGGAAAGTTATTCATTTCATGTTCCTTTTGCAAAGCTTCTTTCCACTGACCTTTATACACAAGGTCATTCCACTCTGGGATTAAATGATAGACGGGACATCCTGTTGTTGAACCGTTGATCTCCATGCCTGTATGACACGTTGGGATGCCACAATCCATGCAACGTGCTCCCTGTTTTTGAACCTCTTCATCTGACATAGGAATGGTGTAATCTTTCCAATCCTTCGTCCGTTCAGCCGGATCTCGTTCGGTTTGAGACTGACGTTGATATTCCATAAATCCAGTAGATTTCCCCATCATATCCCCTCCTTATCTATATGTTTAAGCTTCTACAGGCTTCTTCTCTTGTTTGCTTTCTTCAAATGCTTGCATTTCAGCATCAAACTTGCTTAATCCTTCTGTCTTCAAAACTTTAATTCTATCTTGCACTTCTAGATATGCTTTTGGAATAACACGTTTAAACATCGGTAAAATATCATCCCAATCCTCAAGGATACGTTGTCCCTTTGGACTGTGCGTGTAAACCACATGCTTTCTCACTAGTTCATGTAATTCTTCGATTTCCTGCTGATCAGTTAACTGCTGCACGTGTACGAGTTCTTTATTACATTTTGTATCGAAGGCTGCTTCTGAATCATCAAGTACGTAAGCGACACCACCGGACATTCCGGCACCAAAGTTTCGACCTGTGCCCCCAAGTATAACAACCTTTCCACCTGTCATATATTCACAGCCATGATCGCCTACGCCTTCTACAACAACTTCAGCACCACTATTTCTTACACAAAAACGTTCCCCAGCAAGACCGTTGATATAGGCTTCGCCATCTGAAGCACCGTAGAGTGATACATTGCCGATAACCGTATTTTCTTCTGGAGGGAATGTAGACTTCCTTGAAGGATGGACGATGATCTTACCGCCAGATAAGCCTTTTCCAACATAGTCATTGGCATCTCCCACGAGTCTTAACGTCATTCCTCTAGGGATAAAAGCACCGAAGCTCTGTCCCGCGGACCCTTTAAACGTCAATTGAATGGTATCCTCTTTTAAGCCGGCAGCTCCGTATCGTCTAGTAATCTCACTACCAAGAATGGTTCCTGTTACACGATGAATGTTTCTGATCGATCCTGTACTTTTAACCGGCTCCTGGTTTTCCAGTGCATTTTTACATAGTGGGATGAGTTCTTCACGGTCGACTGTCTTATCTAAGCCGTGATCCTGTTCGTACATGGCATAATGGCCTACTCCTGGAGCAACTTCCGGTTGGTAAAGCAGAGCAGATAAATCTACACCTTTTGCCTTCCAATGATCAATCGCTTCATTTGCTTGCAGGACATCTGATCTTCCAATCATTTCATTAATTGTTCTAAACCCTAGTTCTGCCATGAGCTCACGTGCTTCCTGTGCAATAAAACGCATAAAGTTTGCGACATGCTCAGGGTCGCCGCCGAATTTCTTCCTAAGCTCAGGGTTTTGGGTAGCTACACCTACGGGACATGTGTCGAGGTGGCAAACGCGCATCATTACACAGCCAAGTACAACAAGAGGAGCCGTAGAGAACCCGTATTCCTCAGCGCCAAGAAGGGTTGCGACAACAATATCACGTCCTGTCATCATTTTCCCATCCGTTTCAACGACGATTCGATCACGCAAACGGTTCAGCATCAGGGTTTGGTGGGTTTCCGCTAAGCCAATTTCCCATGGCAATCCTGTATGTTTAAGACTCGTTCTAGGAGCCGCGCCTGTTCCGCCATCATAACCGCTAATTAGCACGAGATCCGCACGTCCTTTGGCTACACCAGCAGCTATCGTTCCTACTCCAACAGCCGACACTAGCTTCACACTTACACGTGCTCTAGGGTTAGCGTTTTTCAAGTTGTGAATCAGCTCGGCTAAATCCTCAATCGAATAAATATCATGGTGTGGCGGTGGTGAAATTAGTTCGACACCTGGTGTGGAACCACGCACTTCTGCAATCCATGGGTAAACCTTTTTCCCCGGAAGGTGCCCACCTTCACCTGGCTTCGCACCCTGGGCAATTTTAATTTGGATTTCATCTGCATTCACAAGATAATGACTGTTTACTCCAAAGCGTCCTGATGCCACTTGTTTAATCGAGCTTCGACGTGAGTCACCATTCTCGTCTGGAGTAAAACGATCAGGGTCTTCCCCGCCTTCCCCTGTGTTACTGCGGCCACCGACACGGTTCATCGCAATAGCAAGGGCCTCGTGAGCTTCCTGGCTGATTGATCCGTAAGACATTGCACCTGTTTTGAACCTTCTTGTAATTTCTTCTACAGACTCTACTTCTTCAAGAGGAATAGCTCTTCGCTTCTTAAAGGAGATAAGTCCACGCAGCGATTGCAAGTTGCTCGTTTCATCTGTGAGCAGTTTCGAGTAGTCTTTAAAAAGGTTGTAGTTATTCGTACGGCATGCATGTTGTAGAGTATGGATCGTTTTAGGGTTATACTGATGATCCTCTCCATTTGCTCGATATTGGAATTCATCGCCTGCATCAAGTGTTCTCCCGCTGACTCTTTGTTCACTAAATCCGCGTTCATGACGCATGCGTACCTCTTTTTCAATAATGTCTAAGCCAACTCCGCCCAGACGAGATGCCGTTCGAGTGAAATACTTGTCAATCACATCAGTGTGGATACCCACTGCCTCGAAGATTTGTGCTCCACGATAACTTTGGATCGTTGATATTCCCATTTTTGAAAGAACTTTTATAACTCCATCCGTAACAGAGTGAATATAACGGTCCACTGCTTCATCTAGCGAAGCAACAGCGATATCTCCCTTTTCAATGAGCGCACCTAACGATTCATACGCTAGATACGGATTGATTCCTTCTGCACCATAACCTAGAAGCGTAGCAAAATGGTGCACCTCACGCGGCTCGCCCGACTCAACGAGCAAACTGACCTTCGTTCTTGTTCCTTGACGAATTAAGTGATGGTGCAAACCTGATACAGCTAGCAACGCCGGCATTGCTGCGTGGTTCTCATCAACACCCCGATCAGATAGAATGAGTAAGGTCGTACCATTTTCAATCGCTTGATCAGCTTGTTTAAATAAAGCATCAAGTACATGCTCCATTTGATCAGATTGATTTGCAGTGTTAAACAGAATCGAAAGTGTTTCTGCTTCAAAGCCTTCAAGTTTTTGTTGACGCAGCTTTTCTAATTCCAGATTCGTTAAAATTGGCGTTTCCAATTTTATTTTTCTGCAGGACTCTGGCTGCGGGTTCACTAAGTTCCCTTCTGCGCCAATCGTTGTCTCAACCATTGTTATGATCTTTTCACGGATCGCATCAATCGGTGGGTTCGTCACTTGGGCAAAAAGCTGTTTAAAGTAGCTGTATAAAAGCTGAGGCTTTTTCGAAAGAACTGCGAGTGGAGAATCATATCCCATTGAACCAACAGGGTCTTTTCCATCTGAAACAAGTGGGATCAATATTTTATTTAATTCTTCAGTTGTATAACCAAAAGCCAATTGATGATCAATCAAATTTTCTACATGCGTACTTGGCTGATGCATAGGCACAGGCAAATCTTCCAGGTCCCACTTGTACTCATCTAACCATTCTCTATACGGCTTTTCCCCAGAAATTTCCAATTTGATGTCTTCATCCGGTATAATTTTTCCCTTTTCCAAATCAACAAGAAGCATTTTCCCTGGATGAAGTCTGTCTTTATATTCAATATCGTCAGCAAAAATATCTAACGCGCCCACTTCGGACCCTAGGACAATCATGCCATCCTTCGTCACATAATAACGGGCCGGGCGCAAACCATTCCGGTCTAAACAAGCCCCGATTTGTTTTCCATCCGTATAAGCGAGAGCAGCAGGACCGTCCCATGGCTCCATTAAGCAACTATGGTATTCATAGAAATCCTTTTTCTCCGGATGGATCGTATCATCATTTGACCACGGCTCAGGCACCATCATCATTGCCGTGTGGGCAAGTGATCGTCCAGATAAATAAAGGAATTCAAACGCATTATCGAACATTGAGGAATCACTGCCGTTCGCATCAATAACAGGCAGCAATTTTTGGAGGTCTTCTTCATTGAAGTATTCCGATTTGCAAAGTTCCTGTCGAGCCCGCATCCAGTTCACATTACCTCTTAACGTATTAAACTCACCATTATGAATCGTAAAACGGTTCGGGTGGGAACGTTTCCAGCTCGGGAACGTGTTCGTGCTGAAACGTGAATGCACTAAGGCAAGAGCCGTTTTGAAATCAGGGTGGTTCAAGTCAATATAAAAGGAATCTAGTTGCTCAGGTACGAGCATTCCTTTATAAACAATTGTGCTCGTTGACAAGCTGCATAAGTAAAAGTCATCAAAGCCTTCCATTTTTGCCATCGTCATCTCAGCACGCTTGCGAATAATATATAGTCTTCGCTCAAATTCCATCCTATCTTTAATGCCTTCACTAGGTGCAACGAATGCTTGACGAATAAACGGTTTTGTCTTTTTAGCATCATTACCGACAAAGGAATCGTTAACTGGTACAGTACGCCAGCCAAGGAAAGTTTGTCCCTCTTCCTTCACAATATCTTCAAAGATTTCCTTACACTTCATTCGGGTATCGTGATCGTGTGGGAGAAATAACATCCCTACGCCATATTCGCCTTCTGCAGGCAGCTCTATATCTTCCTTTTCACATTGTTTCTCAAAGAAGTAGTGAGGAATTTGCGTTAGTATTCCCGCTCCGTCCCCTGTACTCACATCAGCAGCCTGGCCTCCTCGGTGCTCCAGGTTACATAGGATTGTTATTGCATTTTCAACAATGCTATGTGATTTTGTCCCATCTATGTTTGCGATCATGCCAATTCCGCAGGCCTCATGTTCAAAGTCTGGATGATACAGCCCTTGCGGAATAGGATAGCCATTTTTTTGCATAACAGGTCCCCCTCATCTATTCATTGTAAAAAAGTTAAAATTCTGTCTTTTACAGTTTTTTATTATTATAGCATGAAAATAAACTGTATTCACTATGTAAGGGCGCTTTAAACGCTAGTTTCAGTATAATTATCTGAATACTATAACTAATATAATTCTAACAAAACTCCTGTCTTTATTGACCTTAAATATAGACGATTAAAAATGTAAGCGCAATCAAAACTATTCGGAAATTTTTTTAATTTTTTTTAATGAGAAACGAAATTTAATATATCTTTTAGTTAAAAAGGGTTGTTTCGACAATGTAACGAAATAGTGATATAAGAAGTAGATTAGGAGTGATTATTTACGATGAACGATCAAAAGAGAATACGGGATTATAATTTGAAAGTCGGCCAATTGCAAACCGGCAGCCTAAATTCAATTACCGATGTTGAAGGTGTTACAGTGGGACATGTCACGCTTAGTAACAAAGGGATGCAGACAGGAGTCACAGCCATTATCCCTCACCAGGGGAATCTATTTAAAGAGAAACTGATCGCCTCAAGTCATGTGATTAACGGCTTTGGTAAAACCATGGGGACGATTCAAATGGAGGAACTAGGTACAATCGAAACGCCAATTGTCTTAACGAATACATTGAACATCGGCACAGCTGCCCTAGCATTAACGGAATATATGATGGCACAAAATCCAGAGATCGGCAGAACAACTGGAACAATCAATCCAGTAATTGGTGAATGTAATGACATGTATCTTAACGATATTCGTGCCCAGTTTGTAGAAAAGCACCATGTCTTGGAAGCACTAGATTCAGCTGCCTCAAAATTCGAGGAAGGGGCTGCAGGCGCAGGAGCAGGAATGCTTTGCTACTCGCTAAAAGGGGGGATTGGAACCTCTTCGCGGAAAATTGAACTTGATCATGGGACCTATACGATAGGGATTTTAGTATTGGCTAATTTTGGTATGTTAAGCGACTTAACGATTAATGGAAGGGCTGTAGGAGTTGAGTTGCGCGAAGCTCTCCTTCGTATCCCAGAGGAAAAGGATAAAGGATCCGTTATGGTAATCGTTGCAACAGACTTGCCCGTCTCAGAAAGACAGCTTAATCGAATCATCAAACGTACCGTAACCGGATTGGCCCGTACAGGTTCAACGATTTCGAATGGAAGCGGTGATATTGTCATCGGGTTTTCAACAGCAACGAAAATCCCTCATGAAAAACCGAATCATTGTTTGTCCATTCCGACAATTCATGAGGAGGATATCGATCTCCCGTTTCGAGCAGTTGGTGAAGCCACAGAGGAGGCTGTACTGAATGCGTTAGTTACTGCACGACATACTGTAGGCAGGGACGGTAATATGCGGCCGGCCCTATCTGATTTGCTTGTAAAGCATGACACCCAACTATGACTTCCAAAACCGTTAGCAACCACTTAAGTAAAGAAAAGGAGAACAACCTAAAGCCTCTCCTTTTCTAACCCCTTCATCATAAAACAATCGTCTTGTTCTCATGGACAATTAAACGGTCCTCTATTGCCCACTTCACACCACGGGCCAGGACACTGCGCTCAACAGAACGCCCCTTTTTCTTTAAATCCTCTACTGTGTCACGGTGGTCGACACGAATAATATCTTGTTCAATGATCGGTCCTTCGTCCAAATCGTTTGTCACGTAATGTGCTGTTGCCCCTATTAGCTTGACTCCCCGTTCAAATGCACGTTTATGCGGATTTGCTCCAACAAAGGCCGGTAAGAAAGAATGATGGATGTTAATAATCTGAGCTTGATGGGCGCGGACAAATTCCGGTGTTAGAATTTGCATATAACGAGCCAGCACAATCAGGTCTATCTCGTAATCCTTTAATAGCTGCAATTGCTTTGCTTCCACCTCTTTACGAATATCTTTGTTTGCAGGTATATAATAGAAAGGAATATTAAAGGATTCAACAATCTCGCGGCATTCTTCATGATTACTGATTACGAGGACAACATCTGTCATAAGATCCCCACTCTGCCACTCTAGCAACAGCTCTCGTAAACAATGCAGTTCTTTTGATACAAAAATAGCGGTCTTTTTGACATCATAGAGAAAATTGATTTCCCATTCCATAGAAAATTTATAAGCGACCTCTAAAAATTGCTTCTCTAGCTTTTTTCTCTTTTCCTGCAAGTTCGGGCATTCAAACTCCATGCGGAGAAAAAAGATCCCATTCTCTGGATCAGTTGTGTATTGGTTGGACTCGATGATATTAGCATCGTGTTCACCTAAAAACAAGGATATGGCTGAAACGATGCCGGGTTGGTCTGGACATTTGACTAATAAACGTCCCTTATTCTCATTGCTTTCTTGAAATGTATCGATGTGGTCTTGAATATATGACTTCATATCGGACTCCTCTCTTCGTATAATACTTATTATAATGTTAACAGGAACACATATAAATAGACGATAGCTACTTTAATTATTCCTTTACTATAAGTTTAATCAACAAAAAAGCCAACCCTGCAAATTTTGCGGGCTGGCTTAAGATAAAATCTGTATTAGTGTGTGTTCAAAAAGTTGCCAAATTAGAAGCAAGAAGGTCGAGGCGGTGTAGCTTTGAGCACCAAGGAAATCTTCCCCGAATTGGCTTCGCACGAAGGAAAAGTGTCCTTCTTTTCCAAGGAACGGACTTGCACAGAACGTGCTGACTTCTACGTTGTGCACAGGACCGTGCACGGTTTTAGTAGAAGTTCCACTGCTGCCTTACCCCGAGGAATTTACTCCTTCGAATAGGCTCGTAGACACAGGGGCACATGCTCTTCAAAAGCAAGCCAACGAAGAGATTCGCCGCTTATCATTTGGTGACTTTTTGAACAACCTCTATTATTGTGCTGTTGTAACCACCTAGTTATCTAGTAGTAGAATAAGGCCGTACTAAACTTTCCTGCTTTCTATTAGGAGCAAGAAGTAGACCCTCTAACTTATCCTGAAGGGCTAACGACAAAAGCCCGTTCCCTTCTGCCACCTTAGAATGGCCGAGAGGGACTGTCCTTTTTACCAACTGTGCAAAGATTTCAGCTTCAGTCATCCGCCGTTGGAACTGTTCCTCCACTAAATTAATGATCAGGGCTATGGCTCCTGAAACATGCGGGGTAGCCATAGAGGTTCCAGATAGCCTTGCATACTTGCTCTCCAGATAAGTTGATAGAATGTTTACCCCAGGTGCGACAAGGTCAATCTCATTATTTGTATTGGTAAACTCAGCGAGATTGCACTCAAAATCTACCGCCCCTACTTGAATGACCTCATTATAGGCTCCAGGATAGGCGTACTCACCTGTCTCCTCACGACCATCCCCTTCATTTCCGGCTGCACAAACGACTGAGATTTCCTGGTTCACCGCTTCTTGAATAACCTTATGAAGTTCAGGTATATCTGTAGGGCCACCTAACGACATCGATATGACTCTTACCTTTTCACCATCAGGCCCAGTCCAGTTTGTAGCGTAATCAATGGCGTCAATAATCCACTGCATCTTTCCGCTGCCCTCTCCAGTCAAAACTTTTAACACAAGAAGACTTGCTTGAGGTGCTGCTCCAACTACTCCCTTTCCATCTTCTATCGCAGCAACAGTTCCTGATACGTGAGTTCCATGCCCATTATTATCACTAAAATTCGCTCCGTCCCCATCATAATCTGTAGTAAAGTTCTTTCCATCGATGATACGACCTTTAAGATCAGGGTGGTCTGCCTCGCAGCCCGTATCAATGATAGCTATGACATTTCCTTTGCCTCGCTCTGTACGTTCCCAAAGAGCGGGGGCTTCGATCATCTCAATTCCTTTAGGTACTTCTGAGGTGGTTTCTAGAACTTCTTCCGTTCGGTACGGAATCAATCTTACTTCACTCATGTTTTTCCCTCCTAGGATTGAATTGTTAACACTCTCTTTCAGGTAATACTAGTATGTTAGATTCCAAGGATGCGGTCTTATACGCAATTATATCACTTGATTAATGTCAGAATAATATGTCAATATACTCAAAATACTCTATCCCTTGGTAAAGCGCGTTTGTTTGAGGGAATTTACTGGTAAACAGCTGGAGGGTTTCTATATATAAGTGCCTATCGAAAATATGTAGTGCATGTTGTTCCCTAATCAACATTCCATGTATAACCCCTATTTCACCCTATATTGGATAATGGTTACATGCAGCCTCACTCAACACTGCTTTATCTTCGACAAAACAGGAAAGCCAGCTCCAATCATAGAACTAGCCTTGCTGTAAAGTGAACTCGGTAATTTCAGGAAAATTGTTAATACGGATCGGTGCAATGCTGACACCTATACCCCTGTTTACGTAAAGATGGTTGCCCTCTGCTCCATAATCCTCTTCAATCCAGCCATCCATGTGGGCTTCCCCTTCAACAATCAAATTCTTCCAAGACCAATGCGGGGTAAAAGGAATGCGGATCTGCCCACCATGAGTATGGCCGGCCACCGCTACAGGGGCATGGTTTGCTTCGATTTTCACAAATGTATTCGGATTATGCATAAAGGAGAATCTTGGAGCTTTCTCCTCTAACTCCTCATACGCTTCCTCCAGGTGATCTTTCTCTGGCCAACGCGCCCCGATTCCTACAAGATAAAGTGGCTCTTCCGTCTCCCCGAGCGTTACCGGAACAGATTCATTTTGCAATACTTCGATTCCGATCATGCCTAGCTTCCGGATGACGCGCTCGGCGGTTTCTATATTTGGATTTCCGTCTTTCTCGCTCATGCTGTAATCATGGTTTCCAAGCGATGCAAAGACAGGAATATCCGTTTCCGCTAAAGGCTTCAAGTAAGAAACGACTTTCTCCATTTCCTCCTCATGATTCTCAACCGAATGATAGACATAATCTCCAAGCAGCAACACGATGTCCGGGTCTCTTTCAATGATCGTTTCAACCATATCCTCGAGATTCCTGTCGTTATCAAGCCACATCCCTACCTGGAAATCCCCAACTGTTATAATGGTTCGTCCTTCCCATTCAGGGGGAGGTAATCAATTTCGGCGGTTTCCTCCTCGACTTCAAGCAAGTAGGGCTCCACCATTCCCCAGGAAATCAGTAAAACAAAGCCGGCGATCACAAGGAGCCCTATCATTTTTCTTTTTTTCACGTAGAACGCTCCTTACTTTTTTGCTTGCACATCATGGTGATTTCAAAACCGGCGATGCACAGGAACAGCCAAACACAGCCAAGAAAAAAACCAGCGATGACATCTGAATAGTAGTGGACACCCAGATAAACACGGCCAATACAAATGCCGACAATGATGAGGGTGAGAACTGAGCTGATAGCCACCTTCCATTTCGTTCCGAGCTGGATGGCGCCGATGATATAAATTATGAAGCCGTAATAGACGACGGCCGCAGAGGCATGACCGCTGGGGAAGCTTGATGTCGTCCCGTGATATTCACCGAGAAGTTCAGGACGCGTACGTGATGTAAGACTCTTCGCGAGCTTGGTCAGTCCACTGATGCCTGCCATTCCAATCGCAAAATAAAGCGCCAGCCATTTGCTGAATGGAGATAAAAACAGAAAATATAGAGCGGTGAGAACCGAGGCCGTGGCGAGAACAGGTACAGAACCAAGCTTGCTGATCCATTGAAAAATAAGCTCCTTGCCCTCAGGTGACGTTGCCTTCACAAGTTCAAAGACATCCTGGTCAACCTCCAGCTGCTTTTCTGAAAGGACGTTCAACGTCAGCTGAACAGCATAATAGGTTCCTACTAAAAGCAGAAGGCCAATAAAAAGAAGCAACAACCTTGTGCCATTATTCAAATCAGAAAGCTTCCGATCCGCAAAATACATGTTCCTCTCCCCTTCACAACTTCCATCTAACAAAATGATCCCTCTACGGGACCTTTTTGCCTGCCATTACTATTTTCCTATTTTTTATACATTCAAACCTTTTTATCAAAATTCATCCTCCCAACAAAGTGGAAGTCAACCCAGGTGCAATGATCGACACAATCACCTCACTCAACACCACCACAATCTTGTGTTCGTATATAAACATAGTGTCCGGCGATAATTAAACCCCTTTAGATCTTTAAGCAGCCTAAGTTTAAACAACTGTCATGTGCTATTCCTCCTCAGTTTTTTTGATTGAGTGTTTAATCATCATAGATTCTCCTTCCTGTCTTACCTCTTAAAAATGATTTATTGGTAGAGATTCACAACCAGCCTTAATAAAAACCTGTGTAGTAGTTAATAAGAATATAGAATATAGAATATAAATACCAAAACAAATGTTCCCTGTTTGGTTGTGTTAGCTCCGCCCTATTCCTCTTTATCTGTTAACAACATCACGAGGATGCTTCCTATGTTCAAAGAATTTACCTATTCAGATCAACTCATACTATCGAAGTTTTTGGAAGACGATGTTTTCTTACTGAATAATCCTCTAACTAAATTATTTTTAAAAAAAAGACGAGTACCTTACCCTTTTAATAAATAAGACCATAACACTAACCACAGTTGACATACCTGAACGTATCATGCTGTGCCTTTTACCAACTATATAGCCACTTCATTAAGAATAGAAATGGTTCAGTACAATGCATAAAACAAATGTGAAACTAATTCAGAGTACTCTCCATAGGGAAACCCGTATTCTCCCTGGGTAAAAAAAGAACCCACACCGTCGCAATAGGTGTGGGTATATCTTTTTATTCAAAATTGCAAGACAAGGAGTGATGCTGAAACTTACTTTATTTCGATAATTACCAACTCTTACGCTGAAAAATTGCAAAGAGGAAAAGTGATAAAATGAACAAAGGTCTTTTTAGCGTTATTATAAGTACTACTAAAGGGTCTTCTACCTACTGAACCGGCATTTGCAGTTACAGTAAGAGTGTTGGCCATTTGCCTTCGCGTAGAGGTATAAATTGGATAGGTGCCCTTCCTTCATTTATGTAGAACTAAGAACCTTAATGAGGAAATAACCGATCATACGTGTAAACAGACCTATGATTAAAGAAATCATAATACTAATAACAGTGCTTCCTGTCAGCGATAAACCAATCTGAAATCCCACGACTAACATAATACCCATTAAAATACTTACGATCATTCTCAAATTTTTGGTATCGTTCATAATGAAGCTCCTTTAGATAGTCAATCATTCATTGGACTAGAACATACATAGCAAATCCCCCACTCTCCATGCCCTAACCACGTCTAGTTAACCCTATCTTCACTTTTCATTTTATCCGTTACAAACAAGACTTAACCACGATAAGCTAATTTTCTGCGATTTAAAGAATCACCGCACAATTTAGTTATTGAAAAAGGTTGTGTATTTACCTGTTAGACGTAATAAGTCTTGCTGATATTTCTGATCATAAGTAATCATAAAACTGGTCGATGGACCGCCAGAAGCTTTCTCATCAAATGGAATGTCTAAACCCCTCTTCGTCCAACCATTTCTTTTTTCCAACTCTTTGACACTATGTTGGATACCTTTAGAACCAACAGGCAAAATTTCATAAACCCAATCTTGTTCTGCAATCGTTAAAAACAGTTCAAGCGGGGCAATTTTTTCAGGATGTGCGAGAACATCCTTCCCGACAAGTGGCTCACCGATGATCGCTACCCCACATATTTCCGGGGAAATACCAATTCTTTTTTCACTCGAATCAACCCATCCAAGAATAGATAAGCTTATCGCCGACTGACTCATTTCCATATTCGATTCAGTACTTCCGGTAATATCCAGAGAGTAACCAAGCGAATTCCCAAGGTTTCTAACGGTTTGTTCGAGTTCTTCCCACACCTCGTCGCCAACAAAGTTACTGATCGTTACAGCAAACGGTGTTGCCCCTACTGCTAAACAATCCATTAGCGACACACGAAACAAGGACTCTACAACTGTTTTATAAGAGACGTGAACCATGTCATCTGGTTTTAAACCAATCCCTCCTGAATTATCAGTGGCTATGACAAGTTCACGTCCCTCCTCCATAGGAATAAACAATGGTTGTCCCATTTAATCACTCTTCGTCTTTCGATTTTTTCTTCGCGGAACGGAATACTTTCGCACTGCGAATGTACTCAACATCCTTTGTTTCGAGGACCATATTCACATAGCGTGCCAGAGCAAAAAAGTAATCGGATAGTCGGTTCAAATAAGTCAGGCAGACAGGATGGATCGTTTCATGTTTTTGCAAGGAGACGACGAGACGTTCGGCACGGCGAGTAATGGTTCGAGCGATGTGTAGTGTTGAGGATGCTGGTGATCCACCCGGTAAAATAAACCGCTCCAATTCTGGTGCCTGCTTAATGTAATCATCCATCCGCTGCTCCAGCCACTCGACACTCTCTTCTTGAAGCTTGAAGGGACGGTTTGACTTTTTATTTGCCAAATCACTGCCACAGTCGAACAGTTCATGTTGGATTTTCTCAAGTTCCTCTTGAACATCACTAAAGCGGAAATCTGTTAATTCTGAGCGTGCCTTCCCTACAAAACTATTCGCCTCGTCAACCGTTCCATAAGCCTCTACACGCACATCATCTTTATCCACTCTGCCGCCAATAACGCTCGTCTGTCCTTTGTCACCTGTTTTTGTATATAATCTCATGTTTAACACGCTCCTATTTTAGTTGTTGAGGGATTCCGAACCATACTCGGAATACTCTCTGGGCATCTTTTGTTAATTGCTGATAAATAAATCCCGTCATATCTCTCCATAATCGGTTCTGCTTATCCATAGGGACGATCCCTCCTGTGATATCTGTCCCTATAATTACGAGCTGTCTTGATGTAAAAGTTTGTTCCCATTTCATTAATGAACGATAATATTTCTGCCACTTCTCCGTCTCTTCATCTTGGTCACTCAAGTAGTTATAAATCCTATCTTCAAGCTTATCTATAATCAGACGAGGTGTATCAACAGATTCAGGCTGCTGGTCGTCCTTTAAAATCGTGTAATCGCTGTCATAATTCTCAATCACCCAATCTAGCTTCCCGTTATATGCTCCTCCTGTGACAAAATCCATTGCTCCCTCTCCTTCTCCAGTAGAATTTTGTAAGCCTCTCCCGGTGCTATCGGCCAATCCCAAATAGAATTCGATTCCTTTGACCATTGGTGGAGTATTGTACGTATCACCCCTCCATGAGTAACAAAGGCAATCGGCTCTTCTAAATTGCGTTGATACCCAAGGATTTGGTCAGCAAAGCGAAGGACGCGATCTTTGAAATCAACAAAACTCTCCCCATTAGGTGGGGTGACTGTTTCCATATGGGTCAGCCACTGCTTATAGTCGTCCCTCTCCTTTAACTCTTTGTATGTCCAGCCATCAAAATCTCCAAAGTTATATTCGCGTAGCTTCTCTGTCGTTTCAACTGATGGGAAGAGGATAGACGCTGTCTCGCTACAACGATCAAGGTCACTAGCATAGATTTTTGAAAGTTCAGGAAGACGTTTTTTTAAAAAGTCAACTTGCTTTCGCCCTTGTTCAGACATTGCCTCATTTCTCCAACCGAGATAACGTCTTTGTACATTTGAGCGGGTTTCCCCGTGACGAATCAAATACACAACCAAACGATGAACCATAAATATGTCTCCATTCCTTCAAGTGTCGCCCCACAAACATCACCTGTTATTCCACCAAACGACCGTACCGCCCATCTACGAATTCCCCACATTCCGATCATAGCAGCTAAGCCCATTACTAAGCTGACGATAAAATGACTCCAAGAGAAAAAGGCTGTTACAACACTCACCACAATCATCAGACTTACAACCCAAACCGTCACACTTTGGCTATAGTGATTTTTAAAGAAATAGCTTAAGCCCTTCTGTCTTGCTGAAGGGGTATGTCCTAACATCAACACCATCACACATCTTGATAAAAAGGGAATCAATAAAATAAACCAGAGCATCGATAAATCAGCAAGAAACGATTCATACATGAATACAAAACGGAGAATTAACACGGCCAGTAAAACCAATACTCCGAAAGCTCCTGTCCGAGGGTCCTGCATCACTTCCAAGCGCTTTTGCTGGTCTTGATAGGAGAAGAAGGCATCTCCTGTATCCATTAATCCGTCAAGATGAAGCCCCCCGCTCCATACGGCCGGAATCATCAACGCAAAAACAGTTAAACTAACTAGACTCATAGTTGTTAGAGGGGAGAGTCCATAGAAAATAAACGCATTAGACCCTCCGATTACCAGCCCTAGAATTGGCAGCCACATAAGACAACTGCGAACGACAGCCGGGTTCGGGTCAATGCCTTTTCGGATAGGAAACACAGAGAAGAATTGCAAGGCAAAT
This sequence comes from Halobacillus amylolyticus, assembly GCF_022921115.1. Classification (NCBI taxonomy): domain Bacteria; kingdom Bacillati; phylum Bacillota; class Bacilli; order Caryophanales; family Bacillaceae; genus Halobacillus; species Halobacillus amylolyticus. The sequence goes on along the minus strand of NZ_CP095075.1, from coordinate 2,875,475 downwards.
AATCCACCCAATCCGAAATTTTTCATGGCGCGCTCTCCTCGATCATCTTTATAATCTTTTCGGTATTGAGATAGGTTTCTAAATGTTTAGCCAGACGTTCATAACGCTCGTCTCGATCGCTTGTATCAATCATTACCTGTTCGGATAAACCCGATTTTCTACGCAAACGATTCAACCATTCCGTTCTCCACCCATCATTATGAAAACAATCATGAAGGTAAGTGCCAATCAAACGCCCCTGATCAAGACTGATTCCCTCAGGCTCATCGTTCAATTGAAGGAAGGGATACTTGATAGATCCAGCCGTTCGCCCAAGATGAATCTCATAACCAGACATGGGCACAGGAGAGTAACCGCTTGCTTCGTGAATATGTCCGCTTACACGAATCGTTTGTTTGTTTTTCACAAAAGTTGTTGAGAGAGGAAATATTCCTATTCCTTGCACACCCTCTCTATCAGCTTCATGACGATACATGACATCAGAAAGGATCTGATAGCCACCACAAATCCCTACGATCACTCCTCCTCGCTCGGCATAAACCCTGATCGCTTCTGTCAGCCCCTTTTCCTCACATGCAAGGTAGTCTTCAATTGTGCTTCGCGTTCCTGGTAAAATAAGTGCATCTGGTTTTCCAAGCTGATCGACGGAGCGAACGTAACGAATCGATACATCCTGTTCTTGAGTAAGTGGTGATATATCCGTTTCATTAGATAAATAAGGCCAATGAATCACAGCTATATCTAAGGACTTTTCCCTTTTAGCTGACGTAGATTGGACCGTTAATGAGTCTTCTCCCTCAATCCCGTGATCTTCTAAATGTGGCAGCACACCTAAAACAGGTACGCCTGTATAGTTTTCAATCCATTCTATCCCACTTTCAAATAAAGCACGTTCTCCGCGAAACTTGTTAATAATTAGTCCTTTAACACGCTTCCGATGCTTCTCAGACAATAACTCTAGCGTCCCGACGATGCTAGCGAACACCCCACCTCGGTCAATATCCGCAACTAAAATAACTGGCACATCAATCAGATCAGCAACTGACATATTCACCAACTCACGGTCATTCAAATTCACCTCAACAGGGCTGCCGGCTCCTTCGATCACTAACGCGTCATAGTCCTGCTCCAATCGTTGAACAGATTGCTTGATGGCCTGCTTCCCTTGTTCATACCAATGGGTTCGATATTCTGATCCCGTCCAGGCAGCTTGACTGACTCCATGGATAATCACTTCAGATCGCTGGTCACTTGTCGGCTTTAACAAGATCGGATTCATGTCAACGGTTGCCTCAACGAAAGCAGCCTCAGCCTGAATTCCTTGAGCACGACCAATCTCTTCTTCATTCCTTGTTATATAGGAGTTGTTTGACATGTTTTGCGATTTAAATGGAGCGATGGCTAGACCATGGCAAACGAGTAGCCGGCATAGGCCAGTCGCAATCCAGCTTTTCCCTACATTTGATGCTGTCCCTTGGATCATGACTCCCTTCATGCTTCTACCCCCTTATGAAAAAATGGCCGGCCAAATACCATTTCAATCGCCTCATCTGCTTTCCTCACAACGTATCTATGTATGGAATTAAGAATGTATAGATAGTCACGAACCATTTTATAAGGTGAAGGCAGATCACGGTCAAGGTCATTAGAAACAATATATACTTCCCCGGCACCTGTGATTAGACGGTCCAGCTGTTTCATGAGAAAAGTAACCATATCATCCGGAGGCACATACTCCTCGGCCATCATTTCATTCGTGACCCATGTAGTTAAACAGTCGATCAGGATAGCATCTTCCGCTGTAAATGAAAGCTGATCAATGGCTGTCGGCTGTTCCCATGTTTGCCATGACCCTTTACTTTGCTTGCGGTCCTTTTTGTGGCGGGTTACACGGTCTAGCATTTCTGAATCTGTCACCACCCCCGTTGCCACATAGTGGAGGTGTGGCAGATTCGATTGCAACATACAGCTCTCTGCATAACTCGTCTTCCCACTTCTTACACCTCCACAGACAAAGATCATCATGTTTGCACCCACCTTTTTAGGAGTTCAAGCAAGTAGTCATTGTCCTTTTGTGTGCGAACAGCTACTCGTACAAATTTGCCATCTAGCCCCGGGAAATTATTTGTATGGCGAACAGCCAATCGATTTTTCAACAGAAAAGGCAGCAAGGTATCACTTAAAGAAGGATATCCCCCTAATAAATAGTAGTTTACATCGCTTTTCGAGACAGTAAAAGCAAGCTCCTGAAGCCTAGGGAAAATTCGCTCTCGCTCAGCTTGAATCAAGTCTCTTGTTTGTTGACGGAAGGAATGATCCTTGATACATCCCTTAGCAATGTGTTGAGCCAAAGCATTTACACTCCATGTCGGCTGATAGGACGCTAATTTTTGAACCATCGCTTCCGATCCAGCAAGATAACCGACCCTTAATCCTGGGATGGAGTACATCTTCGTCAGTGAACGCAAAATGATAAGGTGAGATGACTTGTTTATTTGCTGAATTAGGGACGGCTCGTTTTGAACAAAATCATAAAACGCTTCATCGATTAGAAGAGAGACTTCTCTCTTTTCAAGCTCATTCAACAATTCGACTAACTTACTTTGTTTGTAGGCAACGCCTGTAGGGTTATTTGGATTGCAGACCATCACAAGGTCTACACCAGTAAGCTTAGATTTGAGCCGTTCTAAAGGCAGTTGCCACCCTTCCGACTCGGTTAGAAAAATAGACTCTACTATACAACCATTCATCTCAGCAATCATTCGATATTCAACAAAAGTCGGTTCAACAATCAATAGACGCTTGCCGGCAAACTCCTGCCCTAATAATGTAAGCAGCTCCGACGCACCATTCCCTACCAGAATTTGTTTTTCCGAAATCCCCTCTTGTAAAGCGATCGTATGACGGAGATCTTCAACATGGGGATCTGGATAAATCGTGATCAGCTCGAAAAGATCTCCCCACTTCTCCCCCAGCCAAGGCGGAGGCCCTAATGGATTCACATTCACACTAAAATCATAGGTCACCTCTGGCAGCTGTAAGGGGTCGGTTAAATATTGCGGGTTAGCCCCATGTGACGGCCACTTCAATGACTGCACCTCCTATCCATAACAATAAAATAATATAAACTGTAGCTCTTACCATAAAGTGATGGGCCGCTTTAATATGCTCAGCGCCGATCTCCTTATAGGGAACCCCAATCGTAGGACGCGTGGATACTTCGCCGAAATACCGATTTTCACCACCTAACTGAATCCCCATTAAAATAGCAAAAGCTGCTTCACCCCAGCCACTATTAGGACTCGGATGACGCTTTGAATGATGGAATAATAAAGCAATCGCTTCTCTTTTCGTTTGAAAAGGAGTTTTCTCTAGTAATAAAAGTAACATCGATGTCAGCCGGGCCGGAATCCAATTCAGCACATCGTCCAATCGAGCCGAAGCCCAGCCAAAATGGTAGAATCGCTCATGTCGGTACCCGACCATCGAGTCACACGTATTCACGGCACGATAAAGCATAGCCAGAGGCGCACCGCCTAAAAAAGCGAAGAAAAGGGGTGCTGTAATGCCGTCACTTGTATTTTCAGCAACTGTTTCAATCGCACCTCTCGCCACCTCAGGTTCATCTAAATTGTCGGTATCCCTCCCAACAATCATGGATAAATGATGGCGTGCTTGAGTATAGTCAGACTGTATTAACGGTGTATATACGTCCATCGACGCTTCCTTCAACCCCCTTAATGCGATCGTCGTCCAAATAAAAAAGCACTCCACGGCCACACCGAGCAAGATGTGAACGTGATAGCTAATTGCAGTAACAGACCATGTAATCACGAAAACAAAACTGCAGACCATGAGAACCATAGTCACCCCTTTGAAGCGGCGAAATCTCCCTTTATTCAATCTGTTTTCAAGAAAATGAATCACGCTTCCCATCATGCGGACGGGATGTGGGAGCCAACGCGGATCCCCAAGCCATAAATCTAGTAAAAGCGCTGCAGTTAAGGCAATGAGATGCTCGATCATCAGGGCTTCATTCTTTCCAAATAGCGTTTAATGGCTTCCTTCGTAGCTTCATAAACCATCTGCCCAACCTTGCTCCCGAGAAAGGTAATCGGCCCCGCATATTCTAGCTGTATCCCTGTTTGAGTACTCGCAATCATAATACTGTCTGTAGACGTTCCTGTAGCTGCAGTATTTGTCAGTGGATCTTTAATTTCACATCTCGAAAAAGCTTGCGTCTTCGCTTCCGTCGCCGTTACAATTCCTTGAATAAATGCTTGCTCAGAGAGGTGACCATCAACGAAAATCCATGTATTAACCGTCCCAGGCTGATGCTCCGCTACTCGTTTAGTCCCGTGAACAACATCTACTGCATTACCTAACCCAGCTGTAACTAAAATCAAGATAGAGACACCGTCTCCCTGGAAAAATCGTTCCGAATAATCCGGTAGGTGGGCTGCTGTCATCATCGCTAAGGTGTCATGCTCAGCCAGCCCCCACTGCTGACATTTTTCTATCATGAATGGGGAAGGGGAATCACAATTAAAGCTTTTATCAACATGATAGTTAACAAAGTTCCGATACCAGCCAAATCCCCCTCCCATCACAGCTGATGAAAAGGTTTTAAGCAGCTGGGGGTTCTTACTAAAACCTTCTCCTCTGTGGCTTCCACAAGCTCAGGTTTGATAGCAGTCCTTGTTTTGTCTAAAAAATAATCCGGCAGCAAGTTCATCTGAGGGCTTGATAACGTAGGATTAGCATGAACATCGATAGAAGAATGATAGACTCGTTCAAGTAAGGGCTTTTGCATCACTTCTTCCGGCTTGCCTATCTGAGTGATCTGCCCTTGGTCGATCAGTAACAGTCGATCACAATACAGGCTAGCTATATTTAAGTCGTGAAAAATCGACACCACCGTTAAATGATTTGTCAGCGATAACTGTTTCAGTTCATCAAGGAGCTGTTTTTGATAACTAAAATCAAGGTAATTCGTTGGCTCATCAAGCAGCAAAATATCCGGTTCCTGAACAAGGGCTTGGGCCAGATATACACGCTGCCTTTCTCCTCCACTCAAGTGGTCGAGAGGGAGAGAATACATATCTGTCAGCCCCGTTTGCTCTAATACCTGTTCAGCCACTTCTTTATCCCGCTCGGTCGGCTGCTTAAAAAAGCCCGATTGGTATGCATAACGTCCCATCATCACGGTTTCATAGACATTGTAGGAAAAAAAGCTCTGCTGAACCTGGGGCAATGTCGCAACCTTGCGAGCAAGTTGTTTACGAGGGTAATGTTCAAGGGGCTTCCGATCAATAACCACCTCCCCTTCCCATAGAGGAAGAATCCCACTCATCAACTTAAATAAGGTTGTTTTTCCACTTCCGTTAGGACCAACCACACCAAAGAACTCACCACGATTGACTTGAAAATCGACATGATCAACAATGGGCTTAGTTTCATATCCACCCGTCATATTGGTTACTTCAATCATACACTCGCCCCTTTTTTCCTCTGCTGGTAAAGAATAAAAGCAAAAATCGGTGCTCCTATGAGCGATGTGATCACCCCAATAGGTAACTCAGCAGGGGCAATAACCGTTCGTGATACGAGGTCCGCCAATATTAAGAAGGTCGCTCCATTAATTAAAGACAGTGGAATAAGGTGACGGTGGTCTGTACCAAAAATCCTTCGGCAAATATGAGGAACGACTAGACCGACGAAGCCGATTGTCCCTGACACAGCAACTGCCGCCCCAGTTAAGATCGAAGCAGCTAATAAGATCAGCGCTTTTCTTTTCTCGGTAGGAACACCAAGTTGCTTTGCCCGTTCCTCGCCTAACGACATCGCATTTAATTCCTGTCCTTGAGTTAAAAGAAGCAGCACACCAACAATAAAAAATGGGAGCAGCAGCCCCACGTGATTCCATCCCGCATCGCTACACTTCCAAGGAGCCAGCCGACAATTTGGCGAAGCTCCTCTCCTGTAAGCGCAATCATGAGAGAAATAACCGATCCGAGAAAAGACCCCATCACGATCCCTGTCAGTATGAGAGTTTCAATCGAAAGTGTACGATCAAGCATACGTGCAAACCCAATAACGAAAAGCAGCGTTAGAACTGCAGTACAAATGCTGACAATGGGAAGTGTGAAAGAAGAGAAAACCGGGAGGGAAAATCCTACAAACAAAACCAATACTGCTCCGACAGACGCACCTGAAGACACACCTAATGTATAAGGATCAGCTAACGGATTTTGCAGCAAGCCCTGAAAAGACGCTCCAGCTATTGCAAGTGACGCACCCACTAACCCTGCTAATACGACGCGCGGCAAGCGGACATCCACAATAATACTGATATTTATCGGATCAACATTGGACTGATAAGGACTTATCGTTTCTGCTATCGCTCCGATAATGACAGGAAGCGGAATAGGTACACTGCCAACAGCTACTCCTGCCAGCCATGCACCCACTAAAATCATTAAGCTCCCTATATAAGCTACTGGTTTATTCATCACCGAACGTTTCCGGATAAACAGCTTCAGCCAACCGCTCTACCCCTTCAATCAAGCGCGGACCCGCACGTGTAACAAGATCAGAGTGAACATCATAGACCTGTTTCTTTTCGATTGCGGGTACTTCTTCCCAACCTTCTCTAGAAAGCACTTTTTCTACAGGTTTCTCTGTGTAATAGCCATAGGTCGTAATGATGACATCTGGCTGTAAGTTAATAATAGCCTCTTCATTCATTTTCACCCATCCTTCTTGGCCAGCAGCAGCATTCTCGGCGTTGATCGCTTGGAGCATTTGATTCATGAATGTACCCGTTCCAGTTGTATAAATTTCCGGAGCCGGAGACACTTCTACAAATACACTTTTAGGATCTTTGATGTCAGATGCTTTTTCTTTAATTCCTTTAAGTTTCTCTTTCATCCCTGTTACGATGCTCTCGGCTTTTTCCTGCTCATCTACCAATTTACCAACTGATTGAATCGTTTCATAAACGCCTTTAAAATCGGAAGCATTCTTAACCACATAAACTGGAATCCCAGCATTTCTGATTTGATCAATCGCTGCCTGGAAATTATGAGCACTTGAACCGTGTGCAAGCACGAGATCAGGCTTTAATGATAGAACTTTCTCCGTATTAATTTGCATCCCGCCAACCTTATCAATCTCATTCACCTGCTCAGGGTAATTATCATTGTCAGAGACCCCTACAACCTCTTCCCCTGCACCAAGGGCAAACACAATCTCTGTATTACTTGGAATAAGAGATACAATTCTTTCAGGGTCTTCCTCTAGGACAACCTCGTTCCCTGTAGAATCCTCCACAGTCAGAGGATAAGTCGATGCCTGTCCTTGCGCTTCTTCTGAATTAGTACCTTTCTCATTCTGGTTTTCCTCTGGTTGACTCGATCCCTCATTGCTTGCACAGCCTACTAGCAATCCAATCGTCATTAGAAGCATAAATATGTAATTCGATAGTCGTTTCAAGTTCCTCTCTCCCCTGTAATAAAAAGTTTTTGAGCACAAAAAAACACATCTCGCATTGAAGATGTGTACACAAAGGATTTTGCATGCTGCTTAAGTACATGCAGGCAGCCTCCTTTTTTACTATACACCTCCTATCCGCGTAGGTTATTGGTGAGAAAAACAGGTAGGTCTCCTGACTTATGGTCATGGCTTCCTGCTCCTTCCCATGTTTATCACACAGTGGAATCGTGCAGGTTGCTCTCAAATACAGTGGCGGGACCGCGTTGGATTTGAACCAACTTCCCTATTAAGTGATGAATCACATCACGCCTGTTTCTTCGCCTATTCAACTATCTATTATTCTACTAAAGATTATGAAAAAATGCTTGGTTTTTAGACTTTTTTGTCAAATATTTTCCTTATGGCATGTGACAACATGGTTCACTACATTATATAAATATTCATTGTTCAGTATTAATAGCTATAATATTTATTTGTCCAGTGAGTCAGAGATAAACTGCTCATGAAGCATAACTTTTGAATAATGCTAACCATATATAATCCTAGATTAGATTTAACAGCCTTATGATGAATAGATCATTGAAAACTTGACCAAGATTAATAGTATGATTCAGTTTTTCATAGAATAAAAGTTTTCACTTTTAATAGTCGGGAGGAGTTATCTATGAACATGAGAACGCGTTTCATAACGGTGGTTCTTTCTTTTGTACTAATCGTTATATCTGCACTGACGATTGCCCAGCCAGTTGAAGCCGCACAAACAGGCGAAGTTGACACCCAGTCATCCTTAAATGTACGGCAAGCGCCTAGTTTGAATGCTAAGGTCATCGGAAGTCTCTTACCGGGGCAACGAGTGGAATATATTGAACTTGGAAATGGGTGGGGGCAAATCACTTACCAAGGAGAACTAGGGTTTGTGAGCACAGCCTTTCTATCAGAAGTTGCTTGGGATCGCATTGAGGAAGAAAAACAAGTAGAAGAGAAAGATGTGAAAAAAACAGACGAATTCAGGGAGATAAACCCTAATCAAACCGAAACTCAGGACGTCGAACGCATTGTTCTAGACCCTGGTCATGGAGGCAAAGATCCCGGTGCCATCGGGAACTCTCTTCAGGAAAAAGACGTCGTTCTGAACATTGCTAAGCGCGTTGAGTCTAAACTACTTGAAAAAGGTTATGATATTTTAATGACGCGGACAGATGATACCTTTGTTACCCTTGAAAATCGTGCAAAACAAGCCAATACCTGGGGGGCTGATCTTTTTATTAGTATTCATGCCAACGGGTACCATGACTCCAGTGCTAAAGGTATTGAAACCTTTTATAGTGCAGGGGGTTCAAAAGCAAGAAACCTTGCAGACTTAGTCCAGGAACACGTTATCTCTAAAACTAGCAACCTGAGCCGCGGGGTGTTTAAAGCAGATTACTTTGTTTTGCGTCATACTAATATGCCAGCGATTCTTGCAGAAACTGGGTTTGTCTCGAATAAAGAGGATGCCGAGTTGTTAAAAAGCGAAGATTATCGCGAGCAAATAGCGAAGGGCATTGTCAAGGGCATAGAGGAGTATTAGTCTTTGAAGATATATAGGGGCATGGCTGTTTCCGGCCCTCTAAAATATCTAAGCAGATTGCTATATGATTATCATAGAAGCCTTGATTAAAATGGTGATGGAAATCTTCCTACTGACTTCCATCACCATTTTATTTTCTGAAATAAAACATCCTTCTTCATTACTTTTGATACGGTGTCTTATTCATGTCACAATCATTTTCAAATGGGTACATACCTTATAACCACTACTAATATTTTACACACTAAGGTCAATAGACAATTGCTATATTTAGAGGTTTTTTCATAAAATCCGACACCTGCTAATAAAGTGTAAAGTGTGCCGAAAGAATAATAATATGGGAGGGCTTAGATGGGATATTACATTACTGTTGAACATAATGTGAATATTTATATAGAGGACTACGGCCCAGAAGACGGCCAGCCAATCTTATTCATACACGGATGGCCCCTCAACCATCGAGTATTTGAGTATCAGTACGACCAACTTCCAAAAGCAGGTTATCGCTGCATAGGTGTTGATTTACGCGGATTCGGCAAATCGGATAATCCTTGGACTGGATATTCTTATGATCGTCTAGCAGATGATATTCGTTCGGTTATTGACACATTAAAGCTTGAACATGTCACCCTTACCGGGCACTCTATGGGCGGAGCTATTGCCATTCGATATATGGCTCGTCATGCGGGGCATAAGATTTTTAAACTTGCCCTTATCGCAGCAGCAGCACCCATCTTTACCCAACGTCAAGGTTACCCTTATGGACTAACCACTATTACAAAGGAAAGAGTAAATGAATTAATTAAGGCTACCTATACTGATCGCCCCGAAATGCTGCATAACTTTGGGAAAATGTTTTTCTATCAAAATATAACAGAAAGCTTCAAAGAATGGTTTCAGGGATTAGGACTCACGGCATCTGGAAATGCAACAGCGAAGACTGCGGTTTCCCTCCGTGATGAAGAGTTATGGCAAGATATGTCCAAGATTCATGTACCTACTGGCATTTTCCATGGTGTACATGATGAGATTTGCCCCTTCACACTTGCCGAAGCGCTGCAAGCAGGGATCAAGGGGTCAGAACTCGTTCCTTTTATGTATAGTGGTCATGGATTATTCTATTGTGAGATGGAAAAATTTAATCATGAACTGGCCGGCTTTATTGGGTAACTTTCAAAGATCCACCTTATTACAGCGCCCCCAAGTGTTCGCTTAAGACCTTCTTATAGTGAAATCATTTTGTAGCTCTATGTACCTTTAGCTACATTACTATTCAGTAGTTGAGCCAGGAAGGAAAGCTTCATATCACAAGAGTGCTACGTTGAAGCTTTGACTAATCGTAAGCCCTATTCTCGTTAAAAACCGTCTGATTCCTCCCTGCTCCAAGACCTGCTGTCACCATCACAATAATAATGGCAATGAACAACAGTAACGGTACGGTCACGGATGCCGTAACATCCAGCAGTATGCCGATCAATACTGGGCCCACCGCCGCAAGCGAATACCCGACTGATTGAGACATTCCTGACAATGCAGCACTTTGCTGGGCATTGGCAGTCCGAAGCCCAAGTAACGTTAGGGCTAAACTAATCGAAGCTGCCTGGCCAATTCCCATCAGCATGACACTGACAGTCAGCACGCCAATGCTGCTACCGGACAGAACTCCCAATAGCCCTGCAGTATAAAGAAAACCAATCAAACCTACAATCCCTCTTTGACTGTGGAAGCGAGCAGCAAGGACAGGAGTAAGAAAGGTTATTGGAAGACCTGTTAGCTGCATGATTGATACCATCCAACCTGCTGTTGAGATGCTTAGACCCCGCCCATTAAGAATTTCAGGCAACCACGCAATCATGGAATAAAATAAAAAAGATTGTAACCCCATAAAAATGGTCACCTGCCAGGCGATTTTGGAACGCCATATTGAATTTCCTTGTAATGTAGATGTTTTCACGTCATTAAATTTCGATGGTTTGCGTAGTTGGGGCAGCCATGCAACTGCTGCTAACAAGGCTAACGAAGCCCAACATAATAATGTTTTTTCCCAGCCTAGACCTAAATTTTTGGCTAAGGGAATACTTAGTCCAGTTCCTATTGCTGAAAACACGGACATACATGTTGTATAAACAGCTGTCATCAACCCAACCTTTTGAGGATATTTCCCTTTCACAATACCAGGCAGCAACACATTTGAGATAGCAATCCCGATCCCAATTAAAGCAGTTCCTGCAAACAATGTGAATGTCAGTGAGATAAACCTGATAACGATTCCCGTTATTAATGTCAATAAGCCAATAAAAACCATTCGTTCATATCCGAATCGGTAACCCAGCTTAGGGGCAAGCAAGGAGAAAACGGCAAACGACAGGAGTGGCAGGGTTGTAATGAACCCCGCAGCAGCGTTGGAAATCCCGATATCCTTCATAATCGAGCTAATTAGCGGGCCAACAGATGTTATGGCTGGACGCAAGTTAAAGGCAACAAAAATGATACCAATGATAGATAATGCCTTTTTTGTATTAAGCTGGGGTTTTGTTCCCATATGTATGACTCCCTATCCGTAAAGTAAATTTATAACCATTTATTTTTCATAACAATCCTTCTTCTATACTCCTTCCCAAAGTACCTTCTTTCTGTATATAAATAAAAGAGGACAAATACACCATTAGAAAGTGTATTTGTCCTCTTAGCTAAAATGGGAATTTTCGGTATTCTTCCTGGACCGATACCCACTTCAATTTAGTAAATTCATCAATCACCCATGGATTTCCAAATCGACCTAGGCCACTTTGTTTGTTCCCGCCAAACGGAACATTGGCTGCATCATTTACCGTTTGGTCGTTAACATGCGTCATCCCACTATCTATCTTCAAGCTATATGCTTCTCCCTTTTCTAAGTCGGATGTGAATAGCGCGGAAGTAAGCCCGTAAATGGTATCGTTTGCTAATTCAATGGCATGATCATCGGAATCTGCCTTTATGATCGATACAACTGGTGAGAACAGTTCAGTCTGTGCGATGTCATCTGAATTATCTACATCGACAAAAATATGCGGTGTGAGCACATTTCCTTCTCGTTTTCCTTTCAGGGCAACATTCACTCCGGCTTTCTCCGCCTTTTCAATGACTTCCAATACTTTCTCCACTTGCTTTTTATTAATTAACGGCCCAATGACTGTATCGGGGTCAGTTTGGTCACCATATGGCAGTTGGGATGCACGTTCAACAAATTTATCCGTAAATTTCTCGTACACATCTTGATGGACAATCATTCGATTAATACACATACATATTTGTCCTTGGTGCATGAATTTACCAAACACCGCCGCATCAACGGCTCTTTCAATATTTGCATCCTGTAAAACTATGAACGGATTATTACCACCAAGCTCTAATGCTACCCGCTTTAAGTTTTTTCCGGCAATTTCTCCAATATGTTTCCCAAACCCAGTCGAACCCGTAAAAGCAACTAATTGTACGACTGGATTCTCAAGCATTTCATCACCAATTTTTTCTGGTGTTGTTAAAACAGATTGGAATACACCGCCCGGCAATCCAGCGTAATCAAATGCACGTGCAATAATTGATCCACCTGTTAAGCCTACTTGCAAATCTGCCTTATGAACAACTGTATTGCCTAGTGCAATGGCTGGTGCAATGGATCGCATCGACAAATTCAACGGAAAGTTAAATGGGGAAATAGATGAAATCACACCTAATGGCTGTCGATAAATTTTGTTCTTTTTCCCATCAATCGTCGCATGAACTTCCTTCACCTCGTCAATGGTATCCATATAGTCGAACGTTTCTTTTAATACATCAATAGCAAGATTTAATTCCAACTCGACTTTAAGTAATGTCCCACCTGTTTCTAAATTTGCGATACGAATAATTTCATCACGATTATTTTGCAAAAATTCAGCAGCCTTACGAAGGATTTCTTTTCGATCCTCAACAGAGGAGTGGGCCCAATCTTTTTGCCGAACTTCAGCAACTTCATAGGTGCTTTTTAATTGTTGTAAGGAGGCTAATTGAACCGTTGCTATGATTGAATCATCATATGGATTCAAAATATTATGGGTTTCTCCTGTATCCCCATCTACCCATTTTCCGTCTAAATAGTTCTTATTGAAGTTCTCTGTAAAACTTTCCATTTAATTAAGCACACTCCTTATTAACTCTGACCCTACACTACGATTTACCCTTAGCGTGTTCATCAGAAAAGATTCCCTTCTGCCACTTATGGTAGACGTAAATGACGATTGACAGCGCAAATGATGAGCCAATATTGCCACCCTGATAAGGTTTTATACTCTGCGACTCCCATCTTTTTTAACACAATACCCAGAATCACAAACCCGAAAAAAGCGTCAGTCACTAAGTTAACAAGTAAATACAGCCAAAATTTGTGGGAGGTAAAGTAAAAAATCATAAACGTTCCAACGGCAAAACAACCATAAGCGAAACTAACGTCAATCATATACCCCCACGGTACGATGTACTCATGGATGATCCACCACTCATATGTATAAGCGATTTGAAAGATGATCGTCATTAGTAAAGCTGTGAAAATTGTGACAGGCATATATCTCTTAATGGTCTTTTTCTCAAAGAAGAATAATAAAGTCCAAGGGAGAATCAAAGCCAGAACAAGCAGGAAAATATTCATCTCCAATACCTCCAATAGTTGTTTGACAACAAAAACACTTAATACCGTGACGAGAAGCCCAAGTTTTTCGATGGTTTAAATGTCTAATTTAAAGTGCTTTTATAGGTTGCTTAGGTCAATAGGAAATATACATTTTTTAGGAAGATCGTTTCCACCTTAATGTTTGAATTAAATATAAACGCTAGATGTCGTTGCCGGTCCTTAGTTAAAAGTTGATGACATTTATGGTTTTATTGATTGAAAAAGCTGATCACTTTTCAGTGACCAGCCTTAAAAATTATCTGCCAGTGCTGGGCTTGGTTCAGAGTTGATGACAAAGTAATGGCAGCTCTGTTTTTGTGTGTGATCTTTTCATCGCTATCCTTCGCGTTACTTTTATAGGGAGCGAATTCTTACATTGATTCAAATAAGGTAGCCAATCCCATTCCACCACCAATACCAAGAGTTGCTACCCCACGCTTTAGACCATTTCTCGCTAGTTCAGATACAAGTCGCGTGACTAGAATAGCTCCTGAGGCACCATAGGGATGACCTAACGCAAGGGCACCGCCAGACCGATTCACTTTTTCGTATGGAATTTCAAGACTTTTTAATGAGGCGATGACTTGGGAGGCAAACGCTTCATTGAATTCTACAAGATCAATATCCCTTCCCGTCAAATGCTGGCGCTTCCACAATTTTTTCACAGCTGGAATCGGTCCAATCCCGAGTAAATGAGGATCAACCCCTACTGTGGTGCTATCTACAAAGCGGGCTAATGGCTTCAGACCAAGTTTGCGACATTTCTCTAGCGACATGATTAATACAGCCGCAGCTCCGTCATTCATCGGACATGCATTTCCTGCTGTCACCGTACCCCCTTGTTTAAACACCGGCTTCAGAGTAGATAATTTGGCAAGCGATGTGTTTGGTCGTGGACACTCATCTGAATGGATTCCACCTACTGGAATGATTTCTTTATCAAAAACCCCGTTACGTTGAGCATTAACAGCCTTGAGGTGACTATGATAGGCAAATTCATCCTGCTCACCTCGTGTAACGCCATAGTGTTCCGCTACGTTTTCAGCCGCTTCCCCCATCTCAGGATCACCGATTGATTCAGGTGAGAACCGTGCTCTTGTGTACAATTCAGGACCGTTTGGACTATGTATAGAATCGGGCTTTTTAATTTTCCACGGGGCCAAGCTCGTGCTCTCTACACCGCCGGCAATATAAATGTCTCCAGCGCCTGCCTGGACAAGGCGTCCAGCTATATTAATGGCTTCTAAACCCGACCCACATTGCCTATCTATTGTTACTCCAGACACTGTCATTGGCAGCCCCGCTTCCAATAGGGAGAGCCTTGCCATATTCCCTCCAGGACCAACAACGTTTCCTAAAATAACGTCATTGATTTCCCCTGGATCTAGCCCCTGTATTAAATCCTTAAGAAGTGGGCGGATCAGTTTTTCAGGGGGAGATGAGAAAGTACTCCTCCTACCTTCCCAATAGGTGTGCGTTTTGCTTTGACAATCACTGCTTCCTTCATCTAATCCCTCCTTACAGGCATTAGAAGTTCTTTTCGGGCGATTTTCCCACTGCTTGTATAAGGGAACTCGTTCAACTCAATCCATTCTTTAGGGCATTTATATTTTGGCAAAAGCTTTGTAAGGTGACCTTTCACATCATCAATAAAAAGCGGCTCTCCTTCTGTACGGGTAACAAAAGCAATGACCTTTTCACCCCAGTAATCATCTTCCACACCTTTTACGACCGCTTCATCAATAGCTGGATGATCTCGAATTACCTGTTCCACCTCTTCAGGATAGATATTAAGGCCACCACTGATGATCATACTTTTCTTCCTTCCTTTAAGAATGATGTGCCCTTTCTCATCCACAAAAGCGAGATCACCAACCGTTGCCCACTTCCCATTAAAAACATCCGCCGTTTCCTCGGGGCGATTCAAATATCCGTCAAAAACCCATGGACTGCTCACAAACAAATTGCCAACTTCGCCTTGACTTACAAGCCGGCCATCGTCGGAGAGAATCAAAATCTTTACCTGAGGAAAAGGCTGCCCTATCGATCCTTCGGGGAGATCACCGTCATTCACCTCGCGAAAACTAATAAAGCTCAATTCAGAAGCGCCGTAGAATTCATAAATGGACGCGTGGGGAAAAACTTGACTGGCTGACTGTTTAGATGCCGCAGCCCATTTTGCTCCGGAAGAAATCAATGTTTTTAAGTGCTGCGATATTTTGCCATCCCCCTTCTTATTCAAAGCTTCAAACATCGTCGGAACGATATACATGACGGTAATGTCTTTTTTCTGTAGAACCTCCCATACTTCCCTTTCGCTAAAGGTCGAACATAAATGTAGGGTGGCACCGAGATGTAGACACTGGACAGCAGCATATAAGAAGTGTGAATGTACAAGAGGTCCTGGACATAGTATCTGGTCTTCCTTATCTAAAGAAAAAACTTGGCGGCCTAGGGAGAAACAATCCGCCCAAGATGCATGACTTCTTATAAAACCCTTTGGCTGGCCAGTCGTGCCAGATGTATATCCAATATAAAAAGGATCTTGATCCAAGAAGAGGTTTCTGCTTTGCTCGGATGTAAAAAGTAAATCTAGTGCGTCTATCGTCCAAGTTTGAACAAAAGTGGTGTTCCTAAATCGATCAGCAAAGGCGTCATCATAGATGACAAGATCAGGCTGAGAATCTTTAATCACATCATTTAACTGGAAAGGACTCCATTTAGGATCAAACGGAATGGCAATCCCTCCACTTGAACTGATCGCTATAAACAATTCTAACCATTTCGGCTCATTAGGAAGCAAAAAACCGATCTTTTTTCCTTTGCCTTCAGGGAGTAGACGGGAGAGTTTCCGCTGAAGCAATAGAACTGAATGATAAAATTCTTGGTAGGTTATTCGGTTATTTCTCGTTTCAATGGCTATCCGCTTAGGAGATTGCTCAGCTATTTCTTTTATACACGTTCCGATAAAAGCCATTCTACACACCTCAATTACTTATATTCTCAAAAAAGGTTTGCCCTAGGTAAGGCAAACCTTTTTTCAGGCAGCTTTAGATTTACGGTTATTACGGCTTTTCTCCATTTCAATTAATGGATACACTCGATTTATTTGTCTAGCGAGTAAAGAAGCGACTACAACTTTAACAAGATCACCAGGAATAAAAACCAGTGCTGCCCATGCAGCTTTCGTCCATGGGGTCTCCGTAATCATAGAAAGATAGGTTACCCCAAATGCGTAAACTAAAAGAACACCTCCTATTACATTAATAGCAATATAGAGGCCAATATTTAGTTTTTTCCAGAAACATTCTATGAGAAAACCTATCGTAACAGCGGCAAATGGCCAGGCCAGTATGTAACCGCCTGAGGGGCCAAATAGAACTCCTAAGCCGCCCCGCCCTCCTGAAAGCAGGGGGGCACCAAATGTTACTAGTAAGACAAAGACTAATAGACTTAACCCGCCTCGTTTCGCTCCTAGGATAGAACCGGCCAGCATAACTCCTAAGGTTTGAGCTGTGATCGGTACAGGAGTAAATGGAGTGACGATCGGTGGTAGTAGACCGAGCGCTCCGATTATTGCTGCAAACAAAGATGCATAAACCATTGTTCTAAGCTTCACAATCAACACCTGCTTTTCAGTATGTATGTAGTGAAGATTATCTTATCCCCTTTAATCTGTCAACCTGCGA